>NZ_CP027668.1:4155000-4494445 GCF_003008515.1 Phreatobacter cathodiphilus | reverse complement strand
CCGAGGCCGTCGAGGGCGACGTCGTCCGCCGGCGCCACGTCGTCATCGTCGGCAAGAAGGCCCATGCCTCGCCGATGGTCGAGAGCCGCCTGACGGTGGTGAACTTCAACCCGACCTGGACGATCCCGACGTCCATCATCAAACGCGACATCATCCCGCGCATGCGCCGCAACCCGGCGACCCTCGCCAACATGCGGGTGCGCATCCTCGACCGCTCCGGCAACGAGGTCAGCCCCGCCGCCATCGACTGGTCGACAGAGCGGGCGGTGAACTACACGCTCAGGCAGGACCCCGGTGCCGGCAATTCGCTCGGGCGGGTGCGCATCGACATGCCGAACACGGAAGCCGTGTTCATGCACGACACGCCGTCGCGCGGGCTCTTCCAGTCGGACAGCCGTTCGCTGTCGTCGGGCTGCGTGCGCGTCGCCGACGTCTCCGACTTCGTCACCTGGCTGCTCGCCCCGCAAGGCTTCACCAAGGAGCAGGTGGTGGAGGGCATGACGCAGACGCAGCGCCGCGACATCAGGCTGCAGCAGGCCGTGCCGGTCGCCTGGGTCTATCTCACCGGCTGGTCGGCGCCCGACGGCACGGTGCAGTTCCGCGACGACATCTACGGATGGGACGCGCCGGGCGCGCCGCCGCAGCGCGTCGTCAGGCCGGCGCCGCGGCCGGCGCAGCCGCCGGTCGACATCGCACCGCAGGTGCAGCAGGCCCCGCCGCCGCCCCAGCCGAACTTCTTCGACAGCATCTTCGGCGGGCAGCGCAACACGCCCTCCGCCGACGCAAGGTTCTGAGTTCTCGCCCATGCCGCTGCCGAACCGCGTCGATCCTTTCGGATCCATCGCGACGGTGCCGGAGCGCGGTCTCTTCCTCGGCAATCGCGGCGGCCGATTCCATCGCGACGACCGCACCATCGGCCCGCGTCCCTGGGCCTCGCGGCAGTGGATCTGCTGCGTGCTGTCGTTCAAGGGCCGGCGGCGCGCGCCCCTGATGGGCCGTGGCTATACCGAGCTCTTCTTCCTCGACGAGGTGACGGCGCTGGCCGCAGGGCACCGCCCCTGCTTCGAATGCCGGCGGGCGGACGCGACCCGCTTCGCTACCGCCTGGGCCACGGCGAAGGGGCTCCCAGCGCCGCCCAAGGCGCCGGAGATGGACGTGGTGCTGCACGAGGAGCGGCTCGACGGGCGGGCGAAGCGGACGTGGCGGGCGGAGGCGTCGGACCTGCCGGACGGGACGATGATCGCGGTGTCAGGAGAAGCATTCGCGCTGAGGTGCGGGAAGGCCCTGGCCTGGTCGTTCGGCGGCTATGGGGCTGGGGTGTCGCTCCCGTCAGGACCGGTGAAGGTCCTCACACCGCCTGTCATCGTCGCCGTGCTGCGCGAGGATTTTGCGCCGGTCTGGCACCCGAGCTCTGGTTAGACGGCCAGGAATGCCCCACCCGCACCCTCCCCTTTGCAAGGAGAGGGAGACTCTGGCCTCGCGGCCTCAACCGAACGCTTGGGCCAGGCCCAACCGCTGCAATAATTGCGGGACATGGTGGTCCCCCTCCCCTTGCAAAGGGGAGGGTGCGGGTGGGGCATTGCTTGTGCCAGGATCTGCCGCGACGCGTCAGAACAGCCCCTCGATCAGCCCCTCTTCGCTCACGTGGATCGCCTCGGCGGCGGGGAGCTTGGGCAGACCCGGCATGGTCATGATCTCCCCGCAGATCGCCACCACGAAACCGGCGCCGGCGGCGAGCCTGACCTCGCGCACAGGCACGGTATGGCCGGTCGGTGCGCCGAGCAGAGCCGGGTCGGCGGAGAACGAGTACTGCGTCTTCGCCATGCAGACCGGGAGATGGCCGTAGCCCGCGGCCTCGAAGGCCTTGAGGTCGGCGGCGGCCTTCGGCGCGACGGCGATGTCGTCGGCGCGGTAGATGCGGGTGGCGATGGAGAGGATCTTGCCCTGCAGCGACAGGCCGTCGGCGTAGATCGGCTGGAAGTGCGCGGTGCCGCCCTCGCAGAGCGCCACGACCTTGCGGGCGAGCTCCTCGGCCCCCGCTGCACCCTCCGCCCAGTGGCGGCACTGGACGGCTTCCACGCCGAACTCGTCGCGGCAGATGTCGGCGATCAGCCGGTGCTCGGCCTCGGTGTCGGTGGTGAAGTGGTTGATGGCAACGACGACCGGCACGCCGAAGGCACGGACGTTCTCGACGTGGCGGCCGAGATTGACGATGCCGGCGCGGAGCGCCTCCAGGTTCTCACGGGCCAGATCGGCCTTGGCGACGCCGCCGTTCATCTTCAGCGCCCGCACCGTGGCGACGATGACGGCCGCATCCGGCTTCAGGCCCGCCTTGCGGCACTTGATGTCGAAGAACTTCTCGGCCCCGAGATCGGCGCCGAAGCCGGCCTCCGTCACCACATAGTCGCCGAGCTTGAGGGCGGTGCGCGTGGCGATGACCGAGTTGCAGCCATGGGCGATGTTGGCGAAGGGGCCGCCGTGAATGAGGGCGGGCGAGCCCTCGATGGTCTGGACCAGGTTGGGCTTGATGGCGTCCTTCAGCAGCGCCGTCATGGCTCCGGCGGCGTTGAGCTGGCCGGCGGTCACCGGCTTCTTCTCACGCGTATAGGCGACGACGATGCGGGCGAGCCGCGCCTCGAGGTCGGCGAGGTCGTCGGCGAGGCAGAAGCAGGCCATGACCTCGGAGGCCACCGTGATGTCGAAGCCGTCCTCGCGGGCGAAGCCGTTGCCGCCGCCCCCGAGACCGTTGACGATGGCGCGCAGGGCCCGGTCGTTCATGTCGAGCACGCGGCGCCAGACGATGCGGCGGGTGTCGATGCCGAGCGCATTGCCCCAGTAGACATGGTTGTCGACGAGGGCGGCGAGCAGGTTGTGCGCCGAGGTGATGGCATGGAAATCGCCGGTGAAGTGGAGGTTGATCGCCTCCATGGGCAGGACCTGCGCCCTCCCGCCGCCGGTCGCGCCGCCCTTGGTGCCGAAGACCGGCCCGAGCGAGGGTTCGCGCAGGGCGATGACCGTGCGCTTGCCGATGCGGTTGAGGCCGTCGCCGAGGCCGACCGTGGTGGTCGTCTTGCCCTCGCCGGCGGGCGTCGGGTTGATGGCGGTGACGAGAACCAGCTTGCCGTCCGGCCTGTCCTTCAGCCCGGCGAGATAGCCGGCGTCGAGCTTGGCGATGTGCTTGCCGTAGGGCTCCAGCGCCTCGACGGGGATGCCGGCCGCCTCCGCCACCGCGGCGATCGGACGGAGGGTCGCGGCGCGGGCGACGGCGAGGTCATGGGACATGGGAGACATCTGCGCTGGAGAATGGCGGGCTTGGTGATCGTGCGGACGGCGATTAAAGCGAGGCTGCCCATGCATGCAAGGGGACAGGTCTTGTGCGTCGGTGCAGGGTGGCGAGACGACGATGCGGAGAGGTGACGAGATGACCGACGCCAGGATGATCGGCGTGGACTGGGGCACCACCTCCTTTCGCGCCGCACTGATGGATCGGGACGGTGCGATCCTCGATCACGGGTCAGGCCGCGACGGCCTCCTCTCCGTGACCGATCGCGATTTCGAAACCGTGCTGGAGCGCGCCATCGGCCGCTGGGATCCGTCCTGCGGCCTGCCGGTCATCGCCTCGGGGATGGTGACGAGCCGCACGGGCTGGGTGGAGACGCCCTACCTCGCCTGCCCGGCCGGGCCGGACGATCTGGCCGGCGCGCTGACCGCGCTGACGACCGCGAGGGGACGCCACATCGCCTTCGTCACCGGCCTCTCGTATCGCAACCCCGACGGGGCGCCGGACGTGATGCGCGGCGAAGAGACGCAGATTGCCGGGCTGGGCCTCGCAGGCCTCAGGCTGGCGGTGATGCCCGGCACCCATTCCAAATGGGTCAGGATCGCCGACGGCCGGATCACCGCCTTCCGCTCGGCCATGACGGGTGACGCCTTCGCCGCGCTGAAGGACCATACCGTGCTGAAGCTGACCACGGCCGACTGGACGCCCTCTCCGACGGCCTTCGCAGCGGGAGTGGCCATCGGCGCGGCGGAGGGCGGCGCCGGCCTGCTCGGCAAGCTGTTCCGCCAGAGGGCGGGAAGCCTGATGGGCGATTTCCCGGCGAGCGAGACGGCGGAGCGGCTGTCGGGCCTCATGATCGGCACGGAGATCGCCGAGGCGCGGAGCTTCGCCCCGGACGTCGACGGACCGGTGGTGATCGTCGGCGGCGAAGCGCTGGCGGCGCGCTACGGGGCGGCGCTGGACGTGCTGGGAATCGCCCATGAGACGGCGCCGGCGTCGGCGGCCTTCGCCGGCCAGTTCAGGATCGCGACAGCCGCGGGGCTGGTGTGAGGGAGCCGTCGCGGCACGGATCCGGGCCGCCAGCTGACGTTCCAGTTTCTTATGATCCCCCCACCCCTGACCCCTCCCCTCCGCAAGCGGGGGGAGGGGATGGTGCGCATTCGAGGAACGGGAGCCCTTTGCGGCCCCGCGCTGGGGAGGGGCTCTGTTCCCCTCCCCCCGCTTGCGGAGGGGAGGGGTCAGGGGTGGGGGGCCGTCGGCAATTGCCGAGCCTCAGTCCATTCCCGGCTTGCCCTGGCGCATCTTCTTCACGCCGGAGCGCTTCTGCTTGCCCTCCAGCCGCCGCTCCTTCGAGGCGCGGGTCGGCTTCGTCGCGATCCGGCGCTTGGGGCGCACGGCCGCCTTGGCCACGATCTCGATCAGCCGCGAGAGTGCATCCTCGCGGTTCATGTCCTGAGAGCGGAAGCGGTCGGCCTGGATGACGATGACGCCGTCTTTCGTCAGCCGCGAGCCCGCCAGCGGCACGAGCCGCTCCTTGATGTCGGGCCGCAGGTCGGAGGCCGCGAGGTTGAAGCGCAACTCGCAGGCGGTCGACACCTTGTTGACGTTCTGGCCGCCCGGCCCGGAGGCGCGGACGAACGTGACGGTGATGTCGTCGGGGTTCAGGGCGATGGAGGAGGTGACGGGGATCGGGTCGGCCATGATGCGCTCATTGTCGCAGCGGCGGCCGTCCGCAACAAGCTGGCGCGCGCTGCAGAACGCAAAGGCAAAGGGCCGCCGGTGTCCCGGCGGCCCTCGCAGACTGAGCGTCCAATCCGTTTGCCGGCTCACGCCGCCTTGGCGCGGGCGTCGAGCTTCGACAGGCGGTCGAAGAGGTAATCCACCTCGGCGCGCGCCTTGGCCGAGAGCGGGGCGCTCGGCTTGCGCTGGGCGTCGGAGGCGATGACGCCGCGCTTCTTCAGCAGATATTTGCGCACGGCGAGGCCGGCGCCCGGCTGCTGCTCGTAGCGGATCAGCGGCAGGTGGGCGTCGAAGAGGTCATGGGCGGCGTCACGCTTGCCGGCCTTTTGCAGCCGGACCACGTCCACCAGCATGTCGGGGAAGGCGTAGCCGGTCATGGCGCCGTCGGCGCCGCGCTCGCACTCGAAGTCGAGGAAGAGGCCGCCATTGCCGCAGAGGATGGAGACGTGGCGCATGGAGCCGTCGGCCTCGAAGCCGCGCAGGGTCGAGATCTTCTCGAGGCCCGGCCAGTCCTCGTGCTTCAGCATGACGCAGGAGGGGAGCTCCTGGATGATTGAGCGGATGACTTTCGGGCTCATCACCACCGAGAAGGTGATGGGGAAGTCCTGGATGCAGAAGGGCACGTCGTCGCCGATCGCATCCACCGCCTGCTTGTAGTAGCCGACGATCTGGTCGTCGGTGCGCAGCGTGTTGGGCGGGGCGATCATGACGCCGGCGGCACCCGCGTCCATCACGGTGCGGGCGAGCGAGCGCATGGCCGCGAAGCCCGGGGCCGAGACGCCGACGATGACCGGCATGGAGGGGCCTGCGCGCTTGATGATCTGCTTGGAGATGGCGACCGATTCCTCGGCGGCGAGCTTCGGCGCCTCGCCCATGACGCCGAGGATGGTGAGGCCGTCGGCGCCGCAGGCGCGGTAGAAATCGACCATCGAATCCGTCGACTTCTCGTCGATGCGGCCGTCGTCGTGAAACGGCGTCGCCGCGATCACATAAACGCCGCTGGCGGTGGTGAGGTCGGTTCCGTTCGCCTTCATGGCTGTTTCCTCGTCAGGGGAGAGCGTTTCGACGCTGGCGATGCCACGGATCGAGGGTGCCGGTCAAAGCCGGCGGCCGCAAGGCTTCCATGCCCGGCCGGTCACGGGTGCGATCCGAACGGGTCGGCGAAGCGCACCGCGCTCGCCTCCACCTCCTTGAGGAAGGCGCGCACCACGCGCTTCGGCGGCTGGCCGCGCGCCGTCAGCGCGTAGGCCTGGATCGGCACGCGCGGGCTGAGCGGACGGAAGACGAGATCGTAGCGGCCGCCGACCACGGCGAAGGAATCGACCACCGCGACGCCGACGCCGCTTTCGGCGAGGAGGCAGGCCGTGCCGCTGTAGCGCGTCTCGACCATGACCCGCTCCTGCAGGGCCGGCGTCCAGAAGCCCTGGGCCAGGGCAAAACCGAGCGGCGTCCCCGGCTCGAAGCCGATGAGGGGATAGGCGGCGAGGTCGGCGGCGGAAATTTCCGAGCGATCGGCGAGCGGATGGTCGGGCGGGCAGACACAGACCATCTGGCCGGTGCAGATGGCGGTCGCCTCGATGCCCGGCCGCGGCTGCGGCGACAGCGAGAAGCCGAGATCGACGAAGCCGGTCTCAACGCCCTCGACGACGCCCGGCGTGCGGCGCACGTCGAAGAAGACGTGCATGTCGGGGCGCGTGGCGAGGAAGGCCTTCAGCGCCCGCGGCACCAGGGCGTTGGCGAGGGCGGGGGTGGAGAGCACGCGCAGACTGCCGGTGCGGGTGTCGCGCAGGTCCTTCAGCTTCTGCGAGAAGGCGCGGTAGAGCGAGAAGATCGGCTCGGAGCCGCGCATCACCTCCTGCGCCTCGGCAGTCGGCACGAGGCGGTTGCCGATGCGATCGAAGAGGGGAAGGCCGAGCTGCGCCTCGATCTGCTTGATGGCGTTGGACACGGCCGGCTGGGAGATGGCGAGCGCCTCGGCGGCGCCGACCGTCGTCTGGCAGCGGATCACCTCCCGGAAGATCTCCAACTGGCGCAGGTTAAGCATCGTCGGGTCCTCGTGCCCAGGGACCGGGCAGTATAATTGCACATTATATGCTTCTGCCGATTATTCATCGTCAATGATATTGAGGTGCCGATTTCCGCGTGGTTACGTTGCCGCCTGCCGCCGACAGAGCGGTGTCCGAACAGAGGGTTTCCACCATGCTCCGCACCATTCTCGTCGCCGCCGGCCTCGCGGCGCTCATGACCGGACAAGCCCTGGCGCAGGCGCCGATCAAGACCGCGGTCGACGGCACCTTCGCCCCGCACGCCTTCCCGAACCTCGCGGGGGGCGGCATCCAGGGCTTCAACGTCGACCTCGCCAACGAGATCGGCAAGCGGCTCGGCCGGCCGATCGAGATCACCTCGACGCAGTTCTCCGGCATCATCCCGGCGCTCAATGCCGGCACCTACGACTTCGTCATGGCGCCGGTGACGGCAACGCCGGAGCGCGCCACGAGCATGCTCTTCACCGAGGGCTATCTCGACACCGACTTCCGCCTGATCACCCGCCGGGGCGATGCCCCCATCACCGACCTCGCCTCGATGCGTGGCAAGGTCGTCTCGGTCAACCGCGGCTCGGCCTATGAGAGCTGGGCGAAGTCGATGGAGGCGAGCGTCGGCTGGCGCGTGGAGGCCTTCGGCACGCAGACCGACGCCGTGCAGGCGGTGATCGCCGGTCGCGCCGTCGCCAACGTGACGGCCGAGACGGTCGCCGCCTTCGCGGTGAAGAACAATCCGCAGATCAAGCTCGACTACCTGCACAAGACCGGCCTCGTCTGGGCCGTGCCGGCGCGCAACGGCGACACCGCCACCCGCGACATGGTCGAGAACGCCATCGAGTGCATCAAGAAGGACGGCACCATGGCCAAGATCTTCGAGAAGTGGTTCGGCATCGCGCCGCGCCCGGATTCGGCCGCCGCCACGATCTTCCCTGGCTCGGGCGTTCCCGGCCTGCCGGGCTATGACGCGACGGCCCGCGAGCCGCGCTGCTGATGTCCGCACTGCTCGACGTCCGGGGCCTGAGAAAAAGCTTCGGCACCACCGAAATCCTGCGCGGCATCGACTTTTCCGTCGCCGCGCGGGAGCTGGTCTTCATCATCGGGCCCTCGGGCTCCGGCAAATCCACCATGCTGCGCTGCTGCAACCGGCTGGAGGAGCCGACGGCGGGCCAGGTGGTGGTGGACGGGGTCGACCTGATGGCGCCCGGCACCGACATCAACGCCATGCGCCGGCAGATCGGCATGGTGTTCCAGGCCTTCAACCTCTACCCGCACATGACGGCGCTCGGAAACGTGACGCTCGCCTTGCGCAAGGTGCTCGGCAAGAGCCGGGATGAGGCCGAAGCCATCGGCCTCGCCGCGCTCGACCGCGTCGGCCTGAAGGAAAAGGCGCCGAGCTATCCGTCCGAACTCTCCGGCGGCCAGCAGCAGCGCGTGGCGATCGCCCGCGCCCTGGCGTTGGAGCCGAAGATCATGCTCTTCGACGAGCCGACCTCGGCCCTCGATCCAGAACTCGTCGGCGCCGTTCTCGGCGTCATGCGCGACCTGAAGGCCGCCGGCATGACCATGGTCGTCGTCAGCCACGAGATGCGCTTCGCGCGCGACGCCGCCGACCGCATCGTCTTCATGGCGGAGGGCGAGATCCTCGAACAGGGCACGCCGGCCGAGATCTTCGGCAACCCTCAACATCCGCGCACGCGCGATTTCGTCGGGGAGCTGTCGCGGTGACCTCCAGCGGCGCGAAACTCTCATGACCGGCCTCGAGCGCTTTCAGGACGCCTTCCTCAAGCCGGAGCTGATCGCCCGCTACTGGCCCGACATCCTCTCCGGCATCGCGGTGACGCTTGAGATCGCCGTGGCGGTGGTGATCACGGGCCTCGCCCTCGGGCTCGCCCTGGCGGTGATCCGCAGCTACCGGTCGCGCCTCGCCAATGCGCCGATCATCGTCTTCGTCGACATGTTCCGCGCCCTGCCGCCGCTGGTCGCCATCCTCATCGTCTATTTCGGCCTGCCCAATCTCGGCATCAACATTTCCGGCTTCGCCGTGCTCTGGCTGGTCCTGTCGCTGGTGCTCGCGGCCTTCGCCGAGGAGATCTTCTGGTCTGGCATCGTCTCGGTGCGCAAGGGACAATGGGAGGCGGCGCGCTCCACCGGCCTCTCCCACTGGCAGACCATGACCTCGGTGATCCTGCCGCAGGCGATCCGCATCTGCGTGCCGCCGCTGACCAACCGCACCATCGCGGTGACCAAGAACACCGCCCTCGGCACGGTGATCGGCGTCGGCGAGATCATGAACCAGGGCACCTCGGCCATGTCGCTGTCGGGCAACGCCACGCCCCTGATGATGGCGGCCGTCGCCTATGTGGTCATCTTCGTGCCGGTGGTGGCGCTGGGCTCGTGGATCGAGCGCCGCTTCGCCTGGAAGAGGGCGTGATGGAGATCTTCCTCTTCCAGTTCCTCAACTTCGACATCATGCGGCAGGCCTGGCCGATCATTTTCGGCGGCGCGCAGATGACCCTGCTGCTCTGCCTCGCGGTGATCCCGCTCGGCCTCGCCGGCGGCCTCGTGGTGGCAACCGGCTCGATCTCGCACGCGCGGGCGCTGCGCCTCATCACCAAGGCCTATGTCGACTTCTTCCGCGCCGTTCCGCCGCTGGTGCTGCTGATCGTCATCTATTCGGGCCTGCCCTTCGCCGGCATCCGCATGACCCCGTTCACCGCGGTGTGCATCGCCTTCCTGCTCAACGCCTCATCCTTCTACGGCGAGATCTTCCGGGCCGGCATCGAATCGGTAGGCAAGGGGCAGTGGGAGGCGGCGCGCTCGACGGGGCTGACCTGGCTGCAGACCTATCGCCACGTCGTGCTGCCTCAGGCGAGCCGCAACGTGCTGCCTGACCTCGTCTCGAACACGGTGGAGGTGATCAAGCTCACCTCCATCGCCTCGGTCGTCTCCTTCACCGAGCTCCTCTACGCCGCCGACATGGCGCGCAGCGTCACCTACAACACCTCCCCCATCGTCCTCGCCGCCTTCCTCTATCTCATCGTCCTGTGGCCCGTCGTCCGGCTCGTCAGCCGGCTCGAGCACCGGCTCGGACATTAAGTCGTCAGGAGACCGTCATGGCCCGCATCGTCACCGTCGCCGCAGCGCAGCTCGGCCCCATCCAGAAGGCCGAGAGCCGCGAGAGCGTCGTCGCCCGCATGATCACGCTGATGGAGGAGGCGAAGGCCAAGGGCGCGACCTTCATCGTCTATCCGGAGCTGGCGCTGACCACCTTCTTCCCGCGCTGGTACGAAGAGGACCGGACGAAGATGGACCACTGGTTCGAGTCGTCCATGCCCAATGCGGCGACGCAGCCGCTCTTCGACAAGGCCAGGGCGCTGGGGATGGCGATGAGCTTCGGCTATGCCGAGCTGACCCCCGACGGGCACCATTTCAACACCTCGATCCTCGTCGACAAGGCCGGCACCATCGTCGGCAAGTACCGCAAGACCCACCTGCCCGGCCATGTGGAGTTCGATACCGGCCGCACCCACCAGCACCTGGAGAAGCGCTATTTCGAACCGGGCGACACCGGCTTTCCGGTCTGGCGCTTCGCGGGCGGACTCATTGGCATGGCCATCTGCAACGATCGCCGCTGGCCGGAGACCTACCGCGTCATGGGCCTGCAGGGCGTCGAGATGGTGGTGCTCGGCTTCAACACGCCTTCGGTCAATTCGCAGCGCGCCGGCGAGGGCATGGAGGACCGGCTGTTCCATCACCGCCTGTCCTGCCAGGCCGGCGCCTATCAGAACGCCACCTGGGTTGTGGCGGTCGCCAAGGCCGGCACCGAGGACGGCAACCACCTGATGGGCGGCACGCTGATCGTCGATCCCAACGGCAAGATCGTCGGCGAGCTGCCGCACGAGGACGACGGCGTGCTCGTTCATGCCTGCGATCTCGACGACACCGTCTTCGGCAAGGAGACGATCTTCGACTTCAAGCGCCACCGCCGGACCGAGCATTACGGCCTGATCACCGAGCGGGTGGGCGTCGGCGAACCCCTCGGGCGCTAACTGCCCGCGGCTGCGCCAGCGGCGGTTGTTGCCTTGAGGGGAGGCAGACTGCCGCTTCCGAATCCACCCGGCGACAACGGCACATCCGCCGTTTCACTCGCTCTCGCAGATAGATAGCGCATACTGCCGGCTGGCACATGAATTGTATGCACGGTCTCTAGGTGAGCGAACCCGGAGGCCGTCATGCCGCGCAAGTCCTCTTCGACCAGTGCCTTTTCCCGCCGCACCGTGCTGAAGGCCGGCGCCGCCCTGGCCGGCGCCGCGGCGGTCCCCGACCTCGCCCGCGCCCAGGCGAACGGCGGGCCCCTGCGCATCGGCATCTCGCTGTCGGACGTCCCGCGCATGTGGGGCGGGCCCGAGGGCGGCTTCGAGGGCCTTCGCTTCGGCGCCTACATGGTCTTCGACGCCCTTGTGAACTGGGACATGTCGAAGGCCGACCAGCCCTCCGGCCTCACCCCCGGCCTCGCGACGAAGTGGGAGGTCGACCCGGCCAACAAGCAGCGCTGGATCATCACGCTGCGCGAGGGCGTGACCTTCCACGACGGAACGCCCTTCGACGCCGACGCCGCGATCTGGAACTTCGATTCCATCTTCAAGTCCGACGCGCCGCAGTTCCACCAGCCGCGCGTCGGCCTCGTGCGTTCGCGCCTGTCATCGATAGCCGGCTACGCCAAGATCGACGCGAAGACTATCGCGGTGACCACCAACGTCGTCGACGGCATGCTGCCCTACCAGCTCGCCTATCTGTGGTTCGTCAGCCCCGCGCGTCTCGCCGAACTCGGTGGCGACTGGCAGAAATTCACCCAGCGCCCGGCCGGCACCGGCCCCTACAAGGTGGTGTCGGTGACGCCCCGCGAGCGGGTCGAGCTAGAGGCGAACACCGTCTATTGGGACAAGGGGCGCGTGCCGAAGACGGCCCGCACCGTGCTGCTGCCGATTCCGGACGGCAATGCCCGCATCGCCGCGCTGCGCGCCGGCACCATCGACATCGCCGAGACCCTGCCCCCCGACGCCATCCCCTCGCTGAAGGCGGCGGGCATGCAGGTGATCCAGAACTCATATCCGCACATCTGGGCCTGGCGCCTCAACGTCAATCCCGGCACGCCCTTCGCCGACGTCAGGGTGCGGCGGGCGGCCAACCTCGCCATCGACCGCGACAGCATGGTGCAGCTCCTCTCCGGCACGGCCCTGCCCGCCAAGGGCAAGGTGCTGCCCGGCGACCCGTGGTTCGGCAAGCCGAGCTTCGACATCCGCTACGACGTGGCGGCGGCGAAGAAACTGATGACGGAAGCCGGCTATGGACCCACCAAGCGGCTGGAGGTCGTCTCGGTCATCGCGTCGGGCGGCGGCGGCCAGATGGTGCCGCTGCCGATGAACGAGATGATCCAGGAGAACCTCAAGGAGATCTGGATCGACGTGAAATTCGAGGTGGTGGACTTCACCACCATCATCAACATGCTGCGCGGCGGCACCCGCACCGACCAGCAGAAGGGCTTCCACGCGCTCAACATCGCGATCCCCTCCATCGACCCGACCACCGGCTGGGTGATCTACGATTCGACCCTGACCGCTCCGCGCGGCGTCAACTGGGGCTGGTACAACAATCCGGCGGTCGACGCCCAGATCAAGGTGATGCGGGAGGCCTTCGAGCCGGCGGCGCAGAACGAGGCCATGGGCAAGCTCCACGCCCTGCTGGTCGACGACGCCGCGGCGCTGTTCGTGGTCCACGACCTCAATCCGCGCGGCCTGTCCGCCCGGGTGAAGGGCTTCGTGCAGGCGCGCAACTGGTTCCAGGACTACACCCCGGTGACGGTGGGGCCGGCGGCGTAAGGGGCCGCGTCGAAGGGCGGGACGCCGAGCCGTTCGCCTCCTCCGGCGTCATGCCCTGACTCGTCCCGGGCATCCACGAATTGTCCTGAAATCTCGGGTCGAAGTCGTGGATGGCCAGGCCGAGCCCGGCCATGACGGAACCGGCGTGTCGGTGACGCAGGCGCCTGTCGTCGCCTCACACCCTCAGCTTCCTCAACTGCGCGAGCAGCCCTGCGGTTGAGGAATCCAGCCCCTCCTCGGCGCCGCCGGGGCCGGCGACCAGGGGCTCGAGCACCGTGGCCAATTCCTTGCCGAGCTCGACGCCCCACTGGTCGAAGGCGTTGATGCCGAGGACGGCGGCCATGACGAAGACCTTGTGCTCGTAGAGGGCGACGATCATGCCGAGGGTCGCCGGGTCAAGCTTGCGGTAGAGGAAGGTCGTCGACGGCCTGTCGCCGGGGAAGACCCGGTGCGGGGCCAGGCGCTCGGCCTCAGCCCGGCTCATGCCGCGGGCGATGAGCTGGTCGCGCGCCTCCTCGAAGCTGCGGCCCTTCATCATCGCCTTGCTCTGGGCGAGGCAGTTGGCGATCAGCAGGTCGTGGTGCCGACGGCCGCGCTCGTGCGGCGAGGCGGCGACGAGAAAGTCGCAGGGGACGATCTCGGTGCCCTGGTGCAGGAGCTGGAAGAAGGCGTGCTGGCCGTTGGTGCCGGGCTCGCCCCAGATGATGGGACCGGTCGGTCGCGTCACCGCCTTGCCTTCCATGGTCACGCCCTTGCCGAGGCTCTCCATGTCGAGCTGCTGGAGGTGGGCGGGCAGGCGGGCGAGCCTCTGGTCGTAGGGCAGCACGGCGTGGCTGGCATAGGACCAGACGTTGCGGTGCCAGAGGCCGAGAAGGCCCATGATCACCGGCATGTTGCGCTTCAGCGGCGCCGTGCGGAAGTGCTGGTCGACGCGCTCGGCCCCCGCCAGGAAGGCCGTGAAATGCCGCGGCCCGACGGCGATCATCAGCGACAGGCCGACGGCCGACCAGACGGAATAGCGCCCGCCCACCCAGTCCCAGAAGCGGAACATGGCAGCCTCGGCGATGCCGAAGGCGTTGACCGCGGCGAGATTGGTTGAGACCGCGGCGAAATGGGCGCCGACGGCATCCTCGCCCAGCGCCTGCGCCACCCAATTCCGCGCCGTCTGGGCATTGGTCATGGTCTCGACGGTGGTGAAGGTCTTGGAGACCACCACGAAGAGCGTGCGGGCTGGGTCGAGGCCCCTCAGCGTGTCGGCGATGTGGGCGCCGTCGACATTGGAGACGAAGCGCACGGACAGGCCGCGGCGGATGTAGGGGGAGAGCGCCTCGGCGGCCATGGCGGGGCCGAGATCCGAGCCGCCGATGCCGATGTTGACGATGGTGGTGAAGCGCTTGCCCGTGGCCCCGCGCAGCGCACCGGTGCGGACCGCCTCGGCGAAGGCGAAGCAGCGCTCGCGTTCGGCGGCGACCTCCGGCATGACATCGCGACCGTCGCACATCATGGGAGCGCCGGAGAGGTTGCGCAGTGCCACGTGCAGCACCGCGCGGTTCTCCGTGACGTTGATGCGCTCGCCGGCGAACATGGCGTCGCGCTTCTCCTCGACGCCGGCGGCCTTGGCCAGGTCGACGAGCAGACGCATGGTCGAGGTGGCGACGCGCGTCTTCGAGAAGTCCATCAGCAGCGGACCGAGCTTCAGCGAGAAGCGCTCGAAACGGCGGGGATCCTCACCGAACAGCTCTGGCAGAGACATCACCATCATGGCCCGGCGGTTGGCTTCGAGCGCCTCGAAAGCGCGGGTCACGGCATCGGTCATCGGGAAGGGTCCATCGGCATGCGGCAGGCGGCGCGACCATCGTCGGCCATCGTGACCAGATCATGATCGGGGCGGGACCGGCAAGGACGGGGACTCCTGCCGAAGGAGGGGATGCGCGAAGCGGCCGAAACCGTCGGCGACGGCCTCGTAGACCCGCCGCTTGTAGGGGACGACGAGAGCCGGAAGCGCCGCGAGCCGTTCCCAGCGCCAGGCATCGAATTCGGCTGCGGCGCCTGCGCCCGGCGGCGCCACGTCGATTTCGCTGTCCTGTCCGGTGAAGCGGAAGGCGAACCAGACCTGTCTCTGGCCGCGCCAGCGCGCGAGGCGGTGGGGTGGCCCGTAATAGGGCGGCCAATCATAGTTCACCTCCCGATCCAACTGTCCGAGCAGCGCCGCCGAGACAACGCCGGTCTCCTCGAAGAGCTCGCGCCGGGCCGCATCCTCGGCCGTTTCGCCGGGGTCGACGCCGCCCTGGGGCATCTGCCACTCGTATCCCGGCGCGATGACTTCGGGACCGTCGTCGCCGATGCGGCGGGCGATCAGGACCCGGCCGAGGGCGTCGAACAGCGCCACACCGACGTTCGGCCGGTAGGCATCTCGAGGATCGCGGGTGGTAGTCATGCCTCTCATCCCCTCGGCATCGACCTCCGGCTCAGCGGGTGGCCGCGGCCGGCAGGTCGGCCGCCGTGAGTTCGGCGCCGGCATAGAGAATGAGAAGCGCGAAGAGGATCTGGCGGGTGCAGGAGCTACGCAGGGCGTCCCCCGCCAGAACGTCCCCCCGTTCCATCAGCCGCGCGTGCCGGAAGCGGCTGGCGAGGGCGCCTAGCACCATGGCCACCACCAGGCCGCTCTTGGCGAGCACCACCCAGCCGTAGCCGCTCCGGACCATCTGGGTGGGCGGCCCGGCGAAGGCGAGGGCCAGCGCCAGGCCCGAGGCGACGGCAAGGCCGGCGAAGACCATGGCGTGGCGCGACCATGCGAGCACGGCCTCCGCCGCCGAGCGCGGATCGCGCCGCCCTGCGACGGTGCGCAGAGAGAACAGACCGCCGAACCAGAAGGCGGCGGCCATCGCATGGACGACGGAGAGCGCGAGGACCTCCTGGCGTCGTGCGTGGCCGCCGGCATGGCCCGCCAGGGCAAGGCCGATGCAGACGAGGAGGGCCCCCGCCGTGCCGAGCCCGGCGCCCCAGGCGGTCCGAACCCGCGCGAAGAGCAGCAGGGCGACACCCGCCGCCATGGTGAAGGCGGCATCGCCAAAGGGCGAGCGGGCAATGTCCGTGTAGATCGGCCAGCGGCCCATGCCCGCCGTGACACCCGTGAGGGCCGCGGCGCGAAAGGGCCACAGCGCCGCTCCGGCAAAGAGAGCGCCGAGTGCGAAGAGCAGGAGCCGTCGCCGGGCGGCGCGTGCCTCCTCGACCGTCAGACGCTCGCTCATGAAGACGAGAAAGAGGGCGGACCCGGCGGCTCCGAGGGCGCAGGCGGTCGCGGCCGCGCGGACCAGAACGGCCGCTCCGCGCACCGGATCTCCCGCGCCCTGCCAGAACTCCAGAATCATCGCCCTGCCCCTAGGTCAGACTGGGCCGCGACGGAACTTCCACGCAAGGGCCACCGTCGCCGAGAAGGAGATGAGGGCAACGAGGAAGAGCAGGACGAAGCCGAAGACCGGCCCGAAGGCGTCGAGCACGGCGGCATAGGCGGTGGGCGCCGCGGCGGTGACGATGAGGCCGGGCGTGGCGATGGAGGCGAGGACGCCGGCATAGCCGTGCTTGCCGAAGAGGACGAGGGGCACGGCGCCCTTCACGATGGTGGCGAGCCCGACGGAGATGCCGAAGAGCACGTTGAAGGCGAAGAAATAGGGTACGCCGACGCCGCCGACGGCGAGCGGCACGAAGGCGATCACCATGACGCCGGTGGAGATATTGGCGAAGAGGAAGGGGTCGAGGTTGCGGCCCCAGAGGATTTCGGCGAGCCGCCCGAGCGTCTGGAAGACGCCGCGCAGCGAGGAGATCCACACCGCCATGGCCGCGCCCATGCCCATGGCGACGACGGCCGGGATGAGATGGACCGACAGGGCGGTGGTGATGAAGGAATTGGCCGCCATGGCGATGGTGAGCATGAGCACGGCGAAGGAGCGCCGGTCCGCCGGCACCAGAGGCTCGGGATCGGGCCCCGCAGCACCGTTGCCGTCGCTGCCGCCGATGGGCACGCCGAAGCGGGGAAGCATGAGGTGCAGGGGCGTGCAGACCACGAGAACGGCGAGGGCGCAGACCATCCAGGCGCCACGCCAGCCGATGGCCTCGTTGGCGTAGTGGCAGATCGGCCAGAAGATGCTGGAGGCGAGGCCGCCGAAGAGGGTGAGGACGGAAATCGGCCGGCGCGCTTGCATGCCGTAGATCTCGACCAGGGTGGCGAAGGCGGCATCGTAGAGCGTCAGGCGGGAGGCGAGTCCCAGCACGATCCATGCAGCGATATAGACGACCGGATCATTCACCTGCGAGAGCATCAGCAACCCGGCCCCGCCGACGAGCGAGCCGAGAGTGAGCGTGAAGCGCCCGCCGCGGCGCTGGATCAGGCGTGCCACCGGCTTGGACACGATGCCGCCGACGAGCAGCGACAGCGAGAAGCCGGCAAAGATGAAGGTGAAGCTCCAGCCGAGTTCGGCCATCATCGGCTTCGCCAGCACGGAGATGCCGTAGAAGATCGTCCCCCAGGAGATGATCTGGGTGAGGCCGAGGGCGGAGATGATGAAGGGGAAGGATGCGCGCATGATGATGCCGGAATCCTGAGAGCGGGAGACGGCCCCGGTCAATCCGGGGCCGCCGCGCCTCAGGCCTGCGTTTCGAGCACGCGGGCTGCCGCCGGTCGGGCGCCACAGCAGCCCCCGCCTCTCGCCGGGGCATCTTCGCTCTTCCGGTCGGTGGAGCAGACGCCGGTCTCCGGCAGGACCAGACGGACGTCGGCCGCCGCCACCGCGTCGCCGGCGAGATGGGCGACGATGGAGCGGACCTGCTCGTAGCCGGTGGCCATGAGGAAGGTCGGGGCGCGGCCGTAGCTCTTCATGCCGGCGATGAAATAGCCAGCATCGGGATGGGCGAGGACGGCGTGGCCGTGCGGGCGAACGGTGCCGCAGGAATGCTGGTTGGGGTCGATGAGCGGGGCCAGCGCCGCCGGGCATTCCAGCGCCGGATCGAGGGCGAGCCGCAATTCCGCGGCGATGGCGTGATCCGGCCGGAAGCCCGTCGCCACTACCAGTTCGTCCACGTCCAATCGGCCGCCCGCATCGGTATGGATAGCAAGGCTACCGCCCTCGGCTGCGAGGAGCGCAATACGCGTGCCGGTGCGCACCGCAACCCTCCCCGTGGCGACGAGACCCGCCATGTCCGAGGCCAGGGCGCCGCGTTCGGCGAGCTGGTCGTTCTCACCGCTGCGATAGGCGCTCTCCACCCGGTCGGCCCTGAGCAGCCAGTGGATCGCTGTGCCCGGCGCCTCCTCGGCGAGGCGGGCGAGGTCGAGCAGCGTGCCGATGGCGGAGTGGCCGGCCCCGAGCACGGCAACGCGGCGTCCGGCGAAGCGGGCGCGCTTCGCACCGAAAACGTCGGGCACGGCGTAGCTGATGCGGGCGGCGACGGCAGGATCATCCTCCCCGAGGGCGCCGAGCCCGCCCGACAGGGTGCGGTTCGGCCGCGACCAGGTACCTGAAGCGTCGATGACGGCGCGGGCGAGCATGTCGGTCTCGCCGCCCTCGCGGCGGACGCGCACCAGGAAGGGCAGCGCCTCGCGGCCGGCGTCCCGGACGCGGTCGGTCCCGGCCCGGGCCACGGCGACCACCTCGGCGCCGTACAGGATATGGGGCGCGAGGGCGGGATGGGCGGCGAGCGGGGCGAGATAGTCGCGGATCAGGTCGCCGCCGGTCGGGTGGACATCGTCGGCCGGACGTTGCCAGCCCGTGGGGCCGAGGAGGCGTGCCGCCGCCTCGCTGACGTTGAAGCGCCAGGGCGAGAAGAGGCGGACATGGGACCAAGCTGAGACAGCTCCGGCCGCGGCCGGTGCCGCCTCGAGGATCCGGAAGGCGATCCGCCGTTCCGCCAGTTCCGCCGCGGCGGCGAGGCCCACCGGGCCGGCCCCGATCACCACGACGGGCAGGGAGTCATGCAGGGAGGGGGTATCGCTCATCGTGATCTCCTTTTATTTTTCCAGAATTGTCGAAATATTGGGCCGAAGTGATGCCGTTTCCGCTGGAGTCACCCACAGGCCGGGCTGTCGCATTCCTCGCTGGCGCAGGCCGCTGCCGCGTCCACGCAGCACTCTGCGACGAGGAACCCGACCAGTTGGTCCATCACGTCGTAATGCGCCCGGCAGCGCAGCACCGTGCCCTCGCGGGTCTGGCCGGCGAGGCCACAGGCACAGAGCTTCGAGAGATGATGGGAGAGCGTCGAGGCGGGAATGCCAATGGCCTCCTGGAGCTTGCCGACTGGTGTGCCCGCATGACCGGCCCGGACCAGGGCGCGATAGATCGCGAGGCGGGTCGGATTACCGAGGGCTTCCAGCCGGCTTGCTTGGGTGAGGATGTCCATGACGCGAGAGTGGCGAGGTCGGGCAGCGGCGTCAACAGGTATTTCGATATTTGTCGAAATATTATCTGCCGCGGTCAGCAGCCGTGGAACCCCGCCCCCGCGATGGGGGCCGGCATGATGATGCCGAGGACATGCGGGGCCGGCGCCGGATCGATCACGATGGCAGCACCCTCGGGAAAGGCGCGGCCGCCGACCGTCTCGCCGAAGATCATGATGGCGGGCGTGCGATGGCCGACGAGGACGCGGTTGGTGCCGGCCGGAACGGGCTCGCGCACCAGCAGCCGATGCTGGGCGAGAACCCAATCGAGCCGGGAACCGGCGAAGTCGTCGGCCGTCAGGCCGTCGACCACCTCCACCGCCGCCGCACCGAATGCCTCCTCCGCCGTGTCGCGTGCGCGAAAGACGGGCCCGGCGAGAACCGGGCGGGCCACCGGGATGCCCTGTTTCCGCAGCGCGGCGCCGATGCGGCGGGACTGCTCTCGACCCCGTTCCGAGATGTTCCGCTGACCGGCGCGGTCGCCCACCCGGAAGGAGCTGTCGCAGGCCATGCCCGCCGTATCGGCATGGCGGAAGAACAGGACGAGACCGCCCTGGCGGAGCCTGTCCACCAGAGGCTGCGCTGCGGGCGCGGTCAGGTCGAGGGGCATCAGCTCCCGCCCTGCGCCGGGTGAGGAGAAGACCGCGAGGGCGAGGGCCGCCGATGCGGCGACGCGGGCGATGAGACGCAACGGGAGTGCCAAGCGGACCATGGCCGCTTCTAGCGCAGCGACGCTCGCCGCGGCGAGGGGGCGAGAGGTCGCAAGGCGCAGGACAAGTCTCCCGCCTCTCCGGTTTCGACAGCTTGCCTTCGCCCACAAAGCCGATAGACATAGCCGCCGCAAAAACGGGCGCAGCCGACGTCCGATCATGCCCACCGGGAGATGCCCATGTTCCGCGCCACGCCCTCGCTGGCCCGCCTCGCCGCCGCCGCGGCCCTCGTTCTAGGCGGCCTCGCTCTCGCGCCGCGCGTGGCCGATGCCCAGAGCTATCCGAACCGCCCCATCCGGGCGATCGTTCCCTTCGCCGCAGGCAGCGCGACAGACATCGTCGCCCGCACCTTCGCCGACCAGATGTCGAAGACGCTGGGCCAGTCCATCGTCATCGAGAACCGCCCCGGCGCCAACGGCATGATCGGCGCCGATGCCGTCGCCAAGGCGGCGCACGACGGCTACACCATCCTCGTCGGCACCAACTCCACCAATGCCGCGGCACCGGCGCTGTTCAACAACGTGCCCTTCGACATGCACAAGGACTTCCAGCCGGTGTCCTTCCTGTGCTCGGTGCCGCTGATCGTGGCGGTCGCCAATTCGGTGCCAGCGCGCACGCTTCGCGAACTCATCGACCTCGCCAAGACCCGCACCGACCTCACCTTCGCCTCCGCCTCCTCTTCGCAACGCGTCTCCACCGAGATGCTGCTGGCCATGACCGGCATGAAGATGACCCATGTCTTCTACCGCAGCGGCCCCAACGCGATGCAGGACCTCATCGCCGGCCGCGTCACCCTGTTCACCGCCGATCTCGGCGTGATGCTGCCGCAGGTGCGCGGCGGCACCGTGCGGGCCCTGGCGGTCACCTCGCAGCAGCGCACCGCCCAGATGCCGGACCTGCCGACGGTGGACGAAGCGGCCGGCACCAAGGGCTACGAGCTCATCGCCTGGTTCGGCCTGTTCACCCCCGCCGGCGTCCCCGACGAGGTGGTGACGAAGCTCAACGAGGCCGTGCGCAATGCCGCCGCCAGCACCGAGGTGAAGGCGGCCCTCACCGACCGGCTCGGCATGGTCATCGCCCCCTCCTCGCCGGAAGAACTCGCCGCCCGCGTCAATGCGGAGGCGGTGAAATGGGAAGAGGCCGCGCGCGTCGCCGGCATCGAGAAGCAGTGATCCGGGTCGCCACCCGGGCCGACCTGCCGCGCATCTCGGAGATCCGTCTCGCCGTCCGGGAGAACGTCCTGTCCCGGCCGGAGAAGATCGTCGACGCCGTCGACTACCTGATCGACCGCGATGCCTTCTGGGTGTTCGAGGACGCGGCCGGCATCCACGGCTTCTCCTCGGCCGACCCCCGCGACGGTTCGATCTTCGCCCTGTTCATGGACCCGGCGAGCGAGGGCCGCGGCATGGCCCGCCCGCTGCTCGCCGCCGCCTGCGACCATCTCGCCCGGGCCGGCCACACCAAGGCCTGGCTCACCACCGGCACGGGAACGCGGGCCGAGCGCTTCTATCGACGGCAGGGCTGGCAGCAGACGGGCCGCACTGACGACGGCCAGATCATTTTCGAGAAGACGCTCGCCTGATCGCGCGGACTGGCCGGACGACCGCGCCGCCGTTAGTCTGCCGCCATGACACGCCACGGCGACGACATCGACCAGACCATCACGCCAGAGGTGCTGCTCAAGGCCTATGCCTGCGGCATCTTCCCAATGGCCGAGAGCGCCGACGATCCCGGCCTCTACTGGGTCGAGCCGGAGCGACGCGGCATCATTCCGCTCGACGGGCTGACGGTGTCGTCACGTCTGGCACGGACGGTGAAGTCGGGGCGATTCGAGATCCGCATGGACCACGACTTCGACGCGGTGATCGACGGCTGCGCAGCTCCCGCCGAGGGACGGCACTCAACCTGGATCAACGCCCGCATCCGCCGGCTCTACGGCGCGCTCTTCCGCATGGGACATTGCCATACGGTCGAGGCCTGGCGCGATGGCCGACTCGTCGGCGGGCTCTACGGCGTCAGTCTCGGCGGGGCCTTCTTCGGCGAGAGCATGTTCCACCGCGAGACCGACGCATCCAAGGTGGCCCTCGTCCATCTGGTGGCGCGGCTCGCCACCGACGGCTTCCGCCTGCTCGACACCCAGTTCGTCACCCCGCATCTCGCCACGCTCGGCGCCGTCGAGGTGCCGCGCAGCCGCTACCAACGCCTGCTGGACGCGGCCCTGCCGGTGCGCGCGCAGTGGACGCCGCAGCCGCTCGAGCCTGCCACCGCCCTCGCCACCGTCAGCCCCCGACACGCATGATCCTCCGCCCCGCCACCGATGCCGACGGTCCGGCCCTCGCCGGCCTGATCGCAACCACCTTCGCCGAATATCCCGGTTGCCTGTTCCTCGACGAGGAGTTTCCCGAGCTGAAGGCTCCGGCCAGCCACTACGCCCGGCAGGGCGGCCTGCTGATCGTCGCGGAGGAGGAGGGCCGGCTCGTCGGCTCTCTCGCCGCGGTGATGACGGGCGTCTGCGGACGCGGCGAACTGTTCAAGGTCTATGCGAGCGCCGCCCGGCGCGGCTCGGGGCTCGCCCAGCGGCTCTACGGCGAGGGCGAGGCCTTCCTGCTCGGGGGCGGCGCCCGGGAGATCGTGCTGTGGAGCGACACCCGCTTCCTGCGCGGCCACCGCTTCTATGAAAAGCTCGGCTTCGTCCGCCAGCCGGTGGTGCGCTATCTCGCCGACGCCAGCGCCAGTTGGGAGTTCTTCTTCCGCAAGTCGCTCGGGTAGCGCGGGCGCCCGCTTCGACATCGCCTGAAGTTCCCTTTTCACCCCTGCGATCCGCGAGGTCCCGCCCTGCACCGGAAGGGGCTGGACCCGCCTGCCGGGGAACGGGAGAAAGGTCCGAACCGCCGAAGACCCATGCACGCACCGCACACGTCCTCTCCCCGTCCCGTTCCCTGCACCCTCGCCGGCATGGTCGAGGGGGCGCGGCTGAGCGTGCCGATGCTGCCGGGGGTCCTCGTGTTCGCCGCGGCCGTGGGTGCGGCGTCGGCCGAGAAGGGCCTCACCCTCGGCCAGGCGGTTCTGATGAGCTTTTCGGTCTATGCGGGCGCCTCGCAGCTCCTCGCCCTGCAGCTCTGGCCGGAGGTCTTCTCGCTCTCGGCCATCGCCGCCCTCGTGGTGGTGACGACGGCGGTGAACCTCCGCTTCCTGCTGATGGGCGCCTCGCTGCAGCCCTGGCTGTCGCGGGGCCCGGCGGGCGCCATCCATCTCGGCCTCGCCGGCCTGACGGACGCCAATTTCGTCATCGGCTCGCGCTATCACGCCGAGGGCGGCCAGGACGCGGGCGTCTTCGTCGGTGCCGGGCTGTTCATGTGGATCATCTGGACGCTGGCGACCATTCCCGGCCACGCGCTCGGCCATCTCCTGACCGACCCGAAGCGTTTCGCCATCGACATGGTCATGCCGCTGACCTTCACAGCCATGTCGGTCGGCCTGTTTCGCCTGAGGCGCGACCGGCTCGCCTGGCCGGTGGCCGCGGCCATCGCGGTCGTCACCGCGCAGCTCGTCTCCGGCTACTGGTTCATCATCACCGGCGCCATCGCCGGATCGCTGGCGGCGGGAGCCTTCCGTGACCGGGACTGAGTGGGCCGGCCCCGTCACCGCCATTCTCGCCATGGCGGCGGCGACCTACGCCGTGCGCTTCGCCGGCTACTGGATCATGAGCCGGGTGCCGCTGACGCCCTTCCTGCGGGCGGCGCTGGAGGCGCTGCCGGGGGCCATCATCGTCGCCACCGTCGTGCCGCTCGCCATGCGCGGCGGCCTCTCCGCCTGGATCGGCATCGCCACCGCCACCCTCGCCATGGTCGCGGTCCGGAAGGACATCGTGGCGCTGGCGACGGGCATGGGCGCGGTGATGGCGGCGCGCGCCCTGGGATTGCCGTGAGCCGCGGCGGCGGTTGACCCCGATCAAGGCAGCGACCGGGGGCTCGGCGCATCAAGAGAGCGTCACAGCCAGAGGTTTTCGACGATGACGACTCTCCCCCGGGGCTTCCACCGCATCCGCCTCAACATGGCGCGCTCGCCGAGCTATCCGGACGGATCGAAGTTTCACGGCTACGAGTTCGTCGCGCCCCTCGACGCGGCCGGTCGCATCGACCTCGCCGCCTGGAAGCAGCATCGCGACCTGTGCAAGGTGCGGCGCTTCTGGCAGGGCGAGGACGACCAGCACGGCCTCCTCGTGCACAAGCCGGGCGGCGCCAAGGGCGCGACCTGGACCTTCGACTACGACCCCGGCGCGACCGACGACGACGAGGCCGGCTTCCGCTTCGGCGACCATGCCTTCCAGATCGGCGAATATGTCTCGATCCGCGACGAGGACGGCGACCTCAACACCTTCGTGGTCACCTCGACCGACGCGGTCTGAGCTTCAGGCCAGCGCCGCCGCGAGGGTCTCGTAGAGCGGGTTGTCGCGCGAGAAGACATAGTCGAGCTCGGTGACGGAGACGTTCTCCGCACCCCTCTCGCGCAGGAAGCGGGCGAGCGGGAAGAGCGCCGCGGGCGGGCAGTGCAGCGTCAGCATGCCGGACGAGGTGGGGCCGCCGAAGGGCGCCTCGACGCCGAACCGCGCCCGCGCCTCGTCGACCAGCGAGGCGTCTGCGGCGGCGAAACGGGTGCGGACCTCACGCACCTTGCGCGCGCGCGCCTGCGAGGCGATGCGGTCGAGCATGTCGCGCGCGGAGGCGAGCGCGCCGGCGCTCCAGGGCGCCGTGCGCGAGGCAACGAGATGAGCCTCCGACTTCATGATGACGCCGTCGTCAAGCACCTTCAGCGCATTGGCCGCGAGGGTTGCGCCCGTCGTGGTGATGTCGACGATGAGCTCGGCGGCGCCGGCAGCCGGGGCCCCTTCCGTCGCGCCCGCGGATTCCACGATGCGGTAATCGGCGATGCCGTGGCGGTCGAAGAAGGCGCGGGTGAGGTTCAGATATTTGGTGGCGACGCGCATGCGCGAGCGGTGGCGGGCGCGGTACTGGCTGGCGACGTCGTCGAGATCGGCCATGGTGGCGACGTCGATCCAGGCCTGCGGCACGGCGACGACGACGTCGGCGCGCGAGAAGCCGAGCGGGGTGAGCGAGACGAGCCGGTCCTCAGGCTCCGGCGTCGCCTCGTGCATGAGGTCGAGACCGGTGAGGCCGAGATGGACCGTACCGGCCGCAAGTTCGCGGGCGATGTCGGAGGCGGAGAGGAAGGCGACCTCCACCTGATCGAGGCCGGGAATGGTGCCGCGATAGTCGCGGGCGCCGCGGCCCTGCACCGGCTTCAGGCCGGCGCGCTCGAGAAAGCCCTGCGCCGATTCGAGGATGCGGCCCTTGGAGGGGATGGCGAAGACGAGCGGCGTGTCGGTCATGCGCGGCCTCCCGCCACGGCGAGGCGTTCCACCCAGAAGGCGCAGCCGACCGCCGGCACCTTGATGTCGAGGCCCATCTTGGCCGTCATCATGTCGGTGAGACGGTCGTAACGGCCGCCGCCGACCAGCGGCCGGCTCTCCCGTCCCGATCCGTCGTGAACCTCGAAGACGAGGCCGGTGTAATAGTCGACGTCGCGGCCGAAGCGGGTGGAGAAGCGCGCGGCCGAGAGGTCGATCCCGGCCGCAGCGAGCAGCGCGTTGCGGCGCGCGAGCCGGTCGATCGCATCGCCCATGGCGAGATCCGAGGCGGCGGCGAGGTCGCGGATGGCGGCCTCGGCGGAAGCGGCGTCGGTGTCGATGGCGAGAAGCTTCTGCACCACCGCCACTTTCTCCGCACTGAGGCCGCCCGTGCCCAGCGCCGCCTGCTCGAGAAAGCGCTCGGCGACGTCAGCCGCGGATCGTCCGCCGACCGTGGTGATTCCGGCAATCGACAGGAGGTCGGTGACGAGAGCGCGGGCCGCCTTCGGATCCGACCCTTCCAGCGCGGCGAGCAGGCCGGCATGGGTGGAGCCGTTGCGGGCGGGCTCGGCGAGGCGCTTCAGGTCGCCCTCCAGCATGCCGGAGCGGCGAAAGTCCTTGGCGAGGCGGCGCCGCCAGGCGGGCGGCAGATCGAGGGCGGCGACCAGCGCCATGAAGATGCCGATATCGCCCAGCGCCAGAGTGAGGGGCCCCTCCGTGTAGAGCCGCGCGCCCTTCAGGCCGAGGGCCACGACCTCGGCCTCGGCGGCCTCACGGTCGGCCCGGCCGAGGAGTTCGATGCCGGCCTGGTTGAACTCGCCCGCCATGCCCGGACGGTGGCGGAAGACGGGGCCGAGATAGGAATAGGCCGCAGCCTCGCCGGCGCGCGACCCTTCGAGATGGGCCTGGACGACAGGGATCGTATAGTCAGGGCGCAGGCAAAGCTCGTTGCCCTCGGCATCGCCGGTGAGGAACAGCCGGCGCGCCAGGGCCTCGCCGACGAGGTCACGCACCAGATCGGCGGCGATCAGCAGGGGCGGCTCGGCGCGCGCAAAGCCGGCCTCGGCCAAGAGGCCGGCCAGGCGAAGATCGAGATCGGACAGGGCGCGTGTCATGCGGTGTTCCGGGTGGGCGGGTCGGCCAAGGCTCTAGCCTTCCCGCGCCGCAAGGTCGAGCCCCCGGTCCCAATAGGGTACCGGTCCATAGAGCGCCGCCAGCCAGTCGACGAAGACGCGGACCTTCTGCGGCAGGAAGCGGCGGGTGGGATAGACGGCATGAACGGCGACCCGGCGCGAGGCGCGCCATTGCGGCAGCACGACCTCGAGCCGGCCGTCCTGCAGCTCCGGCCCGACGTCCCAGGTGGAGCGCAGGGCGATGCCGATCCCGGCCAGCACCGCCTCGCGGACCACCTCGGAGGAATTGGTGCGCAGCGGCCCGTGCAGGCGCACGACCTGAAGACCATCGGGCCCTTCCAGCCGCCAGGTGTCGGCATTGTGGGCGAGGAGCGCGTGGTCGGCGAGGTCGCTGAGATCAGCGGGCCGTCCGCGCGCGGCGAGATAGCCGGGGGTCGCCACCAGCAGCCGGTGGTTGGGCGCGAGCCGCCGGGCGACGAAGGACGAATCGTCCAGTTCACCGATGCGGATGGCGACGTCGTAGCCCTCGGCGACGATGTCGACGAAACTGTCGGAGAGCTCGAGATGGACGACGAGATCGGGATTGGCGCCGAGGAAGGTGCGCAGGTGCGGGGCGATGTGCAGCCGCCCGAAGGAGGTGGGCGCCGAAACGCGCAGCGTGCCGCGGGCGAGGTTGGAGCGGCGGGTGACGAAGCTCTCCGCCTCGTCGATGGAGGCGAGGATGGCGACGACGCGCTCGTAATAGCCCTGCCCCGCCTCGGTGAGGGACAGTTGCCGCGTGGTGCGCTGGAGCAGGCGGGTGCCGAGCCGCTCCTCCAGCCGCTTGATGCGCTTGGAGATGACCGCCGGCGACAGGCCCATCTCCCGGCCCGCCGCGGACATGCTGCCGGCGGTCACGACGCGGGCAAAGACCTCGAGATCGGCAAGCGGCGTCAAAGGCTCGCTCCCATTCTTTCCTTCAGGGAAACAATCTTGACCGCAACCGGACCGTTCCGCCAGAGGGGAACCGGCGTATAGTCGTTTGAAATCATTCCAGACGGGTGGGTCTCGGGCCCGAAACCGGACGAGGGAGAACGCCATGGCCATCGCCTTTCCCGCGCCGCGCGTCGACGTGCTGGCGAAACGCGACCGCGTCATCGCCGCGCTGAAGGCCATCGTGCCCGGCGAGGGCGTGATCACCGAGGAGAAGGAGCGGCGCGCCTTCGAGACCGACGCGCTGACCTCCTACCGGCGCCTGCCCATGGTGGTGGTGCTGCCGGAGACGACGGAGCAGGTAGCTGCGATCCTGGCCTTCTGTCACGCCGAGGGCGTGCCGGTGGTGGCGCGCGGTGCCGGCACCTCGCTCTGCGGCGGCTCGATCCCGCAGGAGGACGCGGTGGTGCTCGGCGTCGCCAAGATGAACCGGGTGCTCGACGTGAATTTCGCCGACCGGACCATGCGGGTGGAGGCGGGTATCACCAACCTCGCCATTTCCGGCGAGGTGGCCCATGCCGGATTCTTCTATGCGCCCGACCCATCGAGCCAGCTCGCCTGCACCATCGCCGGCAATGTGGCGATGAATTCCGGCGGCGCGCATTGCCTGAAATATGGCGTCACCGCCAACAACATCCTCGGCCTGAAGCTGGTGACGGTGGAGGGCGAGATCGTCGAGATCGGCGGCGGCGCACTGGACTCGCCGGGCTACGACCTGATCGGGCTGCTGGTGGGCTCCGAGGGGCAGCTCGGCGTCGTCACCGAGGTGACTGTACGCATCCTCAGGCAGGCGGAGGGCGCGCGGCCCGTGCTCTTCGGCTTCCGCGAGATCGCCCAGGCCGGCCAGACCGTGTCGGACATCATCGGCGCCGGCATCATCCCCGTCGCCATCGAGTACATGGACCGCGAGGCGATCCACATCTGCGAGGCCTTCGCCAAGGCCGGCTATCCTCTCGACGTCGAGGCCATGCTGATCATCGAGGTGGAAGGCTCGGACGCCGAAATGGAGGCGATGCTCGTCCGCATCGTCGACATCGCCCGCCGCCACGACGTGGCGGTGGTCAAGGAATCGAAGTCGGCCATGGAGACGGCGGCGATCTGGAAGGGCCGCAAGTCGGCCTTCGGTGCCACCGGCCGGGTCGCCGACTACATCTGCATGGACGGGACGATCCCGACCGGCCGCCTGCCGGACGTGCTGGAGGGCATCGACCGCATCGTGAAGGGCTATGGTCTCAGGGTCGCCAACGTCTTCCACGCGGGCGACGGCAACTTGCACCCCCTCGTCATGTTCAACGTCAACGACCCCGCCGAGCAGGTGAAGGCCGAGCATGCCGGCGAGGACATCCTCCGTCTCTGCGTGCAGCTCGGCGGGTGCCTCACCGGCGAGCACGGCGTCGGCATCGAGAAGCGCGACCTGATGCGCGAGCAGTTCACCGAGGTGGACCTGCTGCAGCAGACCCGGATCAAGACGGCGCTGGACCCGAAATGGATCCTCAATCCGGCCAAGGTGTTTCCGCTGGATGCGCCGCGGGACGAAGCCCCACGCGAGGCGGCATGACCCTCCACATTCCCTCCTCTCCCGCGGAACTGGCGGCCGTCGTTGCTGCGGCGCGCAGCACCGGCACGCCTCTTGCGGTGGCGGGCGGCGGCACGCGCGCCGGCCTCGGCCGGCCGGTGCAGGCGGCTGCGACCATCTCCACGGAAAGGCTCTCCGGCATCACGCTCTACGAGCCGGCCGAACTCGTCATCGCGGCGAAAGCCGGCACGCCGCTGCGGGAAGTGACGGAGGCGCTGGCGGCCAAGGGGCAGCGCCTGCCCTTCGAGCCCATGGACCACCGCCGCCTCTATGGGACGAGCGGCGAGCCGACGGTGGGAGGAGTCGCCTCGGCCAACGTGTCAGGACCGGCGCGGATCAATCTCGGGGCCGCCCGCGACTCGATGATCGGGCTGAAATTCGTCAACGGCCTGGGCCAGGACGTGAAGTCCGGCGGCCGGGTCATGAAGAACGTCACCGGGCTCGACCTCGTCAAGGCGCTGGCCGGCTCCTTCGGCACGCTCGCGGTCTTCCACGAGGTCTGTTTCAAGGTGCTGCCGAAGGCCGAAGGCGAGCGGACGCTGGCCATGACGGGCCTGTCGGTCCCGCAGGCGGTGGCGGCGCTGTCGGCGGCGCTCGGCTCGCCCTTCGAGCCGACGGGCGCGGCGCACTGGCCGGCTTCCGGTGGCGAGACCGCACGCACCCTCATCCGCATCGAGGGCTTTGCCGCGCCCCTCGCCTATCGCACCGACGCGCTGTCGAAGCTGCTGGCACCCTTCGGCGCCGTCGAGACCCTGGAGGCGGACGCGTCCGCCGGCCTCTGGGCGGATATCCGCGACGCCGCCGCCTTCGCTGGAACTGACGCGGCGGTGTGGCGCATCTCCGTGCCGCCCTCGGCCGCACCAGCCCTCGCGGACAGGCTGGCGCCGCTCGAGCCCCGCCTGATGCTGGACTGGGGCGGCGGCCTCGTCTGGGCGGGCGTCGCGGCGACGGGGGATGCAGGGGCAGGGCGCGTCCACGCCGCGGCCAAGGCCGCAGGCGGCTACGCGACGCTCGTCCGAGCGCCGGAGACGGTGCGCGGCGCGGTCGACGTGTTCTCGCCAGCCGCCGGCCCCCTCATGGCGATCCAGCGCAAGATGAAGGCGAGCTTCGATCCGGACGGGGTGCTCAATCCCGGCCGCATGTATCCGGGGGTTTGAGGCCATGCAGACGAACTTCAGCCTCGCCCAGCTCGCCGATCCCGCGATCGCCACGTCGGAGAAGATCCTCCGCACCTGCGTCCATTGCGGCTTCTGCACTGCGACCTGCCCGACCTACCAGCTCCTGGGCGACGAACTCGATTCCCCACGCGGACGCATCTACCTGATGAAGGAGATGTTCGAGACCGGCCAGCCGGCGACGGAAGAAGTGGTGAAACACGTCGACCGTTGCCTCTCCTGCCTCTCCTGCATGACCACCTGCCCCTCCGGCGTGCACTACATGCACCTGGTCGACCACGCGCGCGCCCATATCGAGAAGACCTATGAGCGGCCATGGCAGGATCGGCTGATGCGGGCGGTGCTCGCCAACATCCTGCCCTATCCGCGCCGCTTCCGGCTGGCGCTCGCCGGAGGCTTCCTCGCCAAGAAGGCGCTGTCGGTGGTCTCTGTGCTGCGCTGGAAGGGTCGCGCGGCTGTCGCCGTGTCGCGCAGGACCATCGGGCCGCTCGCCGGGCGGGTCGGCCTCATGAAGCGCACGCGCGCGATGATCGGCCTCTCGCCCGACAGGCTTCCCGCCCGCTCCCATCTCGACCGCGGCGGCGTCCATGCGGCGGAGGGACCACGGCGCGGCCGGGTCGTTCTGCTGCAGGGCTGCGCCCAGCCGGTGCTGCAGCCCTCGATCAACGAGGCGACGGTGCGCCTCCTGACCCGCCTCGGCGTCGAGGTGGCCTTCGCCAAGGGCGAGGGCTGCTGCGGCGCCCTCGTCCATCACATGGGGCGCGAGGACCAGAGCCACGCGCAGGCGAAGCGCACCATCGACGCCTGGATCGCCGAGATGGACGGCGAAGGCCTCGACGCCATCGTCATCACCGCCTCCGGCTGCGGCACGACGATCAAGGATTACGGCTTCATGTTCCGCAACGATCCGGCCTATGCGGAGAAGGCGGCGCGGGTCTCGGCCCTCGCCAAGGACGTGACGGAATATCTGACGACCCTCGGCCTTCCCGAGGCGGCGCCGAACGGCCTCTTCGTCACCTATCACTCCGCCTGTTCCATGCAGCACGGCCAGCAGATCAAGGACCTGCCGAAAAACCTGCTGAAGGCTGCGGGCTTCACGGTGAAGGAGCCCCCCGAGGGGCACCTGTGCTGCGGCTCGGCCGGCGTCTACAACATCATGCAGCCCGAGATCGCCGCGCGGCTGCGCGACCGGAAGGTGGCGAACCTCGACAAGACGCGGCCCGACGTGGTGGCGGCGGGGAACATCGGCTGCATCACCCAAATCGCCAAGGGCTACGAGACCCACGCCCGCCCCGTGCCGATCGTCCACACGGTGGAGCTGATCGACTGGGCGACCGGCGGCCCCTTGCCGGAGGCGCTGGCCGAGGCAGGCGTGTCCAGGCTTCAGCCGAGGCTGCGGGCCGCGGAATAGAAACAGACCGCCGCCGCAACGCCGATCACCGTCAGGGTGCCCACCATGCCGGCCACCCGGAAGAAAAAGGTCTCGGGCTGGCGCGAGACGCCGTAAGCGTGGCTGAACCGCGCCGCCAGAAGCAGAGCGCCCAGCGCGTGCAGGAGCAGCGCCGGCGCCCTCAGGCTTTCGGCGAGCCCGATGAGGACCAGGCAGAAGGGTGCGTATTCGGCGAAGTTGGCGTGGACGCGGACGCGTCGCAGCAGGGCCGTGTCACCGCCGTCGCCGAGCCCGATGCGGACCGCGCGGCGGAAACCGATCACACGGACCGAGAGAACCACGAAGAGCAGGGCGAGCAATGCGGCATAGAGGGCGGTGATGGGCATCGTCGTCTCCGGCTGTCGCTGTGACGTTTACGCCGATACCACCGGCCGGATCACCGCCAGCGCGGCGATCCATCAGGATTCGCCCGCCCCGGCCTCCGCCGCCGCATTGAGCGCGTCGCGCAGGGCCGCGATTTCCTGCCGGAGGCGGGCGATGTCGGGCAGCGGGCGCCCCATGGCGCAACCGAGCGCGGCGGGAATGTCAGCCGCCCTGTCCTGCAGCGCGCGTCCCTCGGCGGTGAGGCCGATGCGGACCGAGCGCTCGTCGGCGGTATTGCGCGTGCGGGTGACGAGGCCGAGCTTCTCCAGGCGCTTGAGGAGCGGCGTCAGGGTGCCGGAATCGAGGCCGAGTCGCTCGCCGATGACCTTGAGCGGCACGTCCTCCTCTTCCCACAGCACGAGCATGGCGAGGTACTGCGGGTAGGTCAGGCCGAGCCGGGCGAGCAGTGGCTTGTAAACGCGGTTGAAGGCATGACCCGCCGCGTAGATGGCGAAACACAGGTGATCGTCCAGCTTCGGCCGTCGCTGCTTCGTCGCCATGGCACCCTCCGTGCGACCCATCTGCCCGCGCCCGCATCGCGGACGCAAGGTCCAATCGCGCTTCTGTTATCTATTGTACGCAATCTAATTTTTCGCTATCTAAATGCTGGCGCCGCTGGGGCGCTCGCCCGAGGGAGATAATCCGATGAACATCCTTTACACCGCCCATGGGTCCGCCACCGGTGGCCGCACCGGCTCGGCCGGCAGCGATGACGGCCGCCTGTCGGTGACGCTCGACACGCCGAAGGAACTCGGCGGTGGCGGCGGCCAAGGCACCAATCCCGAGCAGCTCTTCGCCGCCGGCTATTCCGCCTGTTTCCTCGGGGCGCTGAAGTTCGTCGCCGGCAAGGCCAAGGTCGCCCTCCCCGCGGAAACGAAGGTGTCGGCCGCGGTCGGCATCGGCCCGCGCGACGACGGCAAGGGCTTCGGGCTGGACGTGGCGCTGCAGATCGCGGCTCCGGGCGTCGACAAACCCGTGCTCGAGGACCTGGTGCAGCAGGCCCATATCGTCTGCCCCTATTCGGAGGCGACGCGCGGCAATCTCGCCGTCAGGCTCTCCGTCGCCTGACCTGCGGGGAGAAGGCCCGAACGCCCGCGGATCATCCCCGCGGGCGTTCGCATGTCAGGCGGCCGCATCGCCGTTCAACAGGGTGCCGAGCCCATAGCGGGCGACGAGGTCTGCGAGGTCGGCCTCGGTGACCGCGCCCTCGGCCATGGCCAGCGCCCGATTGCCGATCAGCGCCCATTTGTCGAAGGGGACGAGCCGCATCAGCGAGGCGCGCAGGCGCGGCATGGTGGCGGCCAGCTCGGGAATGGTGGTGACCTCGCGGCGGCGGTGGAAGTGCCGCTCCTTCTTGGCGAAACGCCTGTTGCCGCCGCTATCGATCTCGTAATTGGCGAAGCCGAGGCCGGTCTTCAGATATTTCATGTGCCAGTAGGCGAAGCCGGTGAAGACGCGGCGGAAGTGATATTTCCGGAAGTCCTCGAAGCGTCGATCATGCACGAAATAGGCGTCCGGGGTCATCGCGAAGAAGCCGATGTCGCCGTTGCCGGAAAAGGGCGTGTCGGCATGGATGCCAACCCCGCCATTTTCCTCGCGCACGAGGTTGAGGCCGGAGAAGCAGTTCATGCGGCCGGGCGCCAGGCCCTCCCGGCGCAGCCGGTCCACCATCGGCCGCAGGCCGCGCTCGAAGGCGATGTGATCGTCGTCGAGCTTCACGACGATCGCGCGGGTGGTCCGCGACAGGGCGAAATTAGAATAGTTGACGACGCTGTGGGGGGAGTGCCCGGGCTCGGCGGCATGATCCCGCGAGCCCGGTGGGTGGACGCGCGGCAGGTAGTGGAAGAGCTTGAGTTTCTCCGGCCCGAGTTCGTCCTGCAGGCCCGCCAGCACCGCTTCGGTCGCGTCGGTGCACTGGTTGTAGACAGCCACGATCTCGTCGACGAAGGGCGCGTGGCTGAGGATGGTCTGGCGCAGGAAGTCCGCCCCGTTCTTGGTGCGCACGAAAGCCGAGATTCCCGGGCTGCGCTCGGCGAGCCTGAGATCGTCGGGGACGAAGGAATAGGTGTCGACGGCGGTGATCTCGGCCATGGATCTCGGTGCTGCGGCAGGCGAGGCAGGGCCATAGACGGCGCGAGGTGGAAAATCCAGCGGTGGGGCCGAATGCCGTGACGGAGTCGGGGAATTCATTCCGCAGAGGAACAAGTGATCGTCACCTTCGTCCATTTCGACAAAGGCGCTGTCGCGTTAACGTTCCGGCACAACACACCAACCAGGGAGGGTGCCATGAGCATGTCCGGCGTCACCATCACGGGGGCCATCGGCCCGCGCTATGAGGAAATCCTCACGCCCGAGGCGGTCGCCTTCGTGGTCGACCTGCAGCGCACCTTCAATGAGACGCGCAAGCGTCTGCTCAAGCTGCGTACCGAACGGCAGAAGCAGTTCGACGCCGGCGCCCTGCCCGACTTCCTGCCCGAGACGAAGCACATCCGCGACGGCGCCTGGACGGTGGCGCCGATCCCCGCCGACCTGCAGGACCGCCGCGTGGAGATCACCGGCCCGGTCGACCGCAAGATGGTCATCAACGCCCTGAACTGCGGCGCCAAGTGCTTCATGGCCGATTTCGAGGACGCCAATTCCCCGACCTGGGCCAACCAGGTCGAAGGTCAGATCAATCTCAAGGATCGCTGGGCCGGCACTCTCGCCTTCACCGACCCCAATTCCGGCAAGTCCTATGCGGTAAAGGACAAGGTCGCCGTCATCATTCCGCGGCCGCGCGGCTGGCATCTGCCGGAGGTGCATGTCCAGGTGGACGGCGAGGAGATGTCCGGCTCGCTGTTCGACTTCGGCCTCTACGTCTTCCACAACGCCAAGGCGGCGCTCGCGCAGGGGTCCGGCCCGTACTTCTACCTGCCGAAGATGGAGAGCCATCTCGAGGCGCGGCTGTGGAACGACGTCTTCGTCCACGCCCAGGAGAAGCTCGGCATCCCCAAAGGCACGATCAAGGCGACGGTGCTGATCGAAACCCTGCCGGCCGCCTTCGAGATGGACGAGATCCTGTTCGAGCTGAAGGATCACATGGCGGGCCTCAACGCCGGCCGCTGGGACTACATCTTCTCCTTCATCAAGAAACTCGCCCGAAACCAGAACTACGTCCTGCCGGATCGCGGTCAGGTGGTGATGAGCAAGGCCTTCCTGAAGGCCTATGCCGAGCTCCTGGTGAAAACCTGCCACAAGCGCGGTGCCTTCGCGATGGGCGGCATGGCGGCGCAGATTCCGATCAAGAACAATCCGGAGGCCAACGCGGCCGCCTTCGCCAAGGTGAAGGCGGACAAGGAGCGCGAAGCGACCATCGGCCACGACGGCACCTGGGTCGCCCATCCGGACCTCGTGCCGGTGGCAATGGAAGCCTTCGACCGGCTGATGCCGGCGCCGAATCAGGTGGCCCGCCAGCGCGACGACGTCACCGTCGGTCAGAAGGACTTGCTCCAGGTGCACGAGGGCACACGAACCGAGGCGGGCTATCGCGAGAACATCCGCGTCGGCGTCCAGTATATCGAGGCCTGGCTGCGCGGCCGCGGCGCGGTGCCGATCTACAACCTCATGGAGGACGCGGCGACCGCGGAGATCTCGCGCGCCCAGATCTGGCAGTGGACCACCTATGGCGTCGCCCTCGAGGGCGGCATCGCCTGCACGCCCGCCTTCTTCGACAAGGCGCTGAAGGAGGAGATGGAGGTGGTGAAGGCCGAGGTGGGAGCCGAGGCCTTCGACAAGGGCCGATTCGCGGAGGCGATCGCCCTCTTCGCCAAGCTGTCGCTTGCCGCAGAGTTCGAGGAGTTCCTCACCTTGCCGGCCTACCGCATGCTCGCCTGACCCTTCGACATAGGACGAAGGTCTGAGGCGTTAACAGAACCCCTGTGGCTATCGCGCCACAGGGGTTTTTCATTGGAATTGTTTGCATCGTCTTTGGGCAAATTACGGGTATTTGCCCGCTTTTTCGTCTTGTCCTGCGTGGCCCCCGCGTGACGTCATTGTGACGAACTTGTGGTGATTTGGGCGCGCCAGACGTGCCCGCAGGCGGGAGACGCAGATGTTTCGCAAGACGATGCTGACGGGCCTTCTGGCCGCGACGTTGGGAAGCCAGGCTTTCGCAGCCGATGTCGCGGCCCCGGCGCCGATCGCGGCCCCCGCCCCCTGGGCCTTCGACTTCGCCTTCGGCGGCAAGGTGATGTCGGACTACAATTTCCGCGGCATCTCCCAGTCGGCCCGTGGCCCGGCCATCAACGTCTACGGCGAGGCGCGCTATGGCTGGCTCTACGCCGGCGCCGCGTACTGGACCACGAAGCTGCCGAATCGCCCGATCGGCGAGGTCGACCTCTATGCCGGCATCCGCCCGGTGGTCGGCGACGCCACCTTCGACCTCGGCGTGATGTACTACCTCTACCCCAACGAGACGCAGTTCATCACCACGTCGCCGCCGGCCCCGGCGGGCTTCGCCGGCATCTGGACCGCCAACCGTTCCAACTTCGTCGAGTTCTACGGCAAGGTCGGCTACGACATCACCCCGCAGCTCAACGTCGGCGCCGCTCTCTACTACGCGCCGAACTGGCTCGGCACGGGCGCCTACGGCACCTACGGCGAGGTCAACGCCAAGTACAAGCTCCCGAACGACTTCGCCATTTCCGGCGCCGTCGGCCATTACTGGCTCGGCACCACCTACGGCTATCTCGGCGGCGTCAACCTCCAGGACTACGTGTACTGGAACGCCGGCGTGTCATGGACCTACAAGGACTTCCTGACCCTCGACCTGCGCTATCACGGCACCAACCTGACCTCGCAGCAGTGCTTCGCCACCACCGGCGACTACCGCGGCGTGTTCACCGGGTCGGGCCGGTCTAACTGGTGCGGACACAGCGTCGTCGCGACCCTCTCGGTCGACCTGCAGTGGTCGAAGCTGCCCTACAAATAAGTCCGCACCGCCGGACGATCTGCACGAAGGCCGGGGTTCGCCCCGGCCTTTTTCTCGTCCGGGCGCCGTGGGGGGCTGCGACTTGCCGCCACGCCCCCCGGCCGCCTCTGGCGCGCCGCAAAGGCATGTACCATCTTCCCGGAGCCCAACGGCACGGCTCGGCAGCGCGACATCAGATCGCAACGAGACGATGCCAGACAGGCGCGACGCGGGGGCGACCCGCCACGAACGTTCTTCCGGAGGATCTTTCCCCATGAACCAACAGGAACGCGATATCATCGCCGGACTGTTCGACCGCCTGAAGTCGGCGGAGAGCCAGCAGCGCGACCCTGCGGTCGATACCTTCATCAAGGAGCGTCTCGTCCAGCAGCCGGGCGCGGTCTATGCCCTGCTGCAGACGATGTATGTCTCCGACCAGGCCCTGAACGACCTGTCGAAGCAGAACGAGCAGCTCCAGGGCCAGGTGCAGTCCCTACAGAGCCAGGTCGACCAGATGCAGCAGCACCTCCAGCAGGTGCAGCGCCAGGCCGAGCAGCAGCAGAGCGGCGGCTTCCTGTCGAGCATCTTCGGCTCCAAGCCCGCGGCCCCGCCGCCGATGCCGCCCCGTCCCCTCAACACCGGCATGGCGCCGCCCCCGCCCGGCTTCGGTCAGCCGCAGGGCGGCCCGCCGCAGGGCTACGGCGCCCCGCCGCAGGGCCAGTTCGGTGGCCCGCCGCAGGGCGGCTATGGTCAGCCGGGCGGTCCCTGGGGCCGGCCGATGGGCGCTCCCATGGGCGGTCCGGCGGGTGGTCCCGCGGGTGGTCCGTGGGGTCAGCAGGCGGCGCCGGCCCAGCAGGGCGGCGGCGGTGGCGGTTTCCTCGCCACGGCGGCCTCCGCGGCTGTCGGCGTCGCCGGCGGCATGCTGGCGGCCAGCGCGATTTCCAGCATGATGGGTGGCGGCGCGCGCACCGCCTCGGCCACGCCGGCCTCGACGCCGTCGGCCTCCACGCCGGCGTCGGACGCCCAGCAGTCGGCGGAGAAGTCGGCGCCGCAGGACAGCTTCACCGGCGGTGACGGGAGCGGCGGCGAGCAGAGCGCGGAGAAGGGTGGCTACGGCGACTACAACGCCGATAACCATGCCGGTTACGACTCCGGCTATGACGATGGCGGCGGCTACGACGATTTCGGAGGCGACGACATCTGACGACGCCGCGACGACAGGGGATGAAACGGCCGCCCAAGGGGGCGGCCGTTTTGCATGGCGGCCGGTCCCTGCTGGACATTCGGGGAGGCGGGTGGCATGAACCGGTCTGATCGACATGCGCGCGCGGGCAGGCGATGAAGTCCTTCTTCCTCAAGTTCTTCACCTGGTGGAACAGCCAGACCTTTGGGACCCAGTTCACCATCTGGCGGGTGGGCGTGTTCGTCGGCGAGGACGAATTCGGCAACAAATATTACCGCTCGCGCTTCGACAAGGATCCGGCGCTCGGCCACGAGCGGCGCTGGGTCGTCTACAACGGCTATGCGGACGCCTCGGCCATTCCGCCCGGCTGGTACGGCTGGATGCACCATCGCGTCGCTGAGCCGCCGACGGCGGGCTCCTATCAGCCCCGCCCCTGGCAGCAGCCGCACAAGCCGAACGGCACCGGCACCGCCGAAGCCTATCGGCCGCCGGGCTCCACGCTCGCCGCCGGCCGCCGGCCGAAGGCGACGGGCGACTACCAGGCCTGGACGCCCGGTCCGTAAGGCCCCAGCCCGACCGCCGGGGCGGCACGGTTCCGCCATTTTCGCGGCGATAGTGAGCGCCGGACGCCGGACCGGCCCCGCCCAGGCGGCACGGGCCCGGCAACAGGGACGTTAGAACAGGCCTTGGCGAACAAGATTTGGATCCTTTCGGCGCTGACGGGGCTCGCCGTCCTCGCTCCCTCCGCGGTTCCGCCCGCCGGCGCTCCCGCCTTCGCCCAGCTCCAGCTCGGCCCGCCGCCGACGACACAGCAGCGCCCCCCGCCCCCCGGCCAGGCGGCCCCGGCGCCGCGCCCGCCTCGCCCTGCGCGACCCGCAGCCCCCTCGGACACGCCGCCGTCCCAGCCCGATGCGCCTCGCGAGCGGCGCCAGGCCCTGCCCGGCGAGACCGTGGCACCCGCGCCCGACGAGACCGTGATCGCGCCGCCGCGCCAGCGCATCTCCAATCCGACGGCCGTCTTCTCCGGCCTCGACAAGATCACCGGCCGCATCATCAGCTTCGACGTCGCCATCGACGAGACGGTCCAGTTCGGTGCGCTCCAGGTGACGCCGCGGGTCTGCTACACCCGGCCGCCGACGGAGACGCCGCAGACCACCTCCTTCGTCGAGGTGGACGAGGTGACGCTCACCGGCGAGGTCCGCCGCATCTACGGCGGCTGGATGTTCGCCGCGAGCCCGGGCCTCTCCGGTGTCGAGCACGCCGTCTATGACGTCTGGCTGACGGACTGCAAACAGTCCGCACCGGTCGTCCAGGGACAGACGCCGGCCGCGCCGCAGACTGCGCCGGCGACTCCGCCCCAGCGACGCTGACGGCCGCCGCTCTGCCGCATTGATCCGGACGGCGGCGGCCCGTAAAAGGCCCCATGCGCCACCTGCGCCTCGCCCTCGTCCTGCTGCTCGCCTTCGCCCCGCCGGCGGAGGGCCTGCTGTCCCATGCGGCGCGAGCCCACCGCCTCGTCGGCGCCGCGGTGCCGACGGACTTCTGCATCCCGGCGACCGACAAGGGCGTTCCCGAACATCCCGCGTCCTGCGACGACCATTGCCGGGTGGTGCCATCCGGCGATGCCGCCACTCCCCCGCCGGCCGGGGCGCGGCCGGTCCGCGTCGCGATCGCGTCGGGCGCGACGAGCGTGCGGCAGGCCCAGCGGGTCCCGCCCCGGCCTACCTTCGATCATGCCCCGAGAGCGCCGCCGGCCGTCGCCTGACGCCGCCACGCCCTATCCTTCCAACGGGACACTGATCCATGAACAGACGTCTTTTCCTCGCGGCTGCGGCCGCCATCCTTCCCCTTGCCCCCGCCTGGGCCCAGACCCACGGCGCCACGACCTTCCGCGCCGGGCCGATCGTCGTCGAGGCGCCCTGGACGCGGGCGACGCCCGGCGGAGCCCGGGTCGCCGGCGGGTTCATGGTGATCCGCAACACCGGCGCGACGGCGGACCGCCTCGTCGGCGGCACCTTCCCCGGCGCCCCCCGCGTCGAGGTGCACGAGATGGCGACGGTGGACGGCGTCATGCGCATGCGCGAGGTGCGCGGCGGCATCGAGATTCCCGCAGGCGGGACGGTCGAGCTGCGGCCCGGCGGCTACCACATGATGTTCATGGACCTGGCGCAGCAGATCCGCACCGGCGCGCCGCTGCGCGGCACTCTGGTGTTCGAGAAGGCGGGGGCGGTGACCATCGACTACAGCGTCGCCCCGGTGGGGGCTCCCGGCCCTACGGGTGGCCACGGCCACGGGACACCGAGGCACTGATGTCCGGGTTCAACCGCCGTACGGTCCTGGCCCTTCCCGCGGCGCTCGCCGCGGGCGAGGCCTTCGCCCACTCCTATCGCCATGGCGACCTGATGATCGGCCACGCCTGGTGTCTGCCCTCCGAGGCGCCGACCACCCGCGCCTTCATGCCGCTGGCCGTCGTGCAAGACAGGCCGGACGTTCTCATCTCGGCCCGCTCGCCGGCGGCGGAGGCGGTCCACTTCGTCCCGGTTGCCGGCCAGCCCCCGGCGGCGCGATGGGACATCGTCCCGCGCCGGCCCATCGGCATGCGCGTCGACGGCCCGCATATCCTGCTGACAGCCTTGACGCGGCCGCTGAAGGTGCGGGACCGCTTTCCGCTGACCTTGGTGTTCGAGCGCAACGGTCCCAAGGAGGTCGAGGTCTGGGTCGAGCGATCGCCCTATTCCAGCTGAGACCCTGCCGCCCTATCGGATAGAACCCATGCGATCCATTGCCCTCGACAGCCTGGCCGATGACCGGGTCTACAAGATCCTCTGCTCCCTGGTCGTGCCGCGGCCGATCGCGCTGGTCTCCACCATGAGCGCGGAGGGCGTGGTCAATGCGGCGCCCTTCTCCTTCTTCAACGTCTTCTCGGAGGCGCCGCCGCTCGTGGTGCTGGGCCTGCAGCACAAGGCGGACCATTCCCCGAAGGACACCACACGCAACATCGCGGCGACCGGCGATTTCGTGGTCAACCTCGTCGACGAACCCCTGGCGGATGCGATGAACGCCTGCGCCACCGATTTCCCCGCCGGGGTGTCGGAGGTGAGTGCCGTCGGCCTGACGACGGCGGCGTCGGACAAGGTGCGCCCGCCCCGGATAGCCGAGGCGCCGGCCGCTCTCGAATGCGTGCGCGAACTGTCTCTGAACTTCGGGCCGCAGCGCGAGCTCCTCATCGGCCGGGTGTTGCACGTCCACGTGCGCGAGGACGTCATGGATGAGCGCTTCAACGTCGACATGGCGCGCTACCGGCCGGTGGGCCGCCTGTTCGGCAATCTCTACGCGCGCCAGCAGGAAGTCTTCGGCCTCGAACGTGTCGATCACGCGGCCTGGGCGGCCGGCAAGCGTCCCGCCGGCCTGTGATCGTCCTCAGCCGGCCCTGCGGCCGGCGGCGAGGGAGGCGATGAGCGCCGGCAGCTCGGCGGCCGGGCGGGGCGGGCTGACGAGATAGCCCTGGACGTGGGTGCAACCGCAGCCGCGCACGATGGCGAGCTGATCTTCGGTCTCCACCCCCTCGGCCGTCGTCTCGATGCCGAGGCTGGCGCCGAGATCGGCCATGGCTCTGACGATGGCGACGTTGTCGCGGCTCTGGCCGAGATCGCCGACGAACGAGCGGTCGATCTTGATCTTGTCGAAGGGGAAGCTGCGCAGGTAGCTCAGCGAGGAATAGCCGACGCCGAAATCGTCCATGGCGATGCGCACACCGAGGGCGCGCAGCTCGTGCAGCATGGCGATGGTGACGTCGTCGCGCTGGAGGAGAACGGCCTCGGTGATCTCCAGTTCGAGGCGCCCGGGCCTGAGCCCGCTTTCGGCCAAGGCGCGTCGGACGGTCGCCACCAGCGAGCGGTCCTTGAACTGGATCGGCGACAGGTTGACGGCGACCTGGATCGAATCCGACCAGCGGGCCGCCTCGGCACAGGCCTCCACCAGCACCCATTCACCGAGGGTGCGGATCAGGCCGGTCTCCTCGGCCAGGGGGATGAAATCGGCCGGCGGCACGGCCCCGCGGAAGGCGTGATTCCAGCGGATCAACGCCTCGAAACCAGCGAGGCCGAGGTCGGCGCTGGCCACTTGCGGCTGGAAGACGAGGTGGAACTCGTTGGTCTGTAGGGCCTGCCTCAGGTCGAGCTCGAGATGACGGCGCGCCTCCAGCCGCTCGCTCATCTGCGGCTCGAAGAAGCGGAACATGGCCCGCCCTTCCGACTTCGCGCGGTAGAGGGCGAGATCGGCCGCCTTCATCAGGTGGTCGCCGGTGGCGGCGTCCTCCGGCGCGAGAGCGATGCCGACACTGATCCCCGTATTGATCAAGTGTCCTTCGACGACGAAGGGCTCCGACATGTCGCGCACGAGCCGGCGCGCCAGACTCTCCGCCTCGTCGCGGCCGGCGCGGTGCAACAGGATGGCGAACTCGTCGCCGCCCAGCCGGGCGATCGTGCCGGCGGCGCCGACCGCCTGCCCGAGCCGCTCCGCCACCATGGTCAGAAGACCGTCGCCGACTGGATGGCCCAGCGTGTCGTTGATCGACTTGAAATGGTCGAGGTCGAGGCAGAGCAGCGCCAGCGGGGCACCCGAGCGGCCGACATCCTCGAGCCCCTCGGTCATGCGCTGGCGGAACAGCACGCGGTTCGGCAGGCCGGTGAGCGAATCGTGGTGGGCGAGGTGGACGATGTGCTCCTCGGCCTTGCGCCGCTCGGTCACGTCCTCGTGGATGGCCACCCAGCCGCCGTGGGGCATGGGATGGTAGAGCACCTTGAAGATGCGGCCGTCCGCGAGCCGGCGGTGCGACAGGAAATCGCCGTTCCTGAGCCGCTCGAAATAGCTCTGCAGCAGCTCGTCGGGCGTCGCCTCGGTGTAGTTGCCCAGCGCGATGCTGTGCTCGACGATGGTGCGCATGGTGACGCCGGGCCGCACCACCTCCGGCGACATGCCGTACATGTCGAGATATCGGCTGTTGCAAACGATGAGGTCGAGGTCCTCGTCGAGCATGCAGAGACCATGCGCCATGTTGTTGAGCGCCGCGTCGAAGCGGCGGTGCTGCTCGCGCAGCGCGAGGGCGGCACGCTCCTGAGCGGTGATGTCCTCGAAGGTGGCGACCCAGCCTCCATTCGCCATGGGCTGGGCCCTGACCGCGATGATGCGGCCGTCGGCGAGGTGACGCTGGAGCACGGGCTCCTGGTTTTCGATGAGGGTGCGGACGAAATCGTCGCAGATTTCGTCGGCCGACTTGCCGACGACGTGGGCGCCCTTGGCGACGCTGCGGCCGATGACCTCCCGCATGGTCATGCCGGGCCTCACCTCGTCCGGGCCGAGTCCGTAGATGTCGCGGTAGCGGCGGTTGAGCACGACGATGCGGAAGTCGCGGTCGTAAACGCAGAGGCCCTGCGCCATGCTCTCCAGCGTCGCGTCCATCAGGATGTTCTGCTCGAGCATGGCGGCCACCGCCAGGGCCCGCTCGCGCTCTGCGCGGCGGCGGTCTGTGACGTCCTCGAACATGCCGAGCCAGCCGCCACCCTCCATGGCCTCGATGGACACGGCGATGATGCGGCCGTCCGTCATCGGCTGGTCGTAGGCCTTGCCGTCGGCGCGGGCCACCGCTTCGAGACGCCGGGCAACGAGGTCGTCAGCGGTCATGCCGGGATAGCTCCCCAGCTGGACGCCGTGCTCGAAGATTTCGCGCAGGCTGACGCCCGCCTTCACCACCTGCGGGTCGGCGCGGAAGAGCGTGACGTAATTGGTGTTGCAGACGATGAGACGGTGGTCCGCGTCGAACATGCACAGCGCCTGCGGCATGGCGTTGAGTGCCGCGTCGAAGCGCTGGTGCTGCTCGTTGAGAGCCTGGATGGCGAGTTCCCGCTCGGTGAAGTCCTCGGCGGTGAAGACCCAGCCTCCGTTAGGCGTCGCCCGCGACCGCGTGTGAATCCAGCGCCCATCGGGCAGCCGCCGGCGGCGGGCGACCTCCTTCCCGGCGGCAATGTTCCGGTCGGCCTCGTCTATGAGCTCTTCCAGCGTGGCGCCGCCGTAGATGCCCCTTTCCAGCCCTAGCGCGAAGATCTGCTTCAGGGTGATGCCGGGCGTGACCTCTCCCGGCTGGAAGCCGTACATGGCGGGATAGCGGCTGTTGCAGACCACGAGCCGCTTCGACGCATCGAAGACGGCCAGAGCGTGCGACATGTTTTCGAGCGCCTCCCGGAAGATGGTGGCCTGGGCCCTGAGTTCGTCCTCCAACCGTTGCTGGGCGGTGATGTCGTGGTGGATCGCCACCCAGCAGCCTTCCGGAGCCGGCTGGTAGCTGATCTGGACGGTGCGGCCGTCGGCGAAGCGCTCCCGGCGCGAGAAGGGCTCGCCCTTCGCCAGCAGGGCGAGGCGCTCGGCCCAGGCCCGCTCCAGCGGAACACCGTCGAGGCGATCCTGCTCGGCGCTGTAGCGCAGCAGGCCGTACATGGAGGCGCCGACGCTGGCGACCTCCTCGGGCATGCCGAACAGATCCAGCATGCGGCGGTTGGAAAGGCGAATGGTCAGGCTGGAATCGAAGACGCAGAAGCCGTGATCGACTGATTCCAGCGCGATGTCCCGGTAATCGACGCCGGGCCGCGACATGGTCCTGCGGCCGCGATCCACCCGAACGGCCAATTCACTCCGCGCCACGCCCACACGCCGCTCCCAAGGCCAACAGCCTTAGGTAAAGGCGCTGCCCAGAACATCCGGTTAACGTCGGCAGCGCAAAATGCGTCGGAAGGCGTGGTCCGGAGCCGCGCCGGCCCCGGACGCGTGGCAGGTGGGATCAGGCGGCGACGACGGCGGCGAGCGACTGCTCGATGATGTCGAGACCCTTCTTCACCTGCTCCTCGGGGATGGTCAGCGGCGCCAGCAGGCGGATGACGTTGGCGTCGGGCCCGCAGGACAGCAGGATGAGGCCGCTGGCTTCCGCCTTGGCGATGAGGGCGCTGGTGAGAGCTGCGTCGGGCTCCCGGGTCTCGCGGTCCTTGACCAGTTCGAAGGCGACCATCATGCCGAGGCCGCGCACGTCGCCGATGCAGTTGAACGTGTTGCGCTTGGCCATGTCCTTGAGGCGCGACTGCATCATGTCGCCGATCTTCGCGGCGCGGGCGCAGAGGTCCTCCTTCTCGACGACGTCGAGAACGGCATGGGCGGCTGCCACAGCCACCGGCGAGCCGGCATAGGTGCCGCCGAGGCCGCCGACCTGGGCGGAATCCATCACGTCGGCCCGGCCGGTGACGGCCGAGAGCGGGAAGCCGCCGCCGAGGCCCTTGGCCATGGTGACGATGTCGGGAACGACACCGGCGTGCTCCATCGCGAACATGCGGCCGGTGCGGGCGATGCCGGTCTGGATCTCGTCGACGATCAGGAGGATGCCGTGCTGGTCGCAGACCGCCCGCAACTCGCGCAGGAAATCGAAGGGAGCCACGTAGAAGCCGCCCTCGCCCTGGACCGGCTCGACGATGATGGCGGCGACCCGCTCCGGCTCGACATCGGACGCGAAGAGCTGCCTCAGGTTCGCCATGGCGGCTGCCGTGTCGAGGCCGTGATAGGTCTTGGGGAAGGTGACGTGATAGACGTCGTTCGGCATCGGGCCGAAGCCCTTCTTGTACGGGTTCACCTTGCCGGTGAGGGCCATGCCCATCATCGTGCGGCCGTGGAAGGCGCCTGAGAAGGCGACGATGACCGAGCGGCCGGTGAAGTGGCGCGCCGCCTTCACGGCGTTCTCGACCGCCTCGACGCCGGTGGTGACGAGGAGCGTCTTCTTGGCGTGGTCGCCCGGGGTCAGCTTGTTCAGGCGCTCGGCAAGGGCGATGTAGCTCTCGTAAGGGGCCACGTTGAAGCTCGTGTGGGTGAAGGACTCAAGCTGCTCCTTCACTGCGGCCATCACGACGGGGTGGCGGTGACCGGTGTTGACCACGGCGATGCCGGCGGCAAAGTCGATGTACTCCTTGCCGTCCGCATCCCACAGCGTCGCGTTCTCTGCGCGGGTGGCAAAGATCCCCTTGGTGCCGACGCCGCGCGGCACGGCCGCATGCTGACGGGTCGCAAGGGCGGTGTTCTTCGACATGGCGGGTCTCCGGTTCGGTCCACGACGGATGGCGGATCAGTAGCGCTCGCTCAAAATTTTGAGCAGACGGGAAAATGCAGGGCAACTATGTTGGCCCGGCAGCAAAGGGGAGGCATGCGCGGTGGATTTCGACGTCGGAGCACGCCTGCGGGAACTGAGGACCGGAGCGGGGCTGTCGCAGCGCGACCTCGCGGCGCGGGCCGGCGTGCCGCACGGGCTGATCGCCACCATCGAGCAGAACAAGTCGAGCCCTTCCGTCGCCTCGCTGCGCAAGGTGCTGGACGGGCTGGCCATCAGTTTCGTCGATTTCTTCACGCCGCCGCGGCCGAGCGCCGACAAGGTGTTCTTCGCAGCCGGAGAACTGGTCGATCTCACCTCCATCCTGCCGGGCTCGATGCAGCAGGGCGCGGGGCGCATGGTGTTCCGGCAGATCGGCGACGCCCATGCCCACAAGCTGCAGATCCTGCACGAGCGCTACGAGCCGGGAGCCGACACCGGCGCCGACATGCTCTCCCACCATTCGCGCGAGGGTGGGATCGTCATGTCCGGCACGCTGGAGGTGACCGTCGGCGACGAGGTGCGGGTGCTCAAGGCGGGGGAGGCCTATCTCTTCGACAGCACGCGGCCGCACCGCTTCCGCAATCCCGGCGACGTCCCGTGCGAGGTCGTCAGCGCCTGCACCCCGCCCTATCTGTGAGCGCGGCGGCGCCGCGGCCGGCAACATTTCGAGGACCATGCCGGCGCCTGTTGGAAACAAACCGGCCCTAAGGCAAGCTGCCGATCTGCCTCGAGGGATCCCATGTCCAGCACCCGCACGCCCAAGAGCCGCGTCCTCGCCGGCCTCGTCGCCGCCCTGTTCGGGACGGCGACGCTGGTCGCATACGACGTCCGCAGCGCCGCGGCGCAGTTCGATCTCGGCGCCGGTCTGCGGGCCCTCGGCGGGGCGCAGAACGCCGGCCGGGGCAGCGATCGCGGCCGGCCGGGCGCAGCGGCGCAGCGGCGTGGCCTGCCGACGTCACAGGCGCCGCGCGCCACCCGTCGCGGCCAGCAGGCTGCCCCCGCCGCCCAGCCGGGCGGGCTTCCAGGGGCCCTCGGCGGGCTCGGCGCGATCATGGGCGTGGCCCCCAGCCATGCCGAGCCGCAGCAACAGCCCGGCCGGGCCAATGCGCGGCGCAACGCCCGCGACCGGCAGCAGGGTCAGCAACAGGATCAAGGTGCCGGAGCGGCCGCCGCCCTCGGCGTCATCGCCCCGATGATCGGCGCGGCTGTGGGAGGCGGCGGCATTCCCGGCGGCCCCGGCGGCATCCTGCCCCCCGGGCTTCCCGGCGGCGGAGGTTTCGGCGGCGGCGGCGGACGCAATGCCATCATCGGCGCCGCAGCGGCGGCCATCGCGGTGCCGGCCATCCTGTCGATCATCGAGCAGGCGCGGGCCAACGAGCGCGCGGGTAGCGCCGCGGGCGAACCTCCTGGCCTGCCGCCGGCCGAGGAGCGCCGCTTCGTCGCCGGCGAGGTGCTGTTCATCATGGCGCCCGACGCGCCGCGTGACGCCATCCGCCAGGTGGAACGCCGCTTCAACCTGAGGCTCCTGCAGCGGGAGACCGCGGAAGTCGTCGGCGCCGTCATGCACCGTTACCGGGTGCCGAACCGGCAGACCGTGCCGGCGGCCATTCGCGCCATGCAGCAGGCGGTCGGTTTCGCCTATATCCAGCCGAACTACGTGTTCGAGCGGCCGGAATTCCGCGTCCGCCTGCAATCGGCCAATGCCATGCGGGCGGGCCGCGACCAGCGGCTGCAATATGTGGTGGAGGCGCTGCGCCTGTCGGAGGCACACCAGATCGCCCGCGGCCAGCGCGTCGCCATCGCCGTCATCGATTCCGGCGTCGACGCCGCCCATCCGGAACTCGCCGGCCGCATCACCCAAAGCTTCGACGCGGTGGGCGGCCAGTTCCGCGCCCATGAGCACGGCACCGGCATGGCCGGCGCCATCGTCGCCCAGCGCCAGCTCCTCGGCGTGTCGCCGGGCGCCGACATCTTCGCCGTGCGCGCCTTCGCGCCGGGCCAGACCCAGGGCTCCACCGGCACGAGCTTCCACATCGTCAAGGCGATGGACTGGGCCATCCGCAACGGCGCCAAGGTCATCAACATGAGCTTCGCCGGGCCGCGCGATCCGATGATCGCCCGCGCCATCCAGGTGGCGGCAGACCGGCGCATCGCCATGATCGCCGCGATGGGCAACGGCGGGCCGGAGGCGCCGATCGCCTTCCCCGCCGCCGACCCCAACGTCATCGCCGTGACGGCGACGGATCGCGAGGGCCGGCTGTTCAACGCTGCGACCCAGGGCGACCACGTGGCCGTGGCCGCTCCCGGCGTCGAGATCATCCTTCCGGCCCCGCGCGGCGGCTATCAGATTTCGTCGGGCACCTCTGTGGCGGCGGCCCATGTCAGCGGCATCGCCGCACTCATCCTCGAGCGCCACCCGGACGCCGACCCGGCGACGCTGCGCCGGCTGCTCCAGGCCACCGCCCGCCAGGCCGACATTCCCGATCCGAAGCTCGGCGCCGGTGTCGCCGATCCGGTCCGGGCGCTGACGGCGGAACTGCCGCGGCAGGAAGCCCCGCCGGCCATGGCGACCGCCCCGGCCGATCAGGCGCCTCGCGCCGACGCCCAGCCGACCTCCCCGGCACCGGCCGCGCCGGCCCCGGCGAGCGTCACGCCGCGCTGAACGGTGCCTGCGACGGGGGGCCTCGCCTCCGTCCGACCTGCCATGCGCCGCCGCGGCTGTTCCCTCCGCCGCCGCGGCGCGTTAGGAGCGGTGCCGGAAGGAACGGCCCGCCATGCAGGACTATATCCGCGCCATTCTCTCGGCCCGAGTCTACGACGTCGCCATCGAGAGCCCGCTCGACCCGATGCCGCGGCTGGCGCAGCGGCTGGGGGCGGCGGTCCGGCTGAAGCGCGAGGACCTGCAGCCGGTCTTCTCCTTCAAGCTGCGCGGCGCCTACAACAAGATGTCCGGGCTGTCGCGGGAGGCGCTGGACCGCGGCGTCATCTGCGCCTCGGCCGGCAACCATGCTCAGGGCGTGGCGCTCGCCGCGCAGAAGCTCGGCGTCAAGGCCACGATCGTGATGCCCAGAACCACCCCGGACATCAAGGTCCAGGCGGTGAGGAGCCGCGGCGGCCGCGTGGTCCTGCACGGCGAGAGCTTCGACGAGGCCTACGGGCATGCGCGGCAGATCGAGGCAGAGAAGGGACAGACCTTCATCCATCCCTATGACGATCCGGACGTGATCGCGGGCCAGGGAACGGTGGGCATGGAGATCCTGCGCCAGCATCCCGATCCGATCGACGCCGTCTTCGTGCCGATCGGCGGCGGGGGGCTTGCGGCCGGCATCGCCGTCTTCGTCAAGTTCCTGAGACCCGAGGTGAAGGTCTTCGGCGTCGAGCCCGACGACGCGGCCTCCATGGCCGAGGCTATGGCTGCCGGCTCTCGCGTGATCCTCAATCAGGTGGGGCTCTTCGCCGACGGCGTCGCCGTCCGGCAGGCGGGCGAGGAGACCTTCCGCCTCTGCAAGGGCCTGCTCGACGGCGTCATCCGCGTCAGCACCGACGAGATCTGCGCCGCGGTGAAGGACATTTTCGAGGACACCCGCGCCATTGCCGAGCCCTCGGGAGCAGTCAGCCTCGCGGGCCTCAAGGCCTATGTGGAGCAGGGACGAGGAACCGGCGGCGCACTCGTCGCCATCAATTCCGGCGCCAACATGAACTTTGACCGGCTGCGCCACATCGCCGAACGGGCGGAGATCGGCGAGAAGCGCGAGGCGCTGCTGGCGGTGACGATTCCGGAGAAGCCGGGCAGCTACCGGCGTTTCATCCAGCTTCTCGGCAAACGCGCCATCACCGAGTTCAACTACCGCTACGCCGATCCCGAGCGCGCCGAGATCTTCGTCGGCGTGCAGCTCGACGCCGGCGGCGAGGAGAAGCGGGCCATCCTCGCCATGCTTGGCGAGCACGGCTATCCCGTCCTCGACATGAGCGACAACGAACTCGCCAAGCTCCACGTCCGCTACATGGTGGGCGGCAAGACGCGTGGCATGGACGGCGAGCGCATCTTCCGGTTCCAGTTTCCCGAGCGGCCGGGGGCCCTGCTGAAATTTCTCACCTCCCTGTCGGAAGGCTGGAACATCTCGCTGTTCCACTACCGCAACCACGGCGCCGACTACGGCCGAGTGCTCGCGGGGATTCAGGTGCCGGAGGGCGAGCACGGGCAGTTGCAGAGGCGCCTCGACGATCTCGGCTATCCCTACTGGGAAGAGACCGACAACCCCGCCTACACGGCCTTCCTCGGCGGCGGCGACGCCTGAGAGAACGCCTCCACGCGGCGACCAATTGTTTACCACCCATGTGGAAAGCGCGCCCGAGCAGCGACGCGCTGGGGTCGGCGTTTACGACCTCGGCATAATTCCCTCGTAATATCTGTCAAATGTGCGGCTTGCTCCGGCGCCGCGTCAGGCAGGACGGACCCATGTCGGCAGACCCGCGCGAGCCCATCGCGGAAATCGGATTCTTCGGGCCCATCATCGAGCAGGCCATCGACGGCGTCGTGGTGATCGACGGCTGCAACAACGTCGTGCTGTTCAATGCGGCGGCTGAACGGCTGTGGGGAATGGACCGCAGCGATATCCTCGGCCGGAACGTCCGCCTTCTCGTACCGGAACACGCCCGCAAGGACCACGACCGGCAGATCGACCACAACAGGCTCGGCGGGAACGACAGGCTCGTGGGCAGCACGGTGGAGGTGCCGATCGACCGGCCCAACGGCACGCGAGCCTGGGGGGCACTGTCGCTGTCGAGGACCCGCATCGGCGAGACCATCTATTACGCCGCCTTCGTCAAGGACGTGACCGAAGAGGTGCGCCGTCGCGAGGAACTCTACCTCCTGTCGTTGGTGGCGAACGAGACCGACCAGGCGGTCCAGATCACCGGCCGCGACAAGCGGATCGTCTATGCGAACCGCGCCTTCGTGGACCTCTTCGGCTACTCGCGCGATGAGCTGATCGGCCAGCTTCCCGCCCAGCTGCTCAACGGCCGTCATACCAACCTGCAGTCGCTGACCTCCCTCGACAACCTGTCGCGGGGCCTGCGGACCGACATGATGGAGTTCATCGCCTATCACAAGGACGGCCGGGAGATCTGGGTCTCCGCGACGGTCAACCCCGTGCTTGATGCGGCAGGCGAGGTGTGCAACGCCGTCTGCGTCATGTCCAACATCACCGAGACACGGCAAATCCAGGCTCTGCAGCAGCGCGTCCTCGAGGCGGTTGCCCGCGAGGAGGAACTCGAAACCGTCGCCAGCCTGGTCTGCAGGGAGGTGGAAGCCATCGCGCCTGGCACCATCTGCTCGATCCTCATGGTCGACCGTGAGAAGCGGCTGCGGCCTCTCGCCAGCCCGAGCCTGCCTGCCCACTACTCCGAAGCCCTGGACGGCATGCCGGTCGGGCCCTCTGTCGGCTCGTGCGGCACCGCCGCCTGGCGCGGCGAGCCCGTGGTGGTCGAGGACATCGAGACCGATCCGCTCTGGGCTCCCTACAAGGAGCTGCCGCTGCCGATCGGACTGAAAGCCTGCTGGTCCAGCCCGATCAAGCTGAAGGACGGCCGGGTCGCCGGAACCTTCGCCTTCTACTACAGGGAGAAATGCGGTCCAACCGCCTGGCACGAGCGCCTGGTCGAGGCCTGCATCCATCTTTGCGCTCTCGCCATTGAGCGCCACGAGGCCAAGGCGCATATCGCCCGGCTCGCCTATTTCGACACGTTGACGGGCCTGCCCAACCGCAGCCAGCTGGGACAGGCCATCGACCAGCGGATCGCCGAAGCCCAGCGAGAACCCTCCTCCGAGATCGCCCTGCTCTTCCTGGATCTCGACGGCTTCAAGGACGTCAACGACACGCTCGGCCATTCCGCCGGCGACGCCCTGCTGGTGGAGATCGGCCGGCGCCTGACGGCGCAGGTGCGGCCCGGCGACATCGTCAGCCGCCTCGGCGGCGACGAGTTCGTCATCGTTCTGGGGAATTGCGACAGTGACCAGGCGGCACAGGTGGCCGAACGGGTGCTGAAGGCCCTGGCGGTTCCCGTCGACGTGGACGGCATGGGACTGTCGGCCTCGGGCAGCATCGGCATCAGCCTCTACCCGAGCGACAGCCGCGACCGGGAGGAGCTCCTCAAACATGCCGACACCGCCATGTACGAGGCGAAGAATGCCGGCCGCGGCGCCTTCCGCTTCTACAGCCCCGGCATGAACGAGCAGGTGCATGAACGCCTGGTCATGGTCGGCGCGCTGAAGGAGTCGCTCGATGCCGGCCATCTCCAACTGCACTACCAGCCTCAGATCCTCGGCGAGACCGGCCGCCTTCTCGGGGTCGAGGCCCTCGCCCGCTGGCATCATCCGCAATTCGGCCAGGTGCCGCCATCGCGCTTCATCGCGCTGGCCGAGGAATGCGGGCTGATCGAAGCCATCGGCGAATGGGCTCTCTGCGAGGCCTGCCGCCAGATGGCCGAATGGCGCGCGCAGGGCATCGCCGTCCGCACGGTCTCGGTCAACCTGTCACCGCTCCATTTCCGCAACAGCCGCCTGCCGGCCATCGTCGCGGCGGCCCTGGAGGCTTCGGGCCTGCCGCCCGAAGCGCTGACGCTGGAGATCACCGAGGGCGTCATGATGGACAGGTGCGAGGCCACCCTCGCCACGGTGGAGGCGGTGGCAGGGCTCGGCGTGCGCCTGTCCCTCGACGATTTCGGCACCGGATATTCCAGCCTGTCCTCCATCTCCACCCTGCCGATCGCCGAAATCAAGCTGGACCAGAGCTTCGTGCGCGACCTGCAGAGCGACAAGAACGCGCGGGCGGTGGCTTCGGCCGTCATCCGCATCGGGCAAAGCCTGGGCCTGACCGTCGTCGCCGAAGGCGTGGAGACAGAACCTCAACGGCGCTTCCTGCAGGGCCTGAGGTGCCACGCCATGCAGGGCTACCTGTTCTCCCCGGCTCTGGCTCCGAAAGATCTGGTGTCCTGGTTGCAGCGGCAGGATCCCGGCCAGGCTGCGACCGAGGTCGCGGCAGTCGCCTGACCTTCGCTCTCAGAGCTCGATGATGTCCTTTTCCACAGGCCGGATATAGGCCTGGCACAGGCAGTTCACGCCGAGCGGACAGAGCATCTCGTCGGCCCGGGAATGGTGAACCCCGCAGATCATGGTGGCCGAGGCGTCTCCCGCCCCGGTGCCGAGCACCTCGCGCCGCACCGTCTTGGCGCGCGGCACGGGGCCGAAATAGACGCGCGTCCTCACGAAGGGGCGCGGCATGGCGAGCACCGCCTCGGCCCGCGTCCTCAGCGTCTTCGTGCTGAAGGGGCGGGCGACATACTCATGGACGCCCGCGGTGACGGCCCCCAGCACCGAGGCGCGCGTCGGCGTGCCGGAGATCATGATGATCGGCGTGTATTGCAGCCCCCCGTCGGCGCGGCGGAGGAGCTGTGTGACCTCCAGCCCGTCCAGGCCGGACAGGTTCATGCCGAGGACGACGAGGCTGGGGCGTTGCTGCTCGGCCACCTCGACAGCGTCGAACCCGGTTCGGCATTCCAACACCCGTCCGAGACCCGTCAGCACGGAGCGGATGATCCGGCGCGAAAAGGCCTGCTCGTCAGCTACCAGAATGGTCGTGGCGGCGGGCTGGTGGAGATTGAGGGCGATACTCTTCGGCACGCGACCTGACCTAGCGTCATGCAACCTGTATGTCATGGCACGGACGTGTTTAAGGAAGAGCTAAGCCGCCGACTCAGGCGCGCTCGAGCAGCCCGAGGGCCATGAGCCGCGCGCAGAAGGCGAGGGCCGCCTCGCCCCCGAGCTCACGCGCGGTGGCGCCCTCGCCGAGCCTCTCGAGCCAGACCAGTTCGGCCGCGGTCAGAGGTACGGACGGACCGGCCCAGCGCAGTTCCGCCCCCTCACCCATGGGGACGACGTAGTGGTGAACGGCATCAGCGAGGACGAGCCGGTCGTCGAGTTCCGGCCGGGGAGCGACGAGGCCGCGACCCGGCATGAGTATCCGGTCCGTGCCGAGCTGCTGGAGGAAGCGCATGGCGACGAGGTCGAGTGATTCCTCGGTGGCGACCGCCGCCAGCCGGTCGCGCGCCGCACTCAGGAGCCCGGCGCGCGACGCCTCGTCGGCGAGGCGCCAGGTGCGGAAGGACTGCCGCAACGCCGGCTGTTGCTGCTCCATCTGGTCGATGGCCGCCTTCAGCGCGTCGGCCCAGCTCGGCTCCAGGAGACCGACGGTGACATGGAGGGAGGGCTCGCCGCCTTGCTGGGCCGCCGCGTCGTGCGCCACGCCGCGGGGGACGTAGAGCACGTCGCCCGGTGCCAGCAGAACATCGCGGGCACCGGCGGGATCGGCCCGGTGAACCGTTCCGTCCCACGGCGTGTTGCGGGTCGCGTGGGGCAGAAGCATGTCGCCCCAGACCCGCCAGGCCTTGTGTCCGGAAACCTGCAGGACGAGGACGTCGTGGGTGTCGAAGTGGGTGCGAAACCCCTGCGCGCCCGGCGGAGTCAGGTAGATGTTGGCCTGGACGGCATGGAGAAAGAGCTTCTCCAGCCCGCGGCAGAACCGCGCCAGAGGCGGATGCATCTCGTGGAACTGCGAGATGACGAGGGTGGCGCCGCCGTCGAAGAGCTGGAACAGGCCGATCGGGTCAATGCGGCCGTCCTCGTCGGCGAAGAGATCGTCGGGAACGGCGGCGCTGCCGTCGCGGGAGCTGTCCGCCATCGATACGCGCGGCGAGCGCGCCGCGTCGGTCCGCAGGAAGGCATCGAGGTCGGCGATGGACAGGAGCGGCGCGAACCGGCGGGCGTCTCCGCCCGGAAGGTGGCGCGCCTCGCCTCCCTCGCGCAAGGCGAAGGCCTCGGGAACGGTCATCGTCCCGAAGGCCAGCCCGAATGCATCCGCCGCGAGCGTCACGGGCGGCCGGGCCTACCAGCCGCGGCCGCGGCCACGGGGATCCCGGGGATCGTTGTCGGTGACGCGGACGCGGCGGCGGATGACCCGCACGCGGCCACGTCCGGGATCGTCATAGGGATCGCTGTCGGTGCCGCGGCGACGGACGAAACGGCCGCGGCCGCGGCCCTCGCGATCGTTGGGATCGCTGTCCGTCACGCGCAGGCGCTGCGCCGCGGCCGGCTGCGAGGTGGCGACGGCGCCGGGAACGACCAGCGTAGCCGCCCCCGCCAGCGTCTTGAAGACGAAGAGCCGACGGTCGAGCGGTCTGGACGGCGGGGTATCGTCGCCGGACGAAGCGGGTGTGTCGTGAGTCATCGCGTCGAACCTCCCCGGTGTTGCAGCGGCCTCGGCCAGTAGCTGCGAACGCTTCTAATGTAGAAGCTAGCGGGAAACTTCCGTCACGTCATGCGTGGTTTGACGGAGGCGTGACGCCGGATGGGGATATAGGGAGGGAGCGAGGAAGGCTCGGAGTGGAAGGGAGGAGACCACGCTCAAGGGGTCGCAGATTGCGGTCCCCTCCCGTCCGAGCCATTGAACCGGCGACGCAAATACCTGATGCCGGGTCATCCTGTCTCCTGCAGGGGCGGTGCCAAGCAACACCACCGGGCGGCACCACAAGATATAGCGCTTCTGCGGGTGCCAGGCCGCTAGGCGTTGGAGCCTTCCGCCGTTGACCGCGCCTGCTCTCGCCAATTGGGCCTCGCAATCCGCGAGAGCCTCCCAATTTGCGAGAGCGCGGACAGATGGCCCGCGCGCGCTGCGACGGCCGGTTTCCGTTGCGCCGTGGGACCGTCTCCTATAGATGCACCGCAACAGAGTTCACGCGGGCCGCCATTTCGACGGAGCCCGCTTTTTCGTATTCGCCCGACCGGACGCCCCTGCCATGTCTATGCGCAACATCGCCATCATCGCCCACGTCGATCATGGCAAGACCACCCTCGTCGACAAGCTGCTGCAGCAGTCGGGCTCGTTCCGCGAAAACCAGCGCGTCGCCGAGCGCGTCATGGACTCCAACGACCTCGAGAAGGAGCGTGGCATCACCATTCTCGCCAAGGCGACCTCGGTGGTCTGGAAGGACACGCGCATCAACATCGTCGACACGCCCGGCCATGCCGATTTCGGCGGCGAGGTGGAGCGCATCCTCTCCATGGTGGACGGCGCCATCGTGCTGGTCGATGCCGCGGAAGGGCCGATGCCGCAGACGAAGTTCGTCGTCGGCAAGGCGCTGAAGATCGGCCTCAAGCCGATCGTCGCCATCAACAAGATCGACCGGCCCGACGCCCGCCACGTCGAGGTCATCAACGAGGTCTTCGACCTCTTCGCCGCCCTCGACGCCACCGACGAGCAGCTCGACTTCCCGATCCTCTACGGATCCGGCCGCGAGGGCTGGATGGCGGAGAAGCCGGAAGGCCCGATCGACCAGGGCCTGGCTCCCCTCTTCGACCTCGTGCTGCGCCACGTGCCGGAACCGAATGTCGGTGACGGCCCGTTCCGCATGCTCGGCACGCTGCTCGAGGCCAATCCCTTCCTCGGCCGCATGATCACCGGCCGCATCTCGTCCGGCACGGTGAAGCCGAACCAGTCGATCAAGGTTCTGGCGCGCGACGGTTCGGTGGTGGAGACCGGCCGCGTCTCGAAGATCCTCGCCTTCCGCGGCATCGAGCGTCAGCCGATCGAGGAGGGCATTCCCGGCGACATCGTCGCCATCGCGGGCCTGTCCAAGGGCTCCGTGGCCGACACGTTCTGCGACCCGAGCGTCGACGAAGCGATCCAGGCCCAGCCGATCGATCCGCCGACCGTCACCATGAGCTTCATCGTCAACGACTCGCCGCTGGCGGGCACCGAGGGCGACAAGGTGACGAGCCGCATGATCCGCGACCGCCTGTTCAAGGAGGCCGAAGGCAACGTCACGCTGAAGATCGAGGAGAGCTCCGACAAGGATTCCTTCTTCGTCTCCGGCCGCGGCGAACTGCAGCTCGCCATCCTCATCGAGACCATGCGCCGCGAGGGCTTCGAGCTCGCCGTGTCGCGTCCGCGGGTCGTCTTCCAGAAGGGCGAGAACGGCGAGACGCTGGAGCCGATCGAGGAGGTGCTCATCGACGTCGACGAGGAGCATTCCGGCGTCGTCGTGCAGAAAATGAGCGAGCGCCGCGCCGAGATGGTCGAGATGAAGCCCTCGGGCGGCAACCGCCTGCGCCTCGTATTCCACGCCCCGACCCGCGGCCTCATCGGCTACCAGTCGGAGCTGCTCACCGACACGCGCGGCACGGCCATCATGAACCGCCTGTTCAAGGCCTACGAGCCCTACAAGGGCGAGGTCGCCGGCCGCATCAACGGCGTGCTGATCTCCAACGACATCGGCGAGAGCGTCGCCTATGCCATGTGGAACCTCGAGGACCGCGGGCCGATGATCATCGATCCCGGCGTGAAGGTCTATCGCGGCATGATCATCGGCATCCACAACCGCGACAACGATCTCGAAGTGAACGTGCTGAAGGGCAAGAAGCTCACCAATATCCGCACCACCTCGAAGGACGAGGCCGTGCGCCTCACCCCTCCGATCCGCATGACGCTGGAGAAGGCCCTCGCCTGGATCCAGGACGACGAGCTGGTCGAGGTGACACCGAAGTCGATCCGCGTGCGTAAGGTCCATCTCGACCCCAACGACCGCAAGCGCGCCGAGAAATCGAAGGAAGCGGTGGCGTAAGCCCCCATCGCGACCGGCAGATGGTGCTCATGCCCGGCCTTTGTGCCGGGCATTTCGTTTCGGGCTGAACCGTAGAGCGGGCGTGGACCTACCCCCGCACCTCCATGGTCGCGCCCTTCAGCGCCGCCTCGTCGACAGCGATGCCGAGGCCCGGCCCGGTTGGTAGCCAGGAGGCGCCGGCTTCCAGCCGCACAGGCTCCTTCAGGATTTCCGTGCCGAGCACGAAGGCGGAGGTATAGTACTCCGCCCCCAGGGTCATGGCCGGGGTCGACGCGGCGAAATGGATGCCGGCGGTGAGCGCGATGCCCGCCTCGTACATGGTGCCGCCATAGCAGGGCATCCCGGCGGCCTGCGCGATGGCGGCGATGGCCTTGCCCTTGGCGAAGGAGCCGGCCTTCATGAGCTTGATGGACACGGCGTCGGCGAAGCGCGACCGCACGCACTCGACCGCCTCCTCGGGCGAGAAGACGCTCTCGTCGGCGAGGATCGGCGTGTCGAGGGCGCGGGCGATCTCGGCCATGGCGTCGCGGCGGTCGCGCGCCACCGGCTGCTCGATGAAGGCGGGACGGAAGGCCTCGACGTCACGAAGGGTCCGGATCGCGTCCACCGCGGCGAGGCCCTGGTTGTAGTCGATGCGGAGCGAGGCGTCGGCGGGCAGCATGGCGGCGAGCCGGTCGAGCCGGCTCATGTCCTCGGCATGGGTGGAGAAGCCGGTCTTCACCTTGAACAGGCGGATGCCCTCGGCGAGACGGGCGCGCGCGAAGTCGAGGTCGGCGTCAAAGTCGGGATTGGCGATGGAGACCGAGAGCGGGATGCTCTCGCGGAAGACGCCGCCCAGTAGTTCGGCGACGCTCACACCCGCCGCCTGGCCGAAGAGGTCGTGCAGCGCCATGTCGAGCGCCATCTTGGCTTCCGGGTGGCCGACGATGGTGCGGTCGGCCTCGGCCATGATGCGGGCGAGCCGGCGCGGGTCGCGGCCGATCACCAGCGGACGCAGATAGACGTCGAGGGCGGCGACCGCCGCCTCGGCTGTTCCCGAGAAGACGGACCAGGGCGCCGCCTCCCCCCAGCCGGTGAGCCCGTCCTTCGTGTGGAGCGAGACGACGACACCGGGAAGCGTGTCGGCGACGTCGCCGACGCCGTGCTTGCGGGTCATCTTCAGGGGCCAGCGGGTGAGCCGAACCTGCATGCGGTCGATGATCATGTGGGGGAGGTCTCCCGCGCGAGGCGCGCCTCGGCCCTGACCGCGGCCTCGTTGGCCAGGACGCCCTCCTCACGGCCGGCGGCCGCCTTCTGGCCGAGGTAAAGGGCGACGGCGATGCCGGCGACGATGGCGACCCGCCACCACACGGGTATGGGGTCGAAGAGCGTCGCCATGACGCCGAGCGGGATCAGCGGCAGGCGCAGCGCCACGGGCAGCGGCGCGCGGAAGAAGCCGAAGAAGCCGGCCGCGAGCAGGGTCAGTCCCAAGGCGTTGGCGATGAACTCGCCGATGATCTCAAACCACGAGTCCTGCAGCAGTAGGGCGCTGGAATGGAGATAGGAGAAGCCGACGACGAAGCCGGCGATGGCGAGGCGGAAGGCGACCACACCCGCCGCCATCGGGCTGCAGCGGGCGATGGAGGCCGCCGCGTAGGAGGCGACGGAGACCGGCGGCGTCGCGTCGGCGAGGATGGAGAAGTAGAAGACGAACATGTGGGCGGCGAGCACCGGCACACCGAACTGCTGGAGGATGGGCGCGCCGATCGCCGCGCCGATGATGTAGGCGGCGGTGGTCGGCACACCCATGCCGAGGATGAGCACGGTGATCGCGATGAGGACGCCGGCGATGTAGAGGTTGTTGCCGGCTAGGCCCGTCACGATGGTGGAGAAGGAGATCACCATGCCCGTGACCGTGAGGCAGGCGACGAAGATGCCGGCGCCCGCGCAGGCGAGCGCCACCACCACCATGTTGCGCCCGCCGTTCGCCAGCATGCGCAGGATGTCCGCAGGCCAGAGCCGGGTGTGGACGCGCAACCAGGAGGACGGCCAGACGGCTATGATCCCCCAGAAAGCGGCGAAGGAGGGCGAATAGCCCATAGCCATGGCGCCGATCATGACGAAGACCGGGATGAGCAGGTGGACGTCGCGGAGCACGAAGCTCCAGGTCGGGATCTCGTCGGGGTCGCAGCCGGTGAGGCGCAGCCGCCGCGCCTCGAAATGCACGCTGATGAGGATCATGAAGAAGTAGAGCAGCGAGCCGGCGATCGCCGCCAGCGCGATGGTCTGGTACGGAATGTTGGTGATCTCGGCCATGATGAAGGCTCCCGCCCCCATCACGGGCGGCATGATCTGCCCTCCGACCGAGGAGGCGGCCTCGACCCCGGCCGCGAACTGGCGGCGGTAGCCGAGCTTGATCATGGCGGGGATGGTGAAGGAGCCGGTGGCGAAGACGTTCGCGACGGACGAGCCCGAGATCGTGCCGAACATGGCGGAAGAGACGACCTCGACCTTGGCGGGCCCGCCGGCCTGCCGGCCCGCGACCTTCATGCCGAGATTGTGGAACAGCATGCCGACGCCAGAGCCTTCGATGAAAGCGCCGAAGATGATGAACATGGCGACCATGGTGGCCGAGATGCCGGTGATCGAGCCGTAAATGCCGTTCGAGTTGAACAGGTACATGGTCTCGACGATCTGCGTCGCCGGAATGTCGCGGAAATGCAGGATACCCGGCATGTATTCGGTGACGAAGAGATAGAGAATGCCGGAAGCGACGAGGCCCGCGAGCACCGGCGTCACCGCCCGGCGCAGGGCCTCGACGACCAGGACGATGGCGATGACGCCGAAGACGAGTTCGACCGGATGGACAGGATCGACCGTCTCGAAGCGCAGGTTGATAATGGAGGCGCAGTAGCGCCCGCCATTGGCGCAGCCGTAGGAATAGAGGCTCGGCAGAACCGCGAGGGCCGAGAGCAGCCAATCCACGACGCTGGGGCGATCCTTGGGCGAGGTCTCGCCGGCCGGATAGAGGATGAAGGCGAGCGGCAGCAGCACGAGCAGGTGGACGGAGCGCTGCTCGCGCGGCTCCAGGAAGCCGAAGCCGCCGGTCAGCAGATGGAAGAGCGAGGCGGAGACGGCAACGGCGGCCGCGAGCCAGAAAACCGGCCCCTTGAGTTCGCGCATGGCGAGATATCCGAGTGAAGAGGCGGGCCGGCGGCAGCCCCAAAGGTGAAGGCCCGGGCGGTGGCCCGGGCCTTGTTCAACCGAGGTGGATCAGCCCTGCACCCAGCCGCGCTCGCGATAGTAGCGCAGCGCGCCGGGGTGGACCGGGACGGGCCGGTTGGCGATCGCCGTCTCGCAACGATAGTCCTTCAGCGAGCCATGGATGCGCGGCAGCTCCGCGACGTTCTCGCAGATCGCCTTGGTGATCTTGTAGACGATGTCCTCGGACACGTCGGACGAGGTGACGAGGGTCGTCGCCATCACCAGCGTCTTCACCTCGCGCGTGCCCTGGAAGCGCGGGTAGGTGCCTGCCGGGATGACGCCCGAGCCCATGCCGTGGCGCTGCTTGAAGGCGTCCATCACGTCCTGCGGGATGTCGAGAATCTCGCCGTCACGGCCGGTGGCCATGTCCACCACCGCCGAGCCGGGCAGGCCGAGGGCGAAGAAGGCGTAGTCGAGCTGGCCGTCACGATAGGCGGCGGCGAGGTCGCCGTAGGCGGCGAGCTGGAAGCGCCAGCCGCGGGCGCGCAGGCTGTCATAGGTCTGGCCGTAGACGGCGAGGAGCCAGCGCAGGGCGATCTCGTCGGTCGCGCCGTTGTTGGCGCCGCCGAAGCGGATGTTGCGGCCCTCCTTGAACAGGGTCGCAATGTCCATGGTCTGGCCGGGGGCGCGGATGAAGTGATAGGGCGTGTCGCCGAAGGACTGGCCGATCATCCGCAGCTTGTCGGCGGCAGGGCGGCCCTGATAGGTGCCGGTGCCGGACGCAGCCATGGCGGCGAAGATGTCGATGGACATGGCGAGCTGCGCCTGCCCCTGCTGCACGGCCACCGGATTGGCGGCGCCGCCGCCCGGAACGGCCTTGATGGTCATGCCCGGGATCTTGTCCTCGAGGAGCTTGGCCGCCCCCGAGACGATGGTGTACCAGCCGCCGCCGATGGAGCCGCCGCGCCATTCCACCGTCTGCGCACCGGCCGGCGCCAGGGCACCCGCCATCAAGCCGGCGGCCATGCCGGCCGCGACGATCATCCGCTTCAACATCGTGGTCACACCTCTGGTTTGCGGGTCATGCCGCCCGCCTTGTCCGCAACTCTAGCCGGCCGCCTGTCGCTGGCAATGTCCGATGTCGGCATGTCTGGGATCACACGGACACGGGGGCGGATCAGAACCGCCCCGGCGAGAAGGGGGTGATCGGCACGGCGGAGGTCGCGCCGGTGACGATGTCGGCGACGACACGGCCGGTGATCGGCCCGGTCGACAGGCCGATATGGCCGTGGCCGAAAGCGAAGACGACATGGGGATGGTGCGGCGCCCTGCCGATGACCGGCAGGCCGTCGGGGGTCGAGGGCCGGGCGCCGTGCCAGGGAGCCGGCTCGACGCTGTCGCCCATCGCGACCGTGCGGCGCGCGTCGGCCTCGACGGCGGTGATCTGGGAGAAGTTCGCGGGCGCCTCGCGGCGGGCGAGCTCGACGCCCGAGAGCAGGCGAAGCCCGGCATTCATTGGCGAGACGACATAGCCGCCGCCGGTGTCGTGGATCGGGCGGGAAAGCTTGTGCTCGCTGGCATCGGCGAAATGGCGATGGTAGCCCCGCTCGGCGGCGAGCGGCAGGCGATAGCCCATCATGCGGGTGAGGTCGTGGGCGGCGGCGCCGGCGGCGATCACGACGGTCTTCGCCCGGACCTCCCCGCCACCTTCGAGCAGGACCTTCGCGCCGTCACCGTCCTCCTCGACGGTCCTCGCCCGCGCCGCGACGAGGGTGGCACCGCGCTGGACGGCGGCCGCCTCGTAGGCCTGGACGAGGGCGCCCGGATCGCGCACCGAGCCCGTCTCGGTGTGCCAGACGGCCCTGGCGTAGCGGCGCTTCAGCGCCGGTTCGAATTGCGGCAGTTCGGCGCCGTCGATCACCTCGAAGGCGACCTTGTGCTGGCCGAGGAGCTCGCGCTCCAGCGCGCCGGCGGCGAAGGCCTCCTCGCTTCGGTAGAGCTTCACCCAGCCTCGCCGCACGATCAGGTCGCGGGCGCCGATCTCGCCGGCGATGCGCCAGTGCTCGTCATAGGCCGCGGCGCAGAGCGGATCGAGCGCCGCGGCGGCCTCGCGCCACGAGGCCTCGTTGCAGCGGCGCATGAAGGCGACCAGCCAGGGCGCAACGGCGAGCAGCGAGCCGTAGTCGACACGGATGGCGACGTCGCGGTTGAGGGCGTACCGAGGCAGCTTCTTCAGCACGCCAGGGCCGGCCACGGGGAAGAGCGAGCCGCGTGAGATGACACCGGCATTGCCGTAACTCGCGGCGTTGCGGATGCCGCCGGGATCGACGAGGGTCACCGAGAGACCGCGGGCGAGGCAGGCGAGCGCCGTAGCTGTCCCCACCATGCCGCCGCCGACGATGGCGACGTCGATCCGGTCGACCGTGTTCATCGGGGCCCCTCCCCTGTCCCGGCGCTCAGCGCGCCAGCTTCGGGTGCGTGCCCTCGCCGAGGTCCCAGTAAAGCCCGGCCATGAGGCCGATGGCCTCGCGGACCAGGGCCGAGGGCACGTGCTCGTTGGGGGCATGCTGCGAGCAGCCGGGATAGGAGTGCGGTACCCAAATGGTCGGCATGCCGATGATCTCGGCGAAGACGTCGTTGGGCAGCGACCCGCCCGCATTGGGAATGACCGCCGGCTTCTTGCCGGTGGTCTCGGCGATGGAGGCGGCGGCCCAGCGGACCCAGGGATGATCGGGATCGGTGCGGGTCGCCTTGAAGGCGATGTCGCGGCCGCTCGTCACCTGGACGTCGGGGAAGCCGTGGCGGGCCAGATGCCGCTGGATGGCGGGGATGAAGCCGTCGGGATCGGAGCCGACGACGGTGCGGATCTGGCAGACGGCCTTGGCCGCCGGCGGCACGGCATTCTGCGGGTTGGAGATGTCGCCGGCGCCCAGCGCCAGGACCTCGAAGGTGTTCCAGCCATAGACCTTCTCGGCGGGCGTGAAGCCCGGCTCGCCCCACCATGTTTCGATCTGAGGGCCGCCGGGAATGCTGGCAGGCTCGATGTCGGAGAGCGCCCGCTTCACCGAGTCCGGCATCTCCTTCGGCAGGAGTTCGTGGACCCGCACCTGCCCCGTCGGGCCAATGATCGTGGAAATGGCATGGGCGAGCCGCACCGCCGGGTTGGACAGGAGCCCACCCCAGTTGCCGGAATGGTGGCCGCCTTCGCGCGCGTCGATGGTGAGATCGATCCGATAGGCGCCGCGCGAGCCGAGGCAGAGCGTCGGCCGCTCGGCGGTCATGCGCGGGCCGTCCGAGCCGATGAGAATGTCTGCGAGGAAGAGATCGCGGTTGTCGCGGGCGAGATCGTGGAGGCCGGCGGAGCCCACCTCCTCGCCCATCTCGATGAGGTAGCGGACGTTGAAGCCGAGCTTGCCGCGGGTCTTCAGCACGCAGCGCAGCGCCTCGATGTTGATGGCATGCTGGCCCTTGTTGTCGACGACGCCGCGGCCGTACCAGGTGTCGCCGGTGTCATCGAGCGTCCAGGGATCACGGCCCTCCTTCCACTTGCCCTCGAGGCCGGCGATGACATCGCCATGGCCGTAGCCCAGGACGGTGACGAGGGCGGGGTCCTCGATCCGCTCCGCGAGGAGGAACGGGCCCTTGGCATTGGGGTGGGTGAGGATGCGGCAGGAGAAGCCCATGGCTTCCAGCGAGGGCTGCATTTCCTCGGTCAGGTAGCGGGCGAGATCCGGTGCGCGAGCCGGGTTCTGGCTCTCGGTCGGGATGGCGATGCGACGGGCGAAGATCTCCTTCAGGCTGCCGTCGTCGAACATCTGGTGGGCGGCGGCAATGGCGGAGGCGCGGGTCATGGATGTCTCTTCACAGGACGTGTCGGCGGCAGATTAGCGCGACCGCCGGCTTTCGCCACGGCGCGCGCGGACAGGGTGGCATGCGCGGGCGGGCGCTCGGCTCCGTTCAGGACCGGCTGTCGGGAGCCGTCACGTCGCGCAGGCCGTCCCCCATCATGTTGATGGCGAGCACCAGCAGGGCGAGGGCCGCGCCCGGGATGGCGATGAGCCAGAAGGAGAAGAACATGAAGTTCTTCGCCTCCGAGATCATCAGCCCCCAGGAGGGCAGCGGCGGCTGCACGCCGAGACCGAGGAAGGACAGGGCCGCCTCAAGCAGAATGGCGCTCGCCGCTTCCACCGTGCCGACGACGATGAGATGCGGCATGACGTTGGGCAGCACCTCCTTCAGGATGATGCGCAACTGGCTGGCGCCGCTGGCACGCGCCGCCTCGACGAAGTCGAGCGAGCGGACCTGCTGTGTCGCCGAGCGCATCACCACCGCGAAGCGGTCCCATTTGAGCAGGCCGAGCACGGCGATGACGATGCCGAGCGTCCCACCGACCATGGCGACCACGGCGAGGGCCACCAGCACCACCGGCAAGGCGAGGCGGGTGGTGATGATGAAGGTGACGAGGAGGTCGATCCGGCCGCCGAAGTAGCCGGCGACGAGGCCGAGGGCCGTGCCGATCGCCCCCGAGATGAGCATGACCGACATGCCGATCAGTAGCGAAATCTGCGCCCCGTAGAGCGTGCGGGAGAGATAGTCGCGGCCCAGATTGTCGGTGCCGAGCGGATGCAGCCAGGATCCGCGCTCGTACCAGACCGGGGGCACGAGCCGGTTGTTGAGATCCTGGGCATAGGGGTCGTGCGGCGAGACGAACGGCGCCAGCAGGGCGATCAGCACGATGACCGTGAAGATCAGCGTGCCGATCATCAGGCCCTTGTGCTTGAGGGCGCGCCGCTTGAAGCGAGAGGGCGGCACCACGGCGACCGCGGGGGTTTCGGCGATGTCGCTCATGTCAGCCCACCCTGATCCTGGGATCGAGCCAGGCATTGACGAGATCGGCCACCAGCGTCAGCACGACATAACCGACCGAGAGCAGCATGAGCACCGCCTGGATCACCGGGAAGTCCTTCTGGGAGATGGCCTGGTAGGCGAGGTAGCCGAGGCCGTCGAGAGCGAAGACCGTCTCGATGACGATGGAGCCGCCGAGGAGGAAGCCGAGTTGCACGGCGGTGAGCGCCACCACCGGCACCAGCGCATTGCGCAGGCCGTGGCGGAGGATCACTGTGGAGGCTGGCAGGCCCTTGGCGCGAGCGGTGCGGATGTAGTCGGCGCCGAGAACCTCGATCATGCCGGCACGGACGAGCCGCATGAAAGGCGGCGTGACGTAGTAGCCGAGGGCCACCGTCGGCATGATGAAATGCTCCCAACCGTCGGCACCGGAGACGGGCAGCCAGCCGAGGCCGATGGAGAAGACCATCACGAGGCAGAGGGCGAAGAAGAAGTTGGGAAGCGCCTGGCCGGCGACCGCGATCCACAGGCAGAGCCGGTCGATCCAGGAGTTCTGCCAGACCGCCGCCATGACGCCCAAGGGAACGGAGAGCGCCAGGGCGAAGGCGATGGCGAGGACCGCGAGGACGAGGGTCGTCTGGATCTTGGTAACGATCAGATCGAAGACCGAGGTCCGGAAATAGAGGGACTGACCGAAGTCGCCCTGCAGCGTGCGGCCGAGCCAGTCGAGATATTGGATCACCAGGGGCCGGTCGAGCCCGTATTGCTGGCGGACTGCGGCGATGTCCTCGGCGCGCGCGCCTTCACCCGCGATGGCGATGGCGACGTCGCCCGACAGGCGGAGCAGCACGAAGGCCAGCGCCGACACCGCCAATGCGACGAGAGCGGCCAATGCGAGCCGCTTGAGCGTGTAATTAAACATTCGATAAGGCGCCTTGGAGCTGCCGTGTCCGGCCGCGGCGCATGACGCCCCGCGGCCGGATCATAGCATCACTTCCAGCGCATCTCCCAGAAGCGCGGCAGCTCGTCCGGATAGGCGGCGAATTCCAGATCCTTCGACGCCGCATAGAAGGTGACGAGATTGTAGAGCGGGACCGAATAGGCCTGTTCGATGATGATCTTGTGGGCCTCGCGATATGCGGCGATGCGCTGCTGCGGATCGGTGACGGAATCGCCGCGCTCCAGCAGCTCGATCACCTTGGGATCGCGCGAGATGTCGTCGTCGAGGCCCTTGTAGTAGACGGGCGTCGAGGCCGAGACGTCGTTGATCGAGAAGGAGCCCCAGGTCTGGTGGGCCATGCCGGCACGGTTGGAGCGAATCTGCTCGCGCATCGCGGCGTACTGACCGAAGCGCAGCGTGGCGCGGATGCCGACGGCACGCAGGTAGTTGATCATGGCCTCGGCCTGGTTGCGCTCGCGGTAGGAGTGCAGGTCGATGTCGAAGCCGTTGGGGAACCCCGCCTCCGCCAGCAGTTCCTTCGCCTTGGCCGGATTGTACTCGTAGACCGGGGCCTGCGAGGCGTCGCAGCCGAACTGGGCCGGGAAGCAGATGGCGTTGATGAGCTGCGAGCCTTCGCCGACAAGCTGACGCGCCATGGTCTGGCGGTCGATGGCATGGGCGATGGCGCGGCGGACGCGCACGTCACGCAGTTGCGGGGCGGGCGAGCGCTCGGTGGTGGCGAAGTTCAGGAAGACGATGCGCATGGTGCCGCCGGAGACGATCTGCAGAGTCGGCACGGCGCGCATCTGCTGCGCCTGGTCGGGGGCGATGTTCATGACGAAGTCGAGGCCGCCGGAGAGCATCTCGGCCACCTGCGTCTGGCGGTCGGGGATGAAGCGGATGACGATGCGCTCGATCTGCGGCTGCGGCTTCGGCCCGTCGCGAAAATAGTCGGGATTGCGCTGCAGGGTGATGGAGCGGCCAATCTGGTGCTCGACGACGCGATAGGGGCCGGATCCGACCGGCTTCTCGTTCATCCCCTTGGGGCCGACCTGCTCGTAATAGGCGGCGGGATGGATGACGATGGGGCCGGCGAGATATTCGATCGCGGCGGGGAAGGGGCGCTTGGTGATGATGCGCACCTTGTGGCTGTCGACCTTCTCGGCACGCTCGATCCAGTTGACGTTCGACTGGGTGGTGGAGCGGTTGGCCGGGTTGGAGACAAAGTTCAGGGTATAGACCACGTCGTCGGCGGAGAACTCGACTCCGTTGTGGAACTTGACGCCGCGGCGCAGGTCGAGCTCGAGTGTCTTGTCGTCGACCCAACGCCAGGCGGTGGCGAGCTGGCCCTTGTACTCGTTGGTCTTCGGGTCGCGGTAGATCAGGGTGTCCCAGACCTGATGGGCGATGATGACGCCGATGCGGACGTTGTTGAAGAAGGGATCGACGTTCTCCGGCACCTGGTCATAGGCGAAGCGGACGGTGTTCTGCCGCTTCTGCGCCTCGGCCGGCGCGGCCAGGCTGGCGGCGAGCACCACACCCAAAATCATCCCGAAGACTCGCCGTGCGGACGAAAAAACCATCGTCCCCTCCCCTGAAAACCGAAAAAGATATTCCAATGCTGGCGCGCCCGCGGCGGTCGAGTCAAGGCTCGAGGGCCGGGGAGACGCGACAGGTCAGGCCTGCCGCCGGGCGATGAAGCCCGCCGCCTCGGCCAGGATTGCAGCCCTCCCGCCGAACGGCACCAGCTGCGCCGCCGCATCGTCGACGAGGCGCGTCAGTTCGTCGCGCGCCCAGTGCGGCCCGTGCAGCGACACGAGCGTTCCCTTGCCGCGAGCGGCGTCCTTGCCGATGGCCTTGCCGGCGAGAGCGGCATCGCCATCATGGTCGATGAGGTCGTCCGCCACCTGGAACGCGAGGCCTATAATCTCGCCATAGGCGACGAGGGCCTCGCGCTCGACCTGCGACGCGCCGCCGAGCACCGCGCCGGCGAGGCAGGCGAAGCGGATCAGCGCCCCCGTCTTCATGGCCTGGAGGCGGCGGATATCGGCCTCCGCGAGATCGAGGGGGGCGCCGCCGTCGAACCTGCCCTCGGCCGCGAGATCGAGCAGCTGGCCGCCGACCATGCCGCCGAGGCCGGCGGCGCGTGCGAGAAGCACCGTGAGCTCGGCCCGGATGGCGGGATCGGGGTGGGCACTCTCCGCCGCGACGGTCTCGAAGGCGAGGGTCAGCAGGCCGTCGCCGACCAGGATGGCAGTCGCCTCGTCGTAGGCCTTGTGAACGGTCGGCCGGCCCCGCCTCAGATCGTCGTCGTCCATGGCCGGCAGGTCGTCGTGGACGAGGGAATAGCAGTGGACGAGCTCGAGCGCCGCCGCCGTGGGCAGCGCGTCGCCCACCGGGACACCGAACAACGCCGCGCACTCGATCACCAGGAAGGGCCGCAAGCGCTTGCCGCCGGCGAGGACGCCATGGCGCATCGCCCCGATCAGTCGCGCCGGCCGGGCCATCTCCCCGGGGCGGGGGGCATCGTGGAGGAGGGTGGCGAGTTCAGCCTCGACGAGCCGGGCCGCGGCGGCGAGACGGTCTTCCAGGCGAGTTGCAGGGGGCATGGCTGAGGGCCGGAGACGAGAAGCGATGGCGAGGGGTGGCCGAGGCAGGCTGTGACGTCAAGGGCCGGCGCTTGCGAGCCGCAGCGGCGCGGCTAGACTTGGCGCCGTCAGAAGTCCTTCCCGCCGGTCCATGCGCTCTTTCCATCTCCTCGCCGCCGGCGCGCTCGTCGCCCTTGTCGCCGCTTCCCCCGCAGCGGCCCAATCGGCCCCCGGTGGCGGCGCCTACAGTCTCGATCTGCTCACACCCGCGCAGCGCGCGGACCTGTCGAAACGGGTGGACTCCTATGCGGTGGTCGAGGTTTTCCTGCGCGCCTGCGGGCGTCCACCGGCCCTTGAGACGCGGTTCCGTCGCATGGCGTCGGGTTGCATCCGTGCGGACACGGTCCGCACTCTCACGGCGGAGTATCGCCGGGCGATTGCGGCGCGCGCCGGCCTGCGCTGGGACTGTCGGAGCGCCGCCGGCCGGCGCATGATCGCGCGCTCGGAACAGGCGATCCGCCTGACCTTCGCCGATCTCGGCCGGCTGTGCCGGCGCGGCTGACGGATCAGTCGTCGCGCTCGCGCTTGATGATGGAGAAGTCGACGCTGGAAAGCTCCAGGTCGTACTTGCCGCCGTCGGCGGCGATGGCGTCGTCCACGTCGAAGTGTCCGTCGTCAAACTCGATGTCTCCCCAGCGGGTGAAACCGGCTTGGCGCAGACTGTTCTCGATCTGCACGCGCTCCTGGGGGGTGACCGGCCGGTCGTCGGCGCGGGCAGCGGCCAGGGGCACGGCGGCGATCGTCAGGGCGAGGGTCGCGGCCAACATGACGCGGCGGTGGAAGGCGGGCACGGAGGCACTCCTGTGTTGGTGGGGCATGGCAGTGCAACGCGGCCGAGGGGTCCTGCGTTGCACTGCGGCGACAGAAGGTCGCGATCCCTCAGGGCTCCGCAGGCAGGTGGTCGGCCCATGCGGCAAGGGCGGCATGGCCGGCCTCCGACAGTCCGTAGATCCCGCGCTCCTGCCGTACGAACCAGCCATAGACGTTGCGCTGGAGGATGGCCGCTGCGTCGGGGGCGAAGGGCGTGAGATCACGGGGGCGGAGCGGGCCGGCGGCGAGGGCCTGGGCCATGGCGAGGGTGCGCTGGCGGTAGGCGGTCATGATGGGGCGGCGCGTCGAGCCGCCGGTCGCGGGATCACCGCGGCGGCGGCGGTGTTCGGCGACGAGGCGCGAGCGGCGCTTGCCGTCGTGCCGCGGCTTCCACGGGACGGGGTCGACGACGACCTCGACGCCGCCCATCGGCAGCACCGACAGGAGCCCGAAGCCGCAGAGCCGGCACAGCTTCTTCACGCGGCTGTCGTGCTCGCGGCCGCGCCCCTTGGCGGAGGCCTTCACCGCCAGCCAGACCTCGTCGGCGGCGGCCGAGCGGTCGACCGCCTGCAGGACGAGTTCGAGGGTGAAGGACTGTTTCAGCTCGCCGATGACGACGGCGGCGGGTTCGCCGTCCCTCAACGCGACCAGGTCGCAGCCCATGATCTCGCCCTTCACGTCGAAGCCGAGGCCTTCGAGGAAGGTTTTGACGGGGAGGTAGAGGGCGGTTTCCAAGGGTGGATGTCCGGGCACTGGATGTTCAGCGGGTAGAGCGGATTCGCAGGTCTGTCGAGGCGCATGCTGCGATCGGCGCGATGCCGACCGGCCTGTTTCTGACAGCAGCCGCAGTCTGGCCGCGCGACACAAGAGAGCATTGTCGGTGCGGGAAACAGGCCGCATGAACCGCCGTCATGCCGTCACGGTCGCCCTGTGCTGGGGCCTTCTCTGCCTCGCCCTCGCCTTCGTGGAATGGGCGAGCCTGTCCATGGTCGGCTTCCCCGACGGGCATCTCACCGTCTTCGACCGGGAGACCGTGAGCCCGCGGCGCGTGCTGCTTGTTCTCTGCGTGGCGCAGGCCCTCATCATACCGACGCTGGCCCTGGCGGGTCGCCTTCGAAGAGGAGCCGCGCTGGCCCTGGCGATCGTGGCGGCCGGGCTGCTGGTCGTGGCGCCGATGGTCGCACTGCCCGGCTGTCCGGGATCGCCTGCCTGCCGCGCCGCCTACGAGGCGCTGACCGGGCGCGTGCTCGACCACGGCATCGGCGGCTGAGCAGGCTCAGGGGCTTTGCCCATTCGCGCCATCACCGATGCACCCGCCTTCACCGAGCGCAAGCAAGCGTCCGTTAGCCAATCCTCCGGGTTGTCTTCCATTTCGATAGTCGCCTTAAGGTGGCATCAACGCGCGACGACCAGCCTGCCCACGTACGGAGGCTCACCATGTCGTGGTTCGGTCGCACCATCACGAGGCAGCGCTATGGCATCGGGCTTATCACCCGTATCGCAATTCTCATGGCGCTGACCGCTGGTTTTCCCTACCTCGTCTACTTCGTGGCTTCGAGCGCGGGGCGCGGTACCAGCGGTGCCGGTGGGGCCATTGCGCTGGTCATGGGCATGTATCTGAAGCCCCTCATCTATGTCGCCTTCGCCCTGTCGCTGATCCGACCAGCGGCGCGGCGCGCCCGTACGTTGGAAATGACGATCCTGGTCGGCCCGCTTATCGGCTTTGTGGTTCTGGCCGATCTCGCCTTCGGCACCCTGTTCTTCAACCACTGGAGCGTTGCCTTCTCGCTTGGCTTCGTCGGCCCCATGCGCATGCCAATTCCCTGGTTGCTTCTTGCGGCGCTGATCTCGCTGATCACCCTCGCGGTCCTTGCGCAGCGAGACGACGGCCTGTCGGCACGCGAGCGTTTCGGCATCGCCTATCCGATCTGGCTCAGCCTCGTGGCCTTGGCGGCGTTGCACGGCTTCGTGCTGATCACGACGTTCCTCAGCTTGGGCATGGGGATCGCACCGCGTCGGCTGGTGGCGCTGGTCTGGCTGACGAACTCGCTGCCGCGCATGCCGCTGGCGATTGCCCTCATGGCAGCCTCGCTGTGGCTGATAGTCGCCGACAGGCTGTCCGGCGGCCGGGGTTCCCGGGCGGCTGACACACCAACTCCGACCCGTCCCCCTGGCGCGCCCGGTCCCCGCGGAGCCCCGAGGGCGGCATTCGGCCTGCGCGGGGCATAGTTCGCGCGTCTTTCCTTGACTTTCCGCGGCTCCCGCTCTATCCGCACCCCACTCTCGCTCATCCGAGACCTGCCTTCGCCGACCGGGGCCTGACCCCGGAGGTTCCCGCCCGACAGCGCAGCATGCGCCCTCGGGCGCGAAACGCGTTGCGGTCCGGGATGTCCGGGACCATTTTCGGGGCACCCCGGAAATGAATGGTGGAGCGATCATGTTCGAAGGCCTGTCGACACGACTGTCCGGCATCCTCGATCGCCTCAAGGGCCGCGGCGCGCTGAGCGAAGCCGATGTCCAGGAGGCGATGCGCGAGGTGCGCCGCGCCCTGCTCGAGGCCGACGTGGCGCTCGAGGTCGTGCGTTCCTTCACCGACAAGGTGCGCGACCGCGCTGTCGGCGCCGAGGTCATCAAGTCGGTGACGCCCGGCCAGATGGTCGTCAAGATCGTCCACGACACGCTGGTCGAAACCCTCGGCACCGAGGGCGTCGCCATCGACCTCCAGGCCGTGCCGCCGGTGCCGATCATGATGGTCGGCCTGCAGGGCTCGGGCAAGACGACCACCACCGCCAAGCTCGCCAAGCGCCTCTTCGAGAAACAGAAGAAAAAGGTGCTGATGGCCTCGCTCGACACGCGGCGCCCGGCCGCGATGGAGCAGCTCGCCATCCTCGGCAAGCAGATCGGCGTCGACACCCTGCCCATCGTCGCGGGCCAGTCGCCGGTGCAGATCGCCCGCCGCGCCATCGAGGCCGGCCGCCTCGGCGGCTACGACGTGGTGATGCTGGACACCGCCGGCCGCACCCATGTTGACGAAGCGCTCATGGTTGAGGTGGCCGAGGTCGAGAAGGCCGCCGGCCCCCATGAGACCCTGCTCGTCGTCGACAGCCTCACCGGCCAGGACGCTGTCAACGTCGCGCGCTCCTTCACCGGCCGCGTCAAGGTCACCGGCGTGGTGCTGACCCGCGTCGACGGTGACGGCCGCGGCGGCGCCGCCCTCTCCATGCGCGCCGTCACCGGCAAGCCGATCAAGCTGCTCGGCACATCGGAGAAGATGGACGGGCTGGAGGACTTCCACCCCTCGCGCATCGCCAACCGCATCCTCGGCATGGGCGACATCGTCTCGCTGGTCGAGAAGGCGGCGGAATCGATCGATGCCGAGAAGGGCATGGCGATCGCCAAGCGCATGCAGTCGGGTCAGTTCAACCTGAACGACCTCGGCGACCAGCTCGACCAGATGATGAAACTCGGCGGCATGCAGGGCCTGATGGGCATGCTGCCCGGCGTGAAGAACATGCAGAAGCAGCTCGCCGGCGCCGTCGACGACAAGGCGATCAAGCGCCAGCGCGCCATCATCCACGCCATGACCCCCTGGGAGCGCCGCAACCCCAAGGAAATCGACGGCAAGCGTCGCCGTCGCATCGCCCGCGGTTCCGGCACCAACCCGGAAGAGGTCAACAAGCTCCTCAAGATGCATCGCGGCATGGCCGACATGATGAAGGCCATGGGCGGCCCCGGCGCCAAGCGCGGCCCCATGGCAGGCCTCGCCAACATGTTCGGCCTCGGCGGCGGCATGCCCCAGCCGACCCCGGAAATGCTTGCCGAACTGCAGCAGAAGATGCCCGGCGGGCTTCCCGGTGGCTTGCCGGATAAGATGCCCTCGCTGCCCCCCGGCGGCCTGCCGCCGGGTTTCCCCGGCCTCGGCGGCCTCGGTGGCGCCAAGCTCCCCGGCCTTCCCGGCTTTCCCTTCGGCAAGAAGAAATAGCCGGCCCCGTTTCACCCCATCCTGCCCCTCACGAACGACCCAACGGAGTATCCCATGTCGCTCAAGATCCGCCTCGCCCGCCGCGGCACCAAGAAGCGCCCCTTCTACCAGATCGTCGTCGCCGACTCGCGCTCGCCGCGCGACGGCCGCTTCATCGAGAAGATCGGCACCTACAACCCGATGCTCTCCAAGGACCAGAAGCGCTACGACCTCGACGTCGAGGCCGCCAAGGCCTGGATCGCCAAGGGCGCCCTGCCGACGGACCGCGTGGCCCGCTTCTTCGACGCCGAGGGGCTGATGAAGCGCACCGCGTCGAACAACCCGGAGAAGGCCGTGCCCGGCAAGAAGGCCGAGGAACGCGCCGCCTCGAAGGCCGCCAAGGCCGCCAAGGCCGCCGAAGCCGCCGCCGAGTGACGTGCCGACCGCCTCCGTGCCGGGTGACCTGCACGGAGGCCTTGCGTCCTGCGAGGGCCTCCCATGTCCACCGACCTCGTCCTCGTCGCCAAGTTCGGTGCGCCTCACGGGGTGCGGGGAGAGGTGCGCGTCAAGTCCTACACCCAGGACCCCGCCGCGATCCTCGACTACTCCCCCCTGCAGTCCCGCGACGGCCGCCTCTACACGGTCACCAGCGTGCGCCCGGCCGGCGAGGTGCTGGTGGCCCGCATCGCCGAGCTGACGGACCGCACCGCCGCGGAGGCGGTGACCAACATGCAGCTCTTCGTGCCGCGCGAGCGCATTCCCCCCGCCGAGGACGAGGACGAGTTCCTCCATGCCGACCTGATCGGCCTGAAGGTCGAGACCCTCGCCGGCGAGCCCGTCGGCACGGTCACCGCCGTCTATGACTTCGGCGCGGGCGACGTCATCGACGTGGCGCGCAAGGGCCAGCGGGCGGTGATGATCCCCTTCACCAAGGCCGTGGTCCCCACCGTCGACGTCGACGGCGGACGCATCGTCATCGACCCGCCCGCGGGCCTGCTCGAGGACACGCCCCGCGACCCGCAAGACCGCGACTGAGGTTTGATGTTCCACGCCTCCGTCCTCACCCTCTATCCCGAGATGTTCCCAGGGCCCCTCGGCCTGTCGCTGGCCGGCCGGGCGCTGGGGGCGGCCTGGAGCCTCGACACCCATTTCATCCGTGACTTCGCCACCGACCGGCACCGCACCGTGGACGACACGCCGGCGGGGGGCGGGCCGGGCATGGTGATGAAGGCGGACGTCGTCGCCCGCGCCATCGACCACGCCTCCCCGCAAGGCGACCCCCGCCCCCGCCTCTACATGTCGCCGCGGGGGAAGCCGCTGACGCAAGGCTTCGTCCGCGAGCTCGCCGCCGGCCCCGGCGCGGTGATCCTCTGCGGCCGCTTCGAGGGCGTCGACGAGCGGCTGATCGCGGCGCGCGGCCTCACCGAGGTCTCCATCGGCGACTACGTGCTCTCCGGCGGGGAACTCGCCGCCCTGGTCCTGCTCGACGCGGTGGTGCGGCTCCTGCCCGGCGTCATGGGCCATGCCGAGAGCGGCACCGAGGAGAGCTTCGAGACCGGCCTCCTCGAATATCCGCACTACACCCGGCCGCAGGTCTTCGAGGGCCTGACGATTCCCGAGATCCTCGTCTCCGGCGACCATCAGAAGATCGCCCGGTGGCGCCGCGCCGAGGCCGAGCGGCTGACGCGGGAGCGGCGGCCGGATCTCTGGGCGAAGAGGGGCAGTGGGGAGTAGGCAGTGGGGAGTAGGCAGTCGGAAGTCGGAAGAAGGGGCTTCGCTGCCCCGACCCGCCTCTTCCGACGGCCGATTGCAGCCCGGCTATTGCCGACTGCCGACCGCCGACTGCCTATTGCCGACTGCCCACTGCCTCACTTTCCGCGTGACAATCCCTCCCGTTTCGACTATCGAGCCGCCTTCCGGCGGGCTATCTGCCCATCCTCGGAACCAAGACCAACAAGATGCCGGCCAAGCCCGGCCACAAGGATTGAACCGATGAACCTGATCCAGACCCTCGAGGCCGAAGAGGCCGCCCGCGTCCTCGGCGACAAGAAGCTGCCCGACTTCGCCCCCGGCGACACCGTCATCGTCAACGTGAAGGTCCGTGAAGGCGACCGCTCCCGCGTCCAGGCCTATGAGGGCGTCTGCATCGCCCGCTCCGGCGGCGGCCTGATGGAGAGCTTCACCGTCCGCAAGATCTCCTATGGCGAGGGCGTCGAGCGCGTCTTCCCGGTGCACTCCCCGATCATCGATTCCATCAAGCTGGTGCGCCGCGGCAAGGTCCGTCGCGCGAAGCTCTATTACCTGCGCGATCGCCGCGGCAAGTCGGCCCGCATCGCCGAGCGCATCGACCGCTCCGACAAGGCCTGAGCCTTTTCGCCGGAACCGGACTTTCGGAACGGGGCCTTCGGGCCCCGTTTTGCATTTGGGGGGCGGGGAGCGACGTCTTCTTGTTGAGCGGCGATGTAAGCAGTTTGGGCGCGTTCCCGGAATCGTTGTGACAGCAAGAAACTGGTGCTTTTTTTCCTATTTAGGATTTTGAACTTGATTTGCCCGGCTGGTTCTGGCATCGTCTCCTCGTTCAGGTGGAGACTTGCCGATGAGCGCCAGCATCGCCCTTTTCCAGATTCACCGTGAGGCACGTGCGCTGGCGATCGACCGAGATGTGGATCTGGCAGTGCAATTCGCGCGCCGCAGTCTGCTTGCGCGGAAGCGATATGTGAGGTCGCTAGGTCGGCTCGCCGATCGCCACCGCCCTCTCGCACCGACATCGATCCTTGCTTTCGATCCGAACCAGCCACGCGTTCCGGCAGGGAACCCGGACGGAGGCCAGTGGACTGTCGGTGGCGGGGTGTCGTTGTCAGTGGATCCGGACCTCGGTGGCCACGAGCGCGTCGAGGTCGCCGCTGACGGACATCATTATGTGCCGCGGGAACTCTACAACAAAGAGCCCCTCCAACCTGAGACACGCCGCGTATTCGCACGTGCCAAGACCGGCCCCCTCCTGTCTGAGCGGCACCAAAACTCTGGTCCCCATATGGAGTACAACAAGGCGGTGATTGCGGAGTTCAGGTCATTTTTGAGCGCACGAGGCATCGAACCCGCGCAGATGACCCCCGATCAGGCCCGCACCTTCGTCCAGCACATTCTCTCGTCGCGTGACCCCCGCATCTTCGACTTCAACTACCAGATCTGGCGGCGCGAACTTCGCCTCCGATTGCGTCTGTTTCGCGGTCCCCGTAGTGACTAGGAGGCAAAGATGGCCGCCCACTCTGATCAGGATGCAATCTGGCTTCGCATTTACAACGGCGTGCGCCGCATTCTCTCTCCGCTCGGCCGAGAGGACGGCTGCGGCGACGGCGATTTCTGGGTGCTTGATGACAACTGGGGAAATCGCGAGCATCTGATCTACATCAGCAACCTGTCGCTGATGCACCCCTCCGTCATCTTGGCCCTCCAGGCCTTGCTGAAAGACGCACCGGGATGGAGCATATACGTGAGGCTCTACATGGCACCCAAGGGGCATGACTGGCCGCCGATGGGGCTCACGCTGATGCCCGACGAGATCATCGACGAATTGAAAAGGGAGTACCTGCCGCCCGAAGTCCGATCGCTGAGCTATCCGGGCATGCGGCCGTGGGATGCCGCGCGGGACTTCGACCGCGACGCTCCCGAGGACTGAGAAGCCCCGGCGGAGAGAGTTGTCCCGCGGGCACCCACCCATCGGATATCCCTCTCCCCTTGTGGGAGAGGGTGCCCGCGTCAGCGGGCGGGTGGGGTGAAGCGCTCCTCTTATCCCCTCCCCCCGCGCGCATGGCGCGTGGCGGGAAGGGTCAGGGTGGGGGGCCGGGCCACTCGCGGAGCGCCCTCCGGAAGGCCAGGCCATGCATCGGGCGCCATCGGGCATGGATGCCCCCCACCCCTGACCCCTCCCCGCCGCAAGCGGGGGGAGGGGAATCGAGCGCGTTTCCGGGCTCCGCAGGCACCTCCCCACCTCTCCCCGGCGGGGAGAGGTCGGCCGCGGGCCGGGAGAGGGGGCTTGGCCAGTCCCACGAAGGCTCCCCCTCTCCGCCGCGCTGCGCGCGTTGACCTCCCCCCCGCCGGGGGGGGGGAAGGGGCGGCCCACCCGGCGCCGCGAGGGTCGGTGACGGCCGAGGGCCGCAGAGGGGACATGGCCCTCCGCCCGCCTCAGCGCGAGGCGCGGCGGAAGGTGCGCGGATTGAAGTCGGGGCAGGTCAGGACGAGGCGGTCGCCGGCGGTGACGCGCAGGGCGCAGGCCGGGCCCGTGCCGTTGGCGCCGTTCTCGCAGGTGCTGCGCTGGTCGAGCGCGGCGCTGCGGCGGGCCGGATCGAAGGTGCCGGTGAGGACCTGGGTGCAGACCGTGCCGTCGGTGCGCCAGCGCCTGACGGCGGCGATCCCGACGCCCTCGGTGCGGATTTCCATGCCGCGCTCGTCGCGGGTGTCGGAGGTCCAGCGCCCGGCGAGATCGGCGGCGGCGCCGGGCGTCTGGGCGGAGGCGGCGGGAGCGATGGCGGCGAGGGCCAGGGCGGCGAGGAGAGAGGCGAGAAGCGGGCGGGACATGATGGGTTCCGTGGGATCAGGGACCCGTGTGTCGCGGGGAGGAGGGAAAAGGTTCAGGGGTTGGGCGTGTCCCCTGAGGCGGCTGGCGCGTTGCATCGCCCAAGTGCGTCCTTCGAGGCTCGCCATCGCATCGCGCGAACGCGAGACGCGTTCGCCTCTCGCTATGGCCTCGCACCTCAGGATGAGGGGGTGGGTGTCCGGCATGACGGGCGGCCGGCCGGAGAGCGCGGTGCAAGACACAACCGTCCTCATCCTGAGGTGCGAGCCCCCGGCGATGCGCCAGCATCGTCCGGCGGCGATGCGCCAGCATCGCCCAAGGGCGAGCCTCGAAGGACGCACGTGGCTGATGCAGGCTTGGCCTCGTGGTCCGGCCGCCCGAACCACCGGCCGTCATGCTCGGGCCCGTCCCGGGCATCCACGAATTCCCTTGAGGCTGCGGTGGTCAAGTCGTGGATGCCCGCCACAACGGCGGGCATGACGGTCGAGGAAACTCAGTCGGCACCACCCCATCGGATGACCCCTCTCCCCTCGTGGGAGAGGGTGCCCGCGTCAGCGGGCGGGTGAGGGGGGTGACGCCCTGCCCCCTCATCCGGCGCCTGACGGCGCCACCTTCTCCCACAAGGGGAGAAGGAGGGCTGCACCGCCCACGGCCGCCCGCCTCAGCGCGCGGCGCGGCGGAAGGTGCGGGGATTGAAGTCGGGGCAGGTCAGGACGAGGCGGTCGCTGGCGGCGACGCGCAGGTCGCAGGCCGGGCCGGTGCCGTTGGCGCCGTTGTCGCAGAGGCTGCGCTGGTCGAGCGAGACGCTGCGGCGGGCCGGATCGAAGGTGCCGGACAGGGTCTGGGTGCAGACCGTGCCGTCGGTGCGCCAGCGCCTGACGGCGGCGATGCGGGCGCCCTCGGTGCGGATTTCCATGCCGCGTTCGTCGCGGGTGTCGGAGGTCCAGCGCCCCGCGAGATCGGCGGCGGCGGGCGTCTGGGCGGAGGCGGCGGGGACGATGGCGGCGATGGCCAGGGCGGCGACAAGGGCGGCAAGGACGGGGCGGGACATGGTCGGGTTCCGGTGGATCAGGGACCCGTGTGTCGCGGGGAGTGGCGAAAAGGTTCAGGGGAGGTGAAGGAGCCTGCTGCGGCAGTGCTGCGCACCAGTGACCGACCACCGATTTGAGGCTCTACGCCAACTCATCAGTTTCTGTCATTACCGCGCGCTATAGCTTCGACAAATGCCCGTGCGACTTTAACTCGATCATCGTCCTCATTTTCGGCTGCCGCCCAGATTTTTGCTTTTTCATGGACGGCATCAATATCGACAATGCGCGACCAAATTTCTCTACGAACTGATCGATAGTTACCAGCAGTTGAATAAACCATACCTGGCGCGATCACCATGAATCTTTCAAGTATCTTATCGCTTTTCAATTGGCTCTCAAGCCAAGAGCGAACCTCTTCGTCTTCAACGGCCTGTTGCCAGAACCAAAGCAACGCCATTGGATCTGGCTGCCCCCAAAACCGGCCTTCGCTCGCTGCGCGCCGAACTCGATCCAGCACTATTTGGCGGAGGTTCTGCGCTTCGGCCCCTCCGAACGCACTCCTGCCAGACGCGCCGCCACTTCTCAAATCCCCTATCAATGAACGACACAGATCTACCACTGCTGTAAGGCTGTGTCCCTCCGACATGATCTCGGCCGCAATGCCGTACCTCGTATCCGCGCCCAAAGATTCAATGTACTTTATGAGTATCGTTCGGATTCTATCGCCATTAAAAATTGGCCCAAAGAATCCTGGCTCAGGATCTCCGCATAGCACCAACTGATCTGCAATTTCTAGCAGGTTCAAAATTCGACCGATAGATAACGCTTCCCTATTATTAGCATCCGCAGTTAAGCTGTTCAAAAACGCGATGCGCTGCGCTCTGTATGTCTCTATACCAGAGTCCTCGACCAACCCGAGCAGCGCTCTAAGACTTGACGGATCGTCAACGGCGGCGCGCAACTCCCGCACTTCTGCGTGGCCTATCGCCCCGGACTGTGGCGCCAAGCCAAAATAGACATCAGACGACTGTTGGCTGCAAACGCGGAACGCATCGCGTGCAATCACGTCATCATCGTTCTCACCGGGGGCACCATCCCCGGTTACACGCGCAATCCGGGGGAAAAGGTATCTTAAGGCGGATCGCGCAGCGGAGTCATGGCGTGCACGCGCAAGGACTTGCTCAATTTCATGCTTCCACTCCTCATCAGGCAAGGAGCTGAAACGCCGACCATTGATAACATCTATATTCTGACGCACCCAATTAAACACGTCTCTTTCGAACAACCTTAGTACTTCGATTACTACATAATCGAGCGGATCGACATAGTTTTCAATCGCTGGCCATCCAAACTTGATTGAGTTAGCCAGTCTTACGATATCCCTTGGATTTTCTACGTAACTATTAATGATGTCCTGCTGCACAAAAGTCATTCTATTTGACGGAATCGTTTTATATTTCTGTATTAGACCGTCAATAGTGGGCGCGAACATCTCGTAGACTCGCGCTTTTGTTGGGGGCGGAAGCTCGATCTCGACCTGGACAATCTTATCTATGTAACCATCGCCATAACGCGACGGTCGGCGACGCAACAACTTTTCGGTACGCTTCTTGTCATAAGCCAGTATATGAACTATATTAGGCATGTCCATTTGACTCTTGACGAGCGAAATCATTAGCTGCGCCTCAGAAGGAGCAAGCCTATCAATATCATCTATAACTATTACAACTTTCGTTTCCTGCTTCGACAGATTCCATTTGAGTTTTTGCTTCGCATCTTCCAAAGAAATACCTTTTGAAAAATGCTCTGCCTCAATTTTTGCAGATAGGCCGACGTACTTTCCTATGCTACCTGTGCCCGTGACGCCGCCAATCCACCCTAATGGTCCCGCAATTTTTGAAATTCGTTCGATCGCTGACAAATAATCAGCGATCGCTTTCTGTGCTTCAACACCAAGCTTCGATCCAATTGACTTAGACACTTCCGAGATATAGGCTAAAGTTAGATCTACTCGGTGTCCTAGCAGCCATGGACTAAAGCGAAAGAATACGACGCTTGGATTTTCAGATGCTATTTGTATAGAGCGCCAGATGCCTTCTGCTTTTCGCGCGTCAGCATCTGAAAGACCTCGGTTTTTTAAGATGTTAATCCTGTAAATTGAACTGTACAGATAAGTCCCATATATCTTTAAATCGCTATCATCGGACAGTATCTCTTCATATTTTTGGTATGAGGCGTCAAGTTTTTCTACGGAATCGATAAAATTTTCGCCAAGAATACTTCGCACCATCGCATCTGAGCTATTCATAGTCGTGAGAAGCGCTAGACGCCGCTCGACTAAGTTCAGAACACTTGTCTTTCCGGTGCCCCATCCTCCAACCAAGCCAATCGCACACCCGCCATTGCCTTCCGCAGAGAAAATCGATGCTGCTATCCGATTTGCAAAGGCCGCCGCGTCTAGGAGGTCCTGCGATGGGCGTACGATGGGGAGATCAGCTTCGAACATTTTTCGTATCAGTTGGCTGCGCGTACTCCTCGCAATAAACGTGCATCGATTGATTCTAGCAATCTCAAGCTGCTCACCCCCTCCACCCCTTCCCCGGCTTTCCCCCGCCCTTCTTCCGGACCTCCGCGCCAGCCGGGACCTCGCGGTCCGTGCCCGGCCCCATGCTGTCCAGCCCGGGCTTCGCCGCGCGTGACGGCGGCAGGTTGCCGCGCGAGCCATATTTCTTCGCCCCCCTGAAGCCGCCGGTGCGGTCCTCCACCGCCTCCTGCCGCGCGAGGGGATCGTCGGAGATGGCGAGTTCGGTCTCGCGCAGGCGCTTGAGCTCGTCGCGCAGGCGCGCGGCCTCCTCGAAGCGGAGGTCGGCGGCGGCCTCGCGCATCCGCTTCTCCAGATCCGCCGTGACGGCCGCGAGATTGTGGCCGACGGCGGCGCCGGATTTCGTCAGGCCCGCATCGACGGTGACGTGGTCCTTCTCGTAGACCGAGTCCAGAATGTGGGCGATCTGCCGCTTGATGGTCTGCGGCGTGATGCCGTGGGCCTCGTTCCAGGCCTGCTGCTTCTCGCGGCGGCGGTTGGTCTCGGCGATGGCGCGCTCCATGGAGCCGGTCATCTGGTCGGCGTAGAGCAGCACGCGGCCGTCGACGTTGCGGGCGGCGCGGCCGATGGTCTGGATGAGCGAGGTTTCCGAGCGCAGGAAGCCTTCCTTGTCGGCGTCGAGGATGGCGACGAGGGCGCATTCGGGAATGTCGAGGCCCTCGCGCAGCAGGTTGATGCCGACCAGGCAGTCGAAGGCGCCGAGGCGCAGGTCGCGCAGGATCTCGATGCGCTCGATGGTGTCGATGTCGGAGTGCATGTAGCGGACGCGGACGCCCTGCTCGTGCAGGTACTCCGTGAGGTCCTCGGCCATGCGCTTGGTCAGCACGGTGACGAGGGAGCGGTAGCCGGCCGCCGTGGTGGCCTTCACCTCGCCGATGAGGTCGTCGACCTGGGTGCGGGCGGGGCGGATGATGCAGGGCGGGTCGATGAGGCCGGTGGGGCGGATGACCTGTTCGGAGAAGGTGCCGCCGGTCTGGTTCAGCTCCCAGCCGCCGGGGGTGGCCGAGACGTGGACCGTCTGCGGCCGCATGGCCTCCCATTCCTCGAAGCGCAGCGGGCGGTTGTCCATGCAGGAGGGCAGGCGGAATCCATATTCCGCGAGGGTGGCCTTGCGCCGGAAGTCGCCGCGATACATGGCGCCGATCTGCGGGATGGTGACGTGGCTCTCGTCGACGAAGACGAGGGCGTCGTCGGGGACATATTCGAAGAGGGTCGGCGGCGGCTCGCCGGGGCGGCGGCCGGTGAGCCAGCGCGAATAGTTCTCGATGCCGGCGCAGGAGCCGGTGGCCTCCATCATCTCGAGGTCGAAGCGGGTGCGCTGCTCCAGCCGCTGCGCCTCCAGCAGGCGGCCGGCCTTGTTGAGCTCCTCGAGGCGCCAGTTCAGCTCCTCCTTGATGCCGGAGATGGCCTGGACGAGGGTCGGGCGCGGGGTGACGTAGTGGGAGTTGGCATAGACCTTGACGAAGGCGAGGTCGGCATTCTTCTGGCCGGTGAGCGGGTCGAACTCGGCGATGCTCTCGACCTCGTCGCCGAAGAGGTTGATGCGCCAGGCGCGGTCCTCCAGGTGGGCCGGGAAGAGCTCGATGGTGTCGCCGCGCACCCGGAACGTGCCGCGGGAGAAGTCCATCTGCGTGCGCTTGTACTGGAGCGCGATGAGGTCGGCGATGAGCTGGCGCTGGTCGAGGCGCTCGCCGACCTTCACGCCGAAGGTCATGGCCGTGTAGGTCTCGACCGAGCCGATGCCGTAGATGCAGGAGACGGAGGCGACGATGATGACGTCGTCGCGTTCGAGCAGGGCGCGCGTCGCCGAGTGGCGCATGCGGTCGATCTGCTCGTTGATGGAGGATTCCTTCTCGATATAGGTGTCCGAGCGGGGAACGTAGGCCTCCGGCTGGTAGTAGTCGTAGTAGGAGACGAAATACTCCACCGCATTGTTGGGGAAGAAGCTCTTGAACTCGCCGTAGAGCTGGGCGGCGAGCGTCTTGTTCGGCGCCAGCACGATGGCGGGGCGCTGGGTCTCGGCGATGATCTGCGCGGCGGTGAAGGTCTTTCCCGAACCGGTGACGCCGAGCAGGACCTGGTCGCGCTCGCCGGCGCGGATGCCGGAGACGAGCTCGGCGATGGCCTGGGGCTGATCGCCGGCGGGGGTGAAGTCGGAGACGATCTCGAAGCGCTTGCCGCCCTCCCACTTTTCCGGGCGCGGCGGCTTGTGCGGCACCCAGGTGCGGCCGTCGACCTCGGGCCGGCCCTCCTGGATCAGCTTCTCCAGCGCCTTGACGGTGGCGGTGACGCCGGAGGCGCCGATCTCGCTCTCGATGTCGAGGGCTTTCGCCTGATCGACGCCGATGCCGAGGCGGTGGGCGAGGGCCTTGTCGGCCATGGTCGCCTCGCCGGCGAAGGCGGCCTGCGGGGCCTCGGCGAAGCCGCCGGTGGGGCCGGTGCCGGAGCCGAGGCCGGCCGTGCCGCGGTTGATGGCGGGGTTGAGCAGCTCGGCCAGCGCCGGCCCGAGGGGCTGCAGCTCCGGCTTGGAGGCTTTGGACTTCGGCGCGCGCGCCGGCTTCGCGGAGGGAGACGCGGAGGCTTTGGGGCTTTTCGGCATCCCGGCAATATGGGCGCGCCGGGCCGGACGGGAAAGGGCGGCGAGGGTCTTCCCGCCATGCTGCTGCCAGCCTGTGGCAGCGGGGCGGCGCTCAGGCCGCCCGGCGCGCCACCGCCTCGCTGATCGGCACGTCGAACTGCAGGCCGCTGGAGCCCTCGCGGCTCCAGACGACGCGGCCGCCGATCTCCGCGCCGTCGGAGAAGCGCAGCGTGACGCGCTGCCCATCCTGCAGCGGCGCGACGCCCTGCACCCTGGCGCCGGTCTCCGAGATGTCGGCGAGGCGGGCGTTCATGCTGCGGCCGTCGCTGAGGACCAGGATGGCCCGTGTGCTGCGCCGGCGCACCGCGCCGCGGCGGTCCTTCACGTCCTTGGCGAGGTCGACCAGGAAGCCGTCGACGCTGTCGATGAGGCGGCGCGTCGCCCCGGACAGGAGCTCGCCGGCGGCGCCGACCTTGCGGGCCTCCTCGTTGGTCTCGCCGACCACGCCGGAGACGTCGGTGATGGCGCGGAGGACGCGGTCCGAGCCGCCGGAGGCGCGGGCGATGGCGGCGGCGATCTCCTGGGTGGCGGCGGTCTGTTCCTCCACCGCGGCGGCGATGGAGCCGGTGAGGTGGTCGATCTCCGAGACCGTGCTGCCGATGCCGCGGATGGAGGCGACGGTGCGCTGGGTCGCCGCCTGGATGGCGTTGATCTGGGTGGCGATCTCGTCGGTGGCCGAGGCCGTCTGGCCGGCGAGCGCCTTCACCTCGGAGGCGACGATGGCGAAGCCGCGGCCCGCCTCGCCCGCCCGCGCCGCCTCGATGGTGGCGTTGAGGGCCAAGAGATTGGTCTGTTCGGCGATGCCGCGGATGATGTCGACGATGGTGCCGATGCGCTGGGCGAGCTCGGCGAGGCCGGAGACCTCCCGGTCGGTCTCGGTGGAGCCGGCGGTGGCGCGGCCGATGCAGCTGCTGGTGGTGTGGATGCGGCTGGAAATCTCGCTGATCGAGCTGATCAACTCCTCCGCCGCGGCGGAGACCGACTGCATGTCGGAGGAGGAGGTGGCCGAGGCCTCGCGGCCGACGTCGACGCCCGTCGTCGCCTGGCCGGCGACGCCCTTCAGCGCCTCGGCCGTGCGCTGCATGCCGGAGATCTCGGTGTTCACGGTCTTCACCACGTCGCCGACCGTGCCGCGGAAGGAGACGATCATCTCGTCGAGGACCGACTGGCGCTGCAGCTCGCGCTGGCGCTCCACCTCGGCCTCCTGCTCCAGCCGCTCGCGGGCGATGGCATTGTCGCGGAAGACGGCGACGGCGCGAGTCATGGCGCCGATCTCGTTGGTCAGTTCGGCGCCCTCCAGCTCGCCGCCGGTGTCGCCCTCGGCGAGCTTCTCCATGTGCAGGGTGAGGGCGCGCAGCGGACGGGTGATGGAGCGGGCGGCGAGGAGCGCGGCCAGGGCGGCGAGAAGCGTCACGCCGAGGACGAGGCCGGAGGCGATGACGAGCCTGTTGCGGGCCTCGTCCGCAGCGGCGCCGACGATGACGGTGAGATCGCGGGCGAACTGATCCTCGACGGCCTTCATCGCATTGACGCGGGCGGTGGCGGTGCGGAACCATTCGAGGCCCTCGACGCCGCCCTCCCCCGCCAGGGCGGCCCGCGCCGCCAGCACGCGCAGGCGCTGCACGGCGGCCGTCTCGGCCGAAGTGACCAGCGCCTCGATCTGCCGGGCCTGCTCGGGCGAGCCGTAGCGGCGGGCGACGGCGAGATAGCTGTCCTGGACGGCGGCGAGTTCGGCGAAGCGCTGGAAGCGCTCCTTGGCGAAACCCGACGGCGAGAAGGCGCCGCCGCCGGTGGCGCGCTCGAGGCCGGCGGCCTCCTTGGCGCGTAGGATGCTCGCATAGGCGACGACGGCCCGCGCCGTGGCGCCGACCCGGCCGTGGCGGGCGAGGTTCTCCACCGGCTGCATGAAGGCGTCGATCATGGCGGTGTAGCGGGCGACCGCCGCCTCCGCCGTCACGCTGCGCGCCTGGACGGCGGCGCGCAGGGCCGCGAGGTCGTCGGCGCGGGCGACGGCCTCGCGGGCGGCGGCGGCGTCCTGCGGTGCCCCGGCTGAGACCTGGGCCACCGCCTCGCGCAGGGCAGAGAGGGCCACGTCGACCTTCGGCAGCTGCGCGGCCCGGGCCTCGGCGGCGCTCTGGTTGCCGGGATTGTTGAGGACGGTGTTGGTGAGGCCGCGCTCGGCCTGGAGTTCATGAACCACGGCGCCGAACTGCGGGCCGGAGGCGGCAACCGTCGCCATCTGGCGGGCCGAGCCCGCCTCGAACCAGCTTTCGATCACGATATCCCCGCCGAAGCCTATGGCCGCGAGCAGCGGCACGATGACGGCGACGGCGATGCGCTGGCTGATGGTCGCGTTGCGGACAAAGGACATGATTGCACCCCTCGGGCTCTGCAACCCTTGTCGGTGCTCCATCCCTAATTTCACGTTAACTTTAAGTCTAATTCGCACTTTTGACGGACCCGGAGAAGGTCATGGTACTTTTTTACCTGATACATGCCGCAGTACCGGGTCCGAATGTGCTGCTGAAGAATATTTCTCTACTACGGCTGCGGTGCGCCGGATCGCCTCCTGAAGAGGAACGCGGGCCGGAGAAGGCACCGCATGCCGTCGCCGGCAGTTCCCGCAAGCAAAACGCCCGGCCGCGGGCCGGGCGTTTGGAGGGTCGGAGGGCGGGAGGGCGGCCCGCCGTCGGCTGTTCAGGCCCGCTTCGCCGCCATCCGCTCGATGGTGACGAACAGCGCCACCGCCACCGCCGCGAGGACCGCGAAGATCGCCCAGGGGCTGACGCCGAGCAGGGTGTGGAGCTGCACCCTGCCCATGGCGCCGACGGGCAGGATCACCGCCTTCACCCAGTCGAAGACCAGGGCATAGAGGATGCCGCCGACCAGCATGCCGCCGGCGCCGACCAGCGCGTGGAGGCTGCCGCCGCCGATGGCGGCCAGCGCCGTGCCGGGGCAATAGCCGTAGAGCACCATGCCGACGCCGAAGAGCGCGGCGCCGAGGGAGACGGCGAGCAGATCGGCCGGCTTGATGTGGAACTTCACCCAGCCGAACTGCGCCATGAGGAAGACGCCGACGCCGCCGACGACGATGGCCGTCATCATGATCTTGAGGACGGTGAAGTCCTCGAACAGGAACTGCCGGACGATGGTGTTGTAGTCGGCGACCCGGCCGCGGTGCAGCAGGAAGCCGAAGGCGAAACCGAAGACGAGGGCGAGAGCGAGAGCGGCGGTGCCGGTGACGGGAAGGGTCATGGCGGGTGTCCTGATCAGCGGGCGGTGCGGAACATGGCGAAGGCGGTGGCGGTTCCGGTGGCGAACATCACGGCGAGGAAGACCCAGCCGCTGAGCGCCAGTTGCAGGCCGCCGGAGATGCCGTTGCCGCTGGTGCAGCCGTTGGCGAGGCGGGCGCCGACCATGGCGACGATGCCGCCGAGGAAGGCGACGGCGTAGCGCTTCATCGGCGAGGGGCCGAAGCGCCCGGCCCAGACCTCCGGCACCTGCTCGATGCGGAAGGTGCCTGCGAGAAGGGCCGAGCCGAGGCCGCCGAACAGGGTTCCGACGAGGAACAGCGTGCCGTAGTCGAGGGCGGGCAGGTTGCGCGCCCAGTAGCTGTTCTTCGCCACGGCCTCGGCGCCGAGGAGGGGCGTGGCGACGGCGCCCGACACCTGCGACAGGGCGGTGGTGATGCCGAGCGGATTGTTGACGACGAGGAAGACGATCCAGCTCAGCACGCCGATGCCGACGCCGATCGCATAGGGCGTCCAGTCGATGCGGGCGGCGGCGCCGGCGGCGGGGCGGGCGCCGTCATAGGTGGCCTGAAGGGTCATGGTGCCATCTCCGAGGGCGCGGGACCACCGCGCCGGATGGCATTATCATATTCGCATTTTTCTATGTTTCAAGATGGGGCGGCGACGACCGCTTCAGGTCCCGTGGTGCGCCCCGCGTCGTGAACACCGGAAGCGGGGTCCCACCCGCACCGGGCGCCGGGGCCGAAGGGCCCCACCCGCACCCTCCCCGCGCTGCGCGCAGGGAGGATGACGTCGATCGCGCGCCAGGCTTCGATGGTCGGACCAGGCGCCAGGGCTGAGGTCGAGCGGGGGACTTCGACCGCGCCAAAACCTCATCGGTCGGGCCAGGCGCGGAGGGCGGAGGCGGGACGGGCGGTGGAAGTCCCCCTCCCCTCGCCCCGGCGAGGGGAAGGTTCAGGTGGGGCATGGGCCCGATACCTCACGCCGCGGCGAGCTCGCGGATGCGCCTCATGTCCTCGCAATACCGGCGGAACCCCTCCTCGCGCGCCTGCGGATCGGGCTCGCGCAGCAGCGAGGAGGGGTGGACGGTGAGGAAGCCCGGCCGGTCGCCGAAGCGGAAGAGGCCGCGGTTGCGGCCGACCGGTACGGCCTTGCCGGCGAGTGCCAGCGCGGCGGTGGCGCCGAGCGCCACGACGAGGCCCGGCCGGACGAGATCGAGCTCGCGCTCCAGCCACCAGCGATAGTGCTTCACCTCGCCGGCGGTGGGCGATTCATGGATGCGGCGCCGGCCGCGCTGCACGAACTTGAAGTGCTTCACCGCATTGGTGAGATAGGTGGCGGACCGCTCGATGCCGGCCTCGGCCAGGGCGCGGTCGAGAAGCTGGCCGGCGGGGCCGACGAAGGGGCGGCCCTGGAGGTCCTCCTGGTCGCCCGGCTGCTCGCCGACGAAGGCGATGGCGGCGCCCACCGGCCCCTCCCCCAGCACGGCGCGGGTGGCGCCCGGCACGAGCGGCTCGGAGCCCGATATGATGCGGTTCAGCTCCTCGAGCGAGTGGGGCCCCGCCTCCTGCATGGCGGCGACGGCCTTGTCCGGATTGCGTCTCGTCGGCATGGCGGGCTCCCTCTCCATCATGCCGTCAACGCGCGAGAGGGCGGCGCGCACCATGCCAGGGATGGCCGCCGTCTCCGGCATGTTGCGCCAGTATTTCTTCGGCATCTCGGCGCGCATCGCCGTGGTGTTGAGGCGGGCGGGGTTGAAGGTGCTCTCGTAATAGTCGCGCCAGCCCTCCTCGAAACCGTCGCCGGCCGCCGCCTCGTCGCGGGTGGCGGCCGGGCCGAAGACGAGCGCGCCGCCGGTCCAGCTCACCCGGCCCTCGGGGGTGAGGATGGTCCAGTCGAGGCTGCCGAAGCGGTTGCGGAAGAAGGGCGCGGCGGCGGCGAGGATGTGGTGGTCGGGCTCGAACCAGGCGACGAAGCGCTCGCCCTTCGCGGTCTCGACGCGGCGGAAGCGCAGGAAGGCGTGCATCTTGTGGAGGTCGCGGCGGATGGCCTTGCCCATCATGGCGAGGCGGTGGACGAGCGGGTCGCTCATCACCTCGAGCAGCGCCTTCTCGCCGTGGGTGAGGCGCCAGATCAGCCGGTAGAGGAGGCCGAAGCGCTCGGGATCGCGGTGGCAGACGACGAGCTGGACGAGGTCGGCCGCGGCCCGCGGCAGGCTGAGCGGCGGCCCGTCGGGAAGGACCGGCGCGCCGAAGAGATCGGCCGCCCCGCCCTGCGTCCAGACCACCGCCTCCGGCGGGGTCCCGGCGGCGACGAGGCTGCGGGCGGCGGCGCGGAAGCCGTCGAGATCGGCGCCCGGCCCAAGACGGATCTGCACCATGGAGGCGGCGTTCATGAGCATGGCGGGTCAGCCGAAGAGTTCGAGCTGCGCCGGCTTCGGCGCGATGCGGGCGCGCAGGTCCTGCCGGTCGATGAGCCGGGTCGGCCTGTGGTCGGGGGTGACGAGGAAGGGCCGCGCCCGTTTCAGGCCGGGAGTGAGCCGCGCGAGATCGTCGAGCCGCAGCGTGGTGTGGCGGCGCGCGGCGACGATGCGGTCGACGACGCGGGTGCCGAGGCCGGGCACGCGCAACAGCAGCTCGCGATCGGCGGTGTTGACGTCGACGGGAAAGCTTTCCCGGTGCTTGAGCGCCCAGGCGAGCTTCGGGTCGATGTCGAGGTCGAGCATGCCGGCATCGCCCCCGGCCGCCACCTCGTCGACGGAGAAGCCGTAGAAGCGCAGCAGCCAGTCGGCCTGGTAGAGGCGGTGCTCGCGCTGCAGCGGCGGCGCCTTCAGCGGCAGCACCTTGCTCGGCTCGGGGATGGGGCTGAAGGCGGAATAGTAGACGCGGCGCAGGGCGTAGCGGCGGTAGAGCCCGTCGCTGGTTCGCAGCACGCCCTCGTCGGTGGTGGCGTCGGCGCCGACGATCATCTGCGTGCTCTGGCCGGCGGGGGAGAAGCGGCGCTTCTCGGCCTTGGCCTCGACGATGCGCTCGTGCATCTGGCCCATGGCGGCGCGGATGGTGCCGCCGTTCTTCTCCGGCGCCAATTCCTCGAGGCTCTGCTGGCTCGGCAGTTCGAGATTGATCGAGAGGCGGTCGGCCCAGAGCCCGGCCTGCTCGACGAGCCAGGGGCTCGCCTCGGGGATGGTCTTGAGGTGGATGTAGCCGGCGAAGAGGTGGTCGCGGCGCAGGCGCTTCGCCACCTCGATCATCTCCTCCATCGTGTGGTCGGGGTTCTTCACGATGCCGGAGGAGAGGAACAGGCCCTCGATGTAGTTGCGCTTGTAGAAATTGACGGTGAGGTCGACCACCTCCTGCACGGTGAAGCGGGCGCGCCGCACGTTGGAGGAGCGGCGGTTGATGCAATAGGCGCAGTCGTAGAGGCAGTAGTTGGTCAGCAGGATCTTCAGAAGCGAGATGCAGCGCCCGTCCGGCGTGTAGGCGTGGCAGATGCCGGCCCCCGTGGTGGAGCCGAGGCCCTTGGCGCCGGCCGCCCGTTTCGGCGCCCCCGAGGAGGCGCAGGAGGCGTCGTATTTGGCCGCATCGGCGAGGATGCGGAGCTTGGCGGCGACCTTGGTGTCCATGGGACCTCTCGTGTTCCCTTTATGTTCACATCTGCACCATGGCAATTCAAGGGCGGCGGCCTGCCGCAGGCGGCAACGCTTGATCCATGACATGGCAGGGCGCGGCCTTTCGCCGTCTCCTCACCCCACCGCGATACGGGAGGGAGAGCCATGATGCAGGACGCCATTCACCCCGAAGGATCGGCTCCGACGGAGCCGCAGACGGCCGCGGCGCCGCCCGCTCCCGCCGAGATCGCGACCCCGGAGGGCGCGGCGGCCATCGCCCAGGCGGCGGGGGAGACGGAGGCGGAGGCGAAGCCAGGCCGCACGGCCCGCGGCCGCCACCAGCTCGCCCAGATGAAGCGCGACCCGGCGACCATCCGCCGGCTCTTCGAGAGCGGCGAATACCCCTATGTGACGCGCATGGCGGCCAAGCCCTACGAGGCGCACATGGTCCAGCTCCAGCGCGAACTGCTGAAGGCGCAACGCTGGATCGAGGAGACGGGCGAGCGCATCGTCGTGCTGTTCGAGGGTCGCGACGCCGCCGGCAAGGGCGGCACGATCAAGCGCTACATGGAGCATCTCAATCCGCGCACGGCGCGGGTGGTGGCGCTCGCCAAGCCGAGCGAGCGGGAGCGCACGCAATGGTACTTCCAGCGCTATGTCGCCCACCTGCCCTCGGCCGGCGAACTCGCCCTGTTCGATCGCTCCTGGTACAACCGGGCGGGCGTCGAGCGCGTCATGGGCTTCTGCTCGCCCACCGACTATCTCGAATTCATGCGCCAATGCCCGGAGCTCGAGCGCATGCTGACCCGCTCCGGCATCCGCCTGTTCAAATACTGGTTCTCGGTGTCGCGGGAGGAGCAGCGCCTGCGCTTCGAGGCGCGCGAGACCGACCCGCTGAAACAGTGGAAGCTGTCGCCCATCGACCGCGCCTCCCTCGACAAGTGGGACGCCTATACGGAGGCGAAGGAGGCGATGTTCTTCTACACCGACACCGCCGACGCGCCCTGGACCATCGTCAAGTCCGACGACAAGAAGCGGGCGCGCCTCGCCTGCATGCAGCACTTCCTGTCCTCCCTGCCCTATCCGAACAAGGACGCCTCCGTGGCGGTGGCGCCCGATCCGCTGATCGTCGGGTCGACCAGCCACGTCATCGGCCGCGACGGCGGCATTCTCGGCAAGACGGTGCATCCGGAGCTCAGGCGCAGCCCCTCGCCATCCTGATCCCGCAGGGGGGCCATGCGTCGGCTGCCCGGACGGCTTGACGCGGGCCGCCGCGCCATGTGCAGGAAAGCGGCGATACCGCCCCTCTCTGGAGCCCAGCATGAACAGTCTCAGCCGCCGCACGACGCTCGGCCTGATCGCCTCAGGCCTCGCCGCCCCCGCCTTCGCCCAGGCCGACTATCCCTCGCGGCCGGTCACGGTCATCGTCCCGCAGGCCGCGGGCGGGGCCAACGACATCATCGGCCGGCTGGTGTCGGAGAAGCTGTCCGAGGTGATGGGCCAGCGCTTCGTGGTGGAGAATCGCGCGGGTGCCGGCGGCAATCTCGGCTCGCAGGCGGCGGCCCGGTCGACGCCGGACGGCTACACGCTCCTCGTCACCATTTCCGCGAGCCAGGCCATCAACCCGGCGCTCTATGCGCGCACCGGCTTCGACCCGGTGAAGGACTTCGCGCCGGTCTCGCTGCTCGGCACCGTGCCGAACGTGCTGGTGGTCAACCCGTCCTTCGAGGCGAAGACGGTGGCCGACCTCATCCGCATGGCGAAGGAGAAGCCGGGCTTCTACCACTACGCCTCGGCCGGCAACGGCACGCTGAACCACCTGGTCGGCGAGATGCTGAAGTCGCGCGCCGGCATCGACCTCAAGCACATCCCCTATCGCGGCATCGCCCCGGCGCTGTCGGACGTCATCGCCGGCCACGTGCCGATCACCTTCGCCAATCTGCCGGCCGCCATCAGCCAGATCCAGGCCGGCACGGTCAGGGCGCTCGGCGTCTCGACGCTGAAGCGCAACAGCTTCGTGCCCGACGTGCCGACCATCGCCGAGACGGTGCCGGGCTTCGACGCCGAGCTGTGGATCGCCCTCTACGCCATCGCCGGCACGCCGCAGCCGATCATCGACAAGCTGGTGGCCGGCACGCACCGGGCGCTGCAGGCCCCCGACATCAAGGCGAAGTTCGCCCAGCAGGGCGCCGAGGTGGTGACCTCCACCCCCGCCGAGCTGGCGGCCAAGCTCGACGCGGACCTCAAGGTCTGGGCCGAGATCGTCAAGGCGTCGGGTGCCCGCATCGAGTGATCGCCCGGGGCGGGTGAAACAGGGCCGGTGATTCTCCCGTAGATGCTGGGAGCGGGAGAGCGGGATGGTCGCCCGGCGCCTTGCGTCGGCGCCAAGCTCCGTCCGCTCTTTCTGCCCCGGATGAGGAAACGCCATGGCTCCCGTTTCGACCACCCGCCGCACCCTCCTCGCCGGTTTCACCGCCGCGCTGGCCTCCCCCGCCCTGGCGCAGCCGGCAGCGCCGCGGCTGCCCGACACGGAGACCACCCGCGCGGGCGGCCTGACCGCCTGGCTGATCGACCCGACCACGCGCTATGCCCACGGCGTGCTGGGCGATGCCATCGAGGCCGGCGGTTTCGTGGTCGAGCGCGGCGGAAGGAGCCTGCACCACCGGCTCGGGCCCGATGCCGTGTTCGAAGACCGGCGCGTGCGGCTGGTCGATCTCGGCGGCGGCTCGCCCGCCGCCCTCGTGGTGAAGTCCTATCTCCGTCGGGGCGCGGCGCTCGCCGCCTATGCGATCGGCGCGGAGCCATCACGCCGCTCGCCGAGAGCGAGGCGATCGGCACGCCGAACCGCTGGCTGAACCCGGTCGGCGTCGCCGACTTCACCCGGACGGGCAGGCCGCTGGTGGCGGCGGTGGTGACGCCGCACATCGCCGGCTCACTCCGGCTCTACCGGCGCGAGGGCGCGCGGCTGGAGGAGGTCGCCAGACTCGACGGGGTGACGAACCACGTCATCGGCTCGCGCGACCTCGACCTCGGCCGCATCAGCGACATCGACGGCGACGGCGCCCCGGAGATCGTGCTGCCCTCGCTCGACCGCCTGCGCCTCGTCGCCGTCAGCTTCGCCGGCGGGTCAGGCCGCATCGTCGCGTCCGTACCGCTGCCGGCGCCGCTCATCCGGCTGGAGCCGATGAACGACGCGTGGGCGGTGGTGCATTTGCAGGACCGCCGGACCCTGACGGTCGACCTGAAGCGATCCTGAGCCGCCTCAGTTGGTGATGCGGATGCCGGCGCGCTCGATGACCGGCTTCCAGCGGTCGCGCTCACGGCCGACCATGGCCTTCACCTCGTCGGGGCTGGAGCCGACCGCCTCGAAGCCGGCGCCGCGCAGCCGGTCGAGCGCCGCCGGGTCCCTCACCGCCGCCGCGGCGGCGCGGTGGATCTCGGCGACCGTCGCGGCGGGGACGGCGGCGGGCACCATCAGCACGAACCACGAGGACATCGAGAGGTAGGGCACGCCGGCCTCCGCCGCGGTGGGCACACCCGGCAGCATGTCGGCGCGGGTGGCGCCGGTCTGGACGAGTGCGCGCAGGCCGCCGGAGCGGATCTGGGCCGCCGCCAGGGGAATGGAGAAGAAGGAGCCGGCCGTCTGGCCGCGGGCGATGTCGCCGATGCCGTCGGCCACCGCGCGGTAGTGGACGGGCTCGCCCTTGAAGCCGGCACTCTGGGCGAAGAGCTCGGCGGCGATGTGGCCGGGGCTCGTCACGCCGAAGGTGCCGAGGAGGGTGCGGTCGGCCTTCTTCGCCGCCTCGATGAAGGCGGCGATGGAGGCGGGGCCGCCCTGGTCCGGCACGACGAAGGCGAAGTTGGTGCGGGCGACCTCGCTGACATAGGTGAAGTCCTTCGCCGGGTCGTAGGGGAGCGAGGCGAAGGCGAAGGGCGCAATGGCGACCGAGCCGACCTCGCCGAGGAGGACGACCGAGCCGTCGGCCGCGGCGCGGGCGACGCGGGCGGAGGCGACCTGGCCGCCGGCACCCGGCACATTCTCGACGACGACATTCGTATTGCCTGCCCGCTGCATGGCGTCGGCGAGGATGCGCGCCAGGGTGTCGGGGGCGGTGCCGCCGGCAAAGCCAACCACGAGCGTGATGGTGCGGGGCGTCTGGGCGAGGGCCGGCGCGATGCCCGCGGCGGCCATGATGGTGACGGCCATGACGGCGGCGGCGGCCAGGGCCGCCCGGATCACTCTCTTCACGATAACCTCCCTGCGGCTGTTGTTGATGGGTGCGGCGGCCGCTCGCCTGAAAACGATGGTGGCGCTACTCCAGTTCGTAGACGTCGAGCAGCACCCGGTCGGGCAGCCGCGTGCCGATGCAGACGAAGATCGAGCGCATCAGCCAGAGATGGTCGGGCGAGGCGGTCTCGAAACGCGGCACGGTGCGGAAATAGATTTGCGACGCGTCCACGGTCTCGCCGCGGCGGAGCCGCGCCACGAGGTCCGGCGGGCCGCGGCGGATGCCGGTGTTCTCGACATAGATGCGGGCGCCCTCGGGCGTCTCGACGACGTAGCGGGCGTGGATGTCGGCGAGGCCGGGGTCGCGGATCGACTGGTAGTCGGTGCCGCCGGGCAGGACCCTGCCGGTGAGGCGCGGGCCGGTGACCTCACCGCCGAGGATGGGGATGAGTCGGCGCTCGCCGAGCGGCGTCGGGCCGACCTCGAGGGCGGGCGCGACCTCGGCGGCGATGGAAAAGGCGGGGACGAGAGAGGGCGGGGGCATGGGCGTCTCCGGCGCGGGGCGAAGCTCACCAACGCGCTTGGTTATTGTCAATAACCATTTCTGACGCGGGGCTGCGAAACACCCTGTCACCTTTCCAAACTGTCACGTGAGCCCGCGCGGGACCCGTGATAGAAGAGCCTCATGATACCGGGCTTCCTGTGACCATGCGCCGCTGGCTCCTCCTCCTTCTCCTCGTCTCCGCCCTCGGCGCCGGCGCCTGGTGGTTCACCGGCCCGGGCTCGCTGGCGGTGGCCGACCAGCCGGCCTGGCGGACGGCGCGGGCCGACCGCGGCGACGTGGTCGCGGCGGTGAACGCCACCGGCACGATCAACCCGATCTCGACCGTGGTGGTGGGCTCGCAGGTCTCCGGCCAGGTGCTGGAGATCCTCGCCGACTACAATTCGCAGGTGGAGGCGGACCAGGTGCTCGCCCGCCTCGACCCGACGCAGGTGAAGGCGAAGCTCGACGGCGCGCGCGCCGATCTCGCCAACGTGCGCGCGGCGCGCCAGGTGCAGCTCGCCCAGATCGAGCAAGCGCGCTCGGAGATCAACAGGGCGGAGGCGGTGCGGCTCGACGCCATCGCCAAGCTCGCGCAGGTGGAGGCCCAGCTCGCCGAGGCCGAGCGCAACTTCGTGCGCCAGCGCGAGCTCGGCGTGCGCGGCGCGGTGGCGCAGGCGGTGATCGACACGGCGCGGGCCAATGCCGAGGGCCAGCGCGCCGGGCGCGATTCGGCGAAGGCGCAGATCGCCTCGGCGGAGGCCTCCAAGCGCTCGATCGAAGCGGCGCTCCGCGTGGCGGAGGCGCAGGTCGGCACGATCGACGCGCAGATCGCCCAGCGCGAGGCGGTGGTGCGGCAGATCGAGGTCGATCTCTCCAATACCGAGATCCGCTCGCCGGTGAAGGGCACGGTGGTGCAGCGCCAAGTCGAGCTCGGCCAGACGGTGGCGGCCTCGCTGCAGGCGCCGACCCTGTTCCTGGTGGCGCAGGACCTGCGCTCCATGGAGATCTACGCCAATGTCGACGAGGCGGACGTCGGCCGGGTGCGCCCCGGCCAGACCGTCACCTTCACGGTGAACGCCTATCCCGGCCGGGAATTCCGCGGCGAGGTGAAGCTCGTCCGCCTCGGCTCGCAGACGGTGCAGAACGTCGTCATCTACACGGCCATCATCTCCTTCCAGAACCCGCGCATGGAGCTGATGCCAGGCATGACCGCGACGCTGCGGGTCATTTCCGACCGCCGCGAGGGCGTGCTGCGGGTGCCGAACGCGGCGCTGCGCTGGCGCCCGGTCGGCACGGGCGCGCCTGAGCGTCCGGCGGGGCCGACGCCGGCCGCCAATCCCTTCGCCCCGCCCGGCCCCGGCATGGGGCGCGGCGGCGGCGGCCAGCAGCAGGGCGGCGGCCGCCAGATCGGCGAATTCGTCGAGACGCTGAAGACCGAGCTGTCGCTGACCCCCGCGCAGAAGGAGCAGCTCGACGCCATCGTGGCGGAGGCCCGTCCGCAGTTCCGCAGCCTCATGGACCCGTCGATGGACCGCGCCCAGCGGGTGACGCGGGTGCGCGAGATCCGCGCCGAGATGGGCCGCAAGATCGCCGCCATACTGACGGAGGACCAGCGAAAGGCCTTCGCCGACATCAGCGCCCGCTTCGACGGCACGCGCAGCGCCGACGGCGGCCTGCCCGGCCGCGTCTTCGTGGTGGGCGCGGACGGCCAGCCGCAGGCGGTGGCGCTGCGCCTCGGCATCACCGACGGGGCCACGACCGAGGTGATCTCGGGCGATCTCGAACCCGGGCGCGAGCTCATCGTCGGCACCGGCCAGGGGCCCGGGGGAGCTGCGCCGGCACGCCGCGGCTTCCGGATGTTCTGATGGCGCTGATCGACACCAGCGACCTCGCCCGCCACTACACGCTCGGCGACCAGGTGGTGACCGCGCTCGCCGGCGTCTCGGTGACGGTGGACGAGGGCGAGTTCGTCGCCGTCATGGGGCCGTCCGGCTCGGGCAAGTCGACCTTCATGAACCTCGTCGGCTGCCTCGACCGGCCGACGGCCGGGCGCTACGTGCTCGACGGCGAGGAGGTCTCGGGCCTCTCGGCCGATGCGTTGGCCGACGTGCGCAACCGCAAGATCGGCTTCGTCTTCCAGCAGTTCAACCTGCTCGACCGCCAGGACGCGCTGGCCAATGTGGCGCTGCCCATGGTCTATGCCGGCGTGCCGCGCCGCGAGCGCCGGACCCGCGCCGAGGCGGCGCTGGCGAAAGTCGGGCTCGCAGGCCGCGTCCACCACCTGCCGACGCAGCTCTCGGGCGGCCAGCAGCAGCGCGTCGCCATCGCCCGGGCGCTGGTCAACAACCCGAAGGTGCTGCTAGCCGACGAGCCGACCGGCGCCCTCGACAGCCGGACGTCGCTGGAGATCATGGCGCTGTTCCAGGACCTCAACCGGCAGGGCATGACGGTGCTCATCGTCACCCACGAGACGGACGTGGCGACCTTCGCCGGCCGGGTGGTGCGGTTCCGCGACGGCAAGGTGCTGTCCGACACGCGGCAGGCGCCGCTCGATGCGGAGAAGGCGCTGGGGGAGCTGGTGGACGAGGTGGCGTGAGGGGGGAAGAGGCGGAACTGTCCAAAGTCCCATCACCCTTCCTTCACCACCCCATCCCCGGACATAAAGAAATCTTTATGTCTTTATTGCCTCCCGCGGGCGCCCATGCTACAGCCCCGCGCGACAAGCCGGTCATTCCGCCGGCCCGCCTCCGCCTGCGCGCACTTCCGAGGAACCCATGGCTCTCGACCAAGGCAATGACTTCATCGTCAAGGACATCTCGCTCGCTCCCTTCGGCCGCAAGGAGATCGAGCTGGCCGAAACCGAAATGCCGGGCCTCATGGCCATCCGCGCCGAATACGGCCCGGGCCAGCCGCTGAAGGGCGCGCGCATCGCCGGCTCTCTGCACATGACCATCCAGACGGCGGTGCTGATCGAGACGCTGAAGGCTCTCGGCGCCGACATCCGCTGGGTGTCCTGCAACATCTTCTCGACCCAGGACCACGCCGCGGCCGCCATCGCCGCCGCCGGCATCCCGGTCTTCGCCTACAAGGGCGAGAGCCTGGAGGAGTACTGGGACTACACCGCCAAGCTGTTCGACTGGCACGGCGGCGGCGTTCCCAACATGATCCTCGACGACGGCGGCGACGCCACCATGCTCGTCCACTACGGCCTGAAGGCCGAGCAGGGCGACACCGGCTTCCTCGACAAGCCGGGCTCGGACGAGGAGGTCATCTTCTTCGCCCTCATCAAGCGCCTGCTGGGCGAGAAGCCGAAGGGCTGGTTCGCCGAGGTCGCCAAGGCGATCCGCGGCGTCTCGGAAGAGACCACCACGGGCGTGCATCGCCTCTACAAGCTGGCCGAGGAAGGCAAGCTGCTGTTCCCGGCGATCAACGTCAACGACTCGGTCACCAAGTCGAAGTTCGACAACCTCTACGGCTGCCGCGAGTCGCTGGTGGACGCGCTGCGCCGCGGCACCGACGTGATGATGGCCGGCAAGGTCGCCTTCGTCGCCGGCTTCGGTGACGTGGGCAAGGGCTCGGCCGCCTCGCTGCGCCAGGCCGGCTGCCGCGTCGTCGTCTCGGAAGTCGATCCGATCTGCGCCCTGCAGGCGGCCATGGAGGGCTACGAGGTCGCCACCATCGAGGACGCCCTTCCGCGCGCCGACATCTACGTCACCGCCACCGGCAACAAGGACATCATCACCGTCGAGCACATGCGGCAGATGAAGGACCGGGCCATCGTCTGCAACATCGGCCACTTCGACAACGAGATCCAGGTCTCGGGTCTGAAGAACTTCAAGTGGACCAACATCAAGCCGCAGGTCGACGAGATCGAGTTCCCGGCCGGCAACCGCATCATCCTCCTGTCGGAGGGTCGCCTGGTGAACCTCGGCAACGCCATGGGTCATCCGAGCTTCGTGATGTCGTCGTCGTTCTCGAACCAGACGCTTGCCCAGATCGAGCTCTGGCAGAACCGCGACAACGGCAAGTACGACAAGAAGGTCTACACCCTGCCGAAGTTCCTCGACGAGAAGGTCGCCGCGCTGCACCTCGAGAAGCTCGGCGTGAAGCTGACCAAGATGACCAAGGACCAGGCGGACTACATCGGCGTTCCCGAGAAGGGCCCGTTCAAGCCCGACCACTACCGCTATTGATCGCAGGCTTCGGCTTTGCGAGAGGAAGGCCCGGCATCGCGCCGGGCCTTTTCCGTTCGGGGCGACCTGCACGGGACAAGTGCGTCCTTCGAGGCTCGCCTCCGGACGATGCTGGCGCATCGCCGGGGCCTCGCACCTCAGGATGAGGCCGATGGGTGAATCGCACAAAGGTCCCATGAAGCGGAACCGTCACGCTTCCTCGACCGCGCTGCCAAGCACGACCACCCTCATCCCGAGGTGCGAGAGAGCGAAGCGAACGAGCCTCGAAGGACGCAATTTTCTCATGCAGCGCTCCCTCACCCATAAATCCAAGCCATGCCCCTGACCCTCTCCACACTCGCCGCCGGCATCGTCGCTCCCCTCGTCGGTTTCGCCGGCACGGTGGCGCTGGTCATCGCCGCGGCGCAGGCGGTGGGCGCGACGCCGGCCGAGACCATATCCTGGCTCGCCGCCATCTCGCTGGCCAAGGCGCTCGGCGGCATCGCGCTGACCTGGCGCTACCGCATCCCCGTCGTGCTCGCCTGGTCGACGCCGGGCGCGGCGCTGATCGGTGCCTCCTCCGGCATCGCCTTTCCGCAAGCCGTCGGCGCCTTCGTGCTGGCGGCGGGGCTGATCATCCTCACGGGCCTCGTCAAGCCGCTCGGCGACTGGGTGGCGAAGCTCCCCGCCGCCATCGCCTCGGCCATGCTGGCGGGCATCCTGGTCAAGTTCGTCATGGACGTCGCCCTGGCAGCTCCCGGCGCGCCCTGGCTCGTCCTGCCGCTGGTGGCGATCTTCCTCGTCATGCGCCTCGCCCATCCGGCGAGCGCCATGCTGGCGGTGGTGGCGGCGGGCGTGGCGCTGACCTATGCGCTGGGCCTCGCAGGGCCGCTGCCGACCGATCTCGGCCTCGCGCATGTCGTCTGGACGACTCCCGTCTTCGATCCCGCCGTGCTGATCGGCCTCGGCGTGCCGCTCTATCTCGTCACCATGGCGGGGCAGAACCTGCCGGGCATCGCCGTGCTCAGGGCGAACGGCTACGACCCCAAGGTCGGCCCGATCATCGCCACGACCGGCTTCGTCTCGCTGCTCTCGGCGCCCTTCGGCGCGCACCCGTCGAACCTCGCCGCCATCACGGCGGCCATCGCGGCCGGGCCCGATTCCCATCCCGATCCGGCGAAGCGCTGGCCGGCCGGCATCGTCTATGGCATCGCCTTCCTCTTCTTCGCCGCCTTCGCCGGCCCCTTCGTGGCGCTCTTCGCCGCCATGCCCAAGGCGCTCATCGCGACCATCGCGGGCCTGGCGCTCAGCGGCGCGCTGATGGGCTCGCTGGCGGTCGCCATGGGCGACGTGCAGACCCGCTTTCCCGCCCTCCTGACCTTTGCGGTGGCGGCGTCGGGCGTGACGGTCGCCGGCATCGGCGCCGCCTTCTGGGGGCTTGCCGCCGGCCTCGTCGCCTTCGCCGTGGAGCGGGCCTGGCAGGCGTTCGCGGGGCGCCGGGCTGCGTCACGAGGCGGTGAACATCCTCGCTCGTCGCCTTGAACCGGCGGCGCCCGACGCCTACCTTGACGGCAACTTTCCGATTCCTCCCGACCGCCAGGAGAACCACCATGGGCGCCGTCGCCGCCACCACCGACGCATCCTTCGACACCGACGTCATCAAGTCCGACACGCCGGTCGTGGTCGATTTCTGGGCCCCCTGGTGCGGCCCCTGCCGCATGATCGCGCCGGCCCTCGACGCCATCTCGGCCGAGATGGGCGACAAGGTGAAGATCGTGAAGGTCAATGTCGACGAGAACCCGAAGATCGCGTCGAACTACGGCATCATGTCCATCCCGACGCTGATGATCTTCAAGGGCGGCCAGATGGTCGACCGCAAGACCGGTGCGGCTCCGCAGGCTGCGCTGAAGCAGTGGATCTCCGGCCACGCCTGACCGGCATTCGCCGTCCCTGCTCGCGAAAGCCGCCGGTTTCCGGCGGCTTTTTCGTGGGCGGCCCCGGATTCGTCCGACTGCCGGGGCCCCGGCGGGCGTGACAGCATGACGGCGTGACCGGCGAGAGCGACACAGAGACCGACACCCGGACTGCCGTCCCCATCCGCCGGCGCCTCGCGCAGGGCGGCGCGCGGCTGTTCGACTGGCTGCTGCCGCCGCTCTGCCTCGCCTGCCGCAACCCGGTTGGGAGCCACCACGCGCTCTGCCCCGCCTGCTGGAGGGACGTCGCCTTCATCACCGCGCCGGTCTGCGAGAGGCTCGGCACGCCGCTGGCCTTCGACCTCGGCCCCGGCGCCCTATCTCCGGCCGCCATCGCCCAGCCGCCGGCCTTCGACCGGGCGCGCGCCGCCTTCCGCTTCGACGCGGTGGGGCGGGCGCTGGTGCACGCGCTGAAATACGGCGACCGGCTGGAGGTGGCGGTGGCGCTCTCCGCCTGGATGGCGCGCTCCGGGCGCGAGCTGCTGGCCGATGCCGACGCGCTGGTGCCGGTGCCGCTGCACTGGACGCGGCTCGTCTCCCGCCGCTTCAACCAGGCCGCCGAGCTGACGCGGCACCTCTCGGCCCTCACCGGCGTCGCCAACGAGCCGCTGCTGCTGAAGCGCGTGCGCCGCACCCGCCATCAGGTGGGGCTGACGCGGGCGCAGCGGCTGGAGAACGTCACCGGCGCCTTCCGCATCGCCGAGGATCAGAAGGGCTGGGTCACCGGCAAGCGGCTGGTGCTGGTGGACGACGTGCTGACGACCGGCGCCACCCTCGAGGCCTGCTGCCGGGTGCTACGGCGGGCGGGCGCCGCGCGCATCGACGTGCTGACCGCGGCGAGGGTTGTGGAGGGGCACGGCGCGGTCCATATCTGAAGGCCTGTGACAGCGCCAACGGATGCCGCGATGCCGGAAATCACCGTCTACACCAAGGACTATTGCCCCTATTGCCACGCCGCGAAGGAGCTCCTTCGCAAGAAGGGCGCCGCCTTCACCGAGGTGGACATCCAGAAGCATCCCGAGCGCCGGGCCGAGATGATCCAGAAGGCCGGCGGCCGCACCACCGTGCCGCAGATCTTCATCGGCGGTCAGCACGTGGGCGGCTGCGACGACATCCACGACCTCGACGGCGCCGGCAAGCTCGACCCCCTGCTGAAGGCCTGATCCATGGCCGGAGCGGGCAGCGGAACCTTCACGGCGGCCTGCGTGCAGATGCGCGCGGATGTCGAGGTCAGGCCGAGCGTCGATCAGGCCATCGCCCTGATCCGCGAGGCCGCGAGGTCCGGCGCGCACTACGTGCAGACGCCGGAAATGACCAACATCCTGCAGCCGGAGCGGCCGAAATTCTTCGAGGCCATCCGCTCGGAGGCCGAGGACCCCTCCATCCCGCTGTTCCAGGCCGAGGCCATGCAGCTCGGCATCTGGCTGCACGTCGGCTCGCTCGCCATCAAGGTGGGCGAGAGGCAGGCGGCGAACCGCGGCTATGTCATCTCACCCGACGGCGAGGTGGTGGCGGCCTACGACAAGATCCACATGTTCGACGTGGATCTGCCCAACGGCCAGACCTACCGGGAATCGGCCGCCTATGCGCCCGGCGACGTCGCGGTGATGGCCGAGCTGCCCTGGCTGCGCCTCGGCGTCACCATCTGCTACGACCTGCGCTTCCCGCACCTCTACCGGCGCCTCGCCGAGCAGGGGGCGGGGCTGATGGCCATTCCCTCCTCCTTCACCGTGCCGACGGGCGAGGCGCACTGGCACGTGCTGATGCGCGCCCGTGCCATCGAGAACGGCGCCTTCGTGGTGGCGGCGGCGCAGGGCGGCCAGCATGCCTGCGGCCGGGCCACCTATGGCCACAGCCTCATCGTCGACCCGTGGGGCCGGATCCTCGCCGAGGCGGACCACGACGAGCCGGCGGTCATCCTCGCGGAGATCGATCCGGGCAAGGTCGGCGAGACGCGCGGCCGCATTCCCTCGCTCGCCAACGGGCGGGTGTTCCGGGTGGCGGAGACGCCATGATCCGCTACGCCCTCCATTGCGACAAGGCACATGAGTTCGAGAGCTGGTTCCCCTCCTCCGACAGCTACGAGGCGCAGCGGAAACAGGGCTTCGTCGCCTGCCCGGTCTGCGGCTCGACCAGGATCGACAAGGCGCTGATGGCGCCGCAGGTGGCGCGCAAGGACCGGGCTCCGGTCGCCGAGCCGGCGACGCCCACGCCGCCGCCCTCGCCCGTGGCGGTGGTCTCGCCGGTGGAGCAGGAGCTGCGCGCCAAGCTGCGCGAACTGCGCGAGCACATCGTCAAGACCGCCGATCCCGTCGGCGAGCGCTTCGCCGAGGAAGCCCGCAAGATCCATTACGGCGAGACCGAGCACCGCTCCATCTACGGCCAGGCGACGCCGGAGGAGGCGCGCGAGCTCGCCGAGGAAGGCATCGAGTTCCACGCCCTGCCGGTGCTGCCCGACGACCGCAACTGATGCGGCAAGAAGCGGCTTTGCGCGACGCCCGCCGCCTGCTAGGCGAGGGGCCGAGGAGCCCCTGAATGATCCGTCTGCTCGCGCTCGCCGCCCTTGCCGCCCCCCTTCTGTCCCCCGCCGCTCTCGCCGCACCCGCCAGCGTCCGCATCGCCAACGAGAGCGTGCCGACGCTCTGCGCCGAGGAGGACAATGTCGACCTCAGGCTGCACGGGTCCGCCGTGCGGCGCTTCCGGGTGGAGGCGCTGCATCCGGCCGCCATCGGCACCATCGTCTCCGACATCACGGCGCCGGACTTCACCGACTGCACCATCACCGACAAGGCGGATTTCCGCTTCACCCCGCGCGACGTCGTCCTGCATGAGGACGAGCGCATCAAGGTGCTCGGCATCACCTTCGACAAGTTCTGGCGGCCGGACCGGGTGCCCTTCACCGTGGGCAGCCGCACCGAGGACGATTTCCACCTCGTCCAGCTCTACCACAAGGAGCCGGGCAAGGCCCCTTACGAGTTCCTCGTCATCTATCCGGTCGACGGCTACTGGCGGCTGAAGCCGCAGCCGCCGGCGCATCTCACCGACATCGTCTACGGCACCTCGATGCTGGTCGGCCCGATCGAGATGATGCAGCGCCCGATCGTCAACATGAGCGCCATCCGCTTCGATCCCGCGACCCTGACCTTCCACCTCTCCTTCAAGCTCGGCGGCTCGGCGGAGGTGAAGGTCGCCGGCCTCGACCGCAACCGCGTCGCGCTGGACGTGGTCTTCTCGCAACCGGTGACGGGGCGTCCCTTTGCCGGCCTGCGCTCCATGTACGTCACCGAGACCAATGCCGACGGCGCCCGCGTCGAATGGCGGGCGGCCGGCGCCAACCGCTGGCAGGAGGCGCCAGTGATGGATTTCCGCGGCGGCGAGGGCATCGAGATGAAGCTGACGCGGGCGGTGCCGAGCCGGCACAACACCTCGGCGCCGGATTACCGATTCATGGGCTTCGCCGACTGAGACAACGAAAGAGCGGCAGGGCCGCGGGGGAGGAACGCCATGCAGGCCATCGTCATCGAGGGGTTCGGCGATCCCGCCGCCACCATTCGTCTGCGCGACATGCCGGAGCCGCCGCCGCCCGCCCCCGGCGAGGTGACGGTGGAGATGCTGGTGCTCAACATCAACCCCTCCGACCTCCTGCAGATCCAGGGGCTCTACGGCACGTCGCGGCCGCCGCTGCCCTTCATCCCCGGCGGCGAGGCGGTGGGCCGCGTCGCGGCGGTGGGAGAGGGCGTGAGCGGGCTCGCGGTCGGCGACATCGTCTCGCCGATGATCCTCAACTGCTGGGTGGAGCGGGTGAACCTCAAGGCGGCCCTCGCCATGAAGCTGCCCGCCGACATCGACCTCGCCCAGGCGGCCATGCTGAAGGGCAATCCCGCCACCGCCGAGGCGCTGCTGTCGGACCAGGTGGCGCTCCAGCCAGGCGACTGGCTGATGCAGAACGCGGCGAACTCCGCCGTCGGCACCTTCCTCGTCCGGCTGGCGAAGCAGCGCGGCATCAACACGCTCAACGTCGTGCGCCGCGACAGCGCCGTGGCGGGGGTGCTCGAAGCGGGCGGAACGGCGGTGCTGGCCGATGCGCTGGATGATCCCCGCGCGTTCCGGAAAAAGGTGCAGGAGGCGACCGGCGGGGCGCCGGTGAAGCTCGCCATCGACGCCATCGGCGGCGCGGCGACCGGCGTCATGGCGGGAGCGCTCGCCGACGGCGGCACCATCGTCAATTACGGCCTTCTTTCCGGCGAGCAGTGCCGCATCGACGCCCAGCACCTGATCTTCCGCAAGATCAGCCTCAAGGGCTTCTGGCTGATCCACTGGTTCCAGGACGCGGGACGGGCCCGCATCGCCGAGACCTATGGGCGGATCGCCCGCGGCATGGCCGACGGGACGCTGACGACGCCGGTGGCGGATGTGGTGCCGATGGCGGAGGCGGCGCGCGCCATGGCGCTCGCCGGCGCGGGCGGCCGGTCGGGCAAGGTGCTGATGGTGACGCCGGCCGGGGTCGAAGCGGGGGTCGGCTGACGTTCAGCCTCTCCTCCTCCCTCCTCCGTCCCGATTGACCTCGCCCCCGCCCCGCGCGATGGATCGCGGGAAGGGCCGCCGACGAGCCCGCATGACAGTGCCGGAGGGGAGCCATGGCCCGCAATCTCGAGGGTGAGTGGGACTACATCGTCTGCGGCGCCGGCACGGCCGGCTGCCTGATGGCGAACCGGCTGTCGGCAGACCCGAAGAACCGGGTGCTGCTGCTGGAAGCCGGCGGCAAGGACGACTGGATCTGGTTCCACATCCCCGTCGGCTATCTCTTCGCCATCGGCAATCCGCGCGCCGACTGGATGTTCCGCACCGAGGCCGAGCCCGGCCTCAACGGCCGCTCGCTCATCTATCCGCGCGGCAAGGTGATCGGCGGCTCCTCCGCCATCAACGCCATGATCACCATGCGCGGGCAGGCCGCCGATTACGACCACTGGCGCCAGCTCGGCCTGACCGGATGGGGCTGGGACGACGTGAAGCCGGTCTTCCGCAAGCTCGAGGACCATTTCCTCGGGGACAGCGAGCATCACGGCACCGGCGGTGAATGGCGGGTGGAGGCACCGCGGGTGCGCTGGGAGCTGCTCGACCGGGTGCGCGAGGCCGCGGTGCAGATGGGCGTGCGCCCGCTCGACGACTTCAACACCGGCGACAATGAGGGCACCGCCTATTTCCACGTCAACCAGAAGAAGGGCCTGCGCTGGTCCTCCGCCCGCGGCTTCGTCAAGCCGGTGATCGACGAGCGCGACAATTTCGACCTCCTCTCCGGCGTGACGGTGGAGAAGGTCATCGTCGAGGGCGGCCGCGCCACCGCCGTGCAGTTCCGCCAGGGCAACGAGAGCGTCGTCGCCCGCTGCCGCGGCGAGGTGGTGCTCACCGCCGGCTCCATCGGCACGACCCAGATCCTCGAGCTCTCCGGCATCGGCCACGGCGACGTGCTGCAGCGCCACGGCATTGCCGTGGTGAAGGAGAAGCCCGGCGTCGGCGGCAACCTGCAGGACCACCTGCAGATCCGCGCCATCTACAAGGTCCACGGCATCAAGACGCTGAACGAGACCTACCACAACCTGTTCAAGCGCGGCCTGATGGGCCTCGAATATCTCGTCCGCCGCACCGGGCCGCTGACCATGGCGCCGAGCCAGCTCGGCATCTTCACCCGCTCGGACCCGTCGCAGGAGCGGGCCAACATCCAGTTCCACGTCCAGCCGCTGTCGCTCGACAAGTTCGGCGATCCGCTGCACCGCTATCCCGCCGTCACCGTGGCGCCCTGCAACCTCCGGCCGACCTCGCGCGGGCATGTGCACATCCGCTCGGCCGACCCGGCGGACAAGCCCGTCATCGCGCCGAACTATCTCGCCACCGAGGAGGACCGGCAGGTGGCGGCGGATTCGCTGCGGGTGACGCGGCGGCTCATGGGCCAGGCGGCCCTCGCCCCGTACCGGCCCGAGGAGGTGCTTCCCGGCCCGGTGATCGGCGACGACGCCGAGAGCCTGGCGAAGGCCGCCGGCGACATCGGCACCACCATCTTCCACCCCGTGGGAACGGCGAAGATGGGCCTTTCCTCTGACCCGCTCGCCGTGGTGGACGAGCGTCTCCGGGTGATCGGGGTGGAGGGGCTGAGGGTGGCGGATGCGTCCGTCATGCCGACCATCACCTCCGGCAACACCAACACGCCGACGCTGATGATCGCCGAGAAGGGCGCGCGGATGATTCTGGAGGATGGGCGGGGCTGAGAGTGTCTTGCGCCGGGAGCCTCGCCCTGCATCGGGCAAGTGCGTCCTTGGAGGCTCGCTGCCGCTCGCACCTCAGGATGAGGACCGGTGTGTCTGGCTCAGCTGTGTCTCACTCATCGGCCGGGAGCCGCGGCTTTACCCCGCAGTGCCATTCTCAAACCTCCTCATCCTGAGGTGCGAGCTCCGGCGATGCGAGAGCATCGTCCGGCAGCGAGCCTCGAAGGACGCACTTCGATCGTGCCGATGACCCGCACGGCATAACCCGACGCGTCGGATCGGCTTCGCGTCGTCGCCGGCCCCCCCACCCCTGACCCCTCCCCGCCGCAAGCGGGGGGAGGGGAATGGCGGCCATCCTTGCAGCCTCTGCGCCGCCCGTCCCCAGCAGAAGACTTACATCCCCTCCCCCCGCTTGCGGAGGGGAGGGGTCAGGGGTGGGGGGCGTCCTTAGCTCGGGCGCAGAAACCGTCTCAACGCGCCCGCGACGCCAGGATCGCCTCCACCGTCTCCTGCACCTCCAGCGCCTCGGCGAGGGTGGCGAGGTGGTGCGGTTCGCCGCGCACCAGCGCCGCGACGCCCTCGAGCTGGCGGCGCAGCACCAGCGGGCGCATCTTTTCGTTCGGCAGGGCCTCGGGGTCGGGCTGCCAGGACCCGTCCGCCATCCGCCGCTCGGCGATCGACCAGTCGCGCAGCCGGACGGCGCCGGCATCGCCCTCGATCATCCAGATGTTGTGGTCGTCCTTCGCCGTCGTGCCGACCGCGCCGGTCAGCGTCACCGGGAGGCCTCCCGCCGTCAGCGTCGCGGCGATGCGGCGCTCCGACTTGCCCGGCTCCGGATAGTCCGCCGTCGCCTTCAGCTCCGCCAGCGGGCCGCCGAGGCGGCGCGACAGGAAGAGGAAATGCGACACCACCTCGCGGGTGATGCCACCCTGCGCGGTCCCGTCCAGCCAGCCCGCCGCATCCCGCTGCCAGGAGCGCGGCCAGGTGGCGAAGGCGACCTCGACGGTGATCCGGTCAGGCGTTCCCACCACCCCCTCGCCGATCCAGCGGTTGAGCGTCGCCACCCCGAAGGAGGAGGCGAAGGGGAAGTTCACCGCGCCGCGCCCGCCGGCTTCCGCCACGAAGGCGCGGGCGTCGGCGACGTCCACCGCCAGCGGCTTCTCGCAGAAGACGGACTTGCCGGCCGCCAGCGCCGCCCGGGCATGAGCCAGATGCGAGGCGGGCGGCGAGGCGATGTAGAGGCAGTCGCAGGCGGCGATCACCGCCGCCGCGTCGGGCAGACGCGGCACGCCGGGAAAGGCCGCGGCGATGCGCGCCATGGCCTCGGCCGAGGGGTCCCAGATGCCGGCGAGGCGCACCACATCGGCGGCATGGCCAAGGGCGGCGCCGGCAAGGCGCTCGCCCATGATGCCCGCGCCGACAATGCCGAGCGCGACGGGCTTCGCGGTCACGCCCGCGCTCACGCCGGCATCGCCGTCTCGACGACCTTGGCGAGATAGCTCGTCCCCGCCGGAATGGCGTTGTCGTCGAAATTATAGGCCGGGTGGTGGCAGGCGGCGGTGTCGCCGTTGCCGAGGAAGATGTAGCAGCCCGGCCGCTCGTTCAGCATGTAGGAGAAGTCCTCGGCGCCCATCAGCGGCGGCGTCTCCGGGTCGACCTTGTCCGCGCCGACCACGGACTGCGCCACCTTCACGGCGAAGTCGGTCTGGTCGGCGTGGTTGAAGGTGACGGGATAGCCGCGCTGGTAGTCGAGCCGGCCGACGCAGCCCATGCCCTTCGCCATGCTTTCCACCAGCTCCTTCATCCGGGCTTCCACGAGGTCCTGGATCTCCGGCTTGAAGGTGCGCACCGTGCCGAGCATGCGCAGGGTCTGCGGGATGACGTTGAAGGCCTCACCCGCCTTCACCGAGGTGATGGAGACCACCGCGCTCTCGATGGGGTCGACGTTGCGCGAGACGATGGTCTGCATGGCGAGGCCGATGGCGAAACCCGCCTGGACCGGGTCGACGCACAGATGCGGCATGGCGCCGTGGCCGCCCTTGCCCTCGATCTCGATGATGAAGCGGTCGGCGGCCGCCATGGCCGGGCCCTTGCGCACGGCGAAGGTGCCGAGCGGGATGCCCGGCATGTTGTGAAGGCCATAGACCTCCTGGATGTTCCAGCGGGTCATCAGGCCGTCCTTGACCATGGCGTCGCCGCCGCCGCCGCCCTCTTCCGCCGGCTGGAAGATCATGATGGCGGTGCCGTCGAAATTGCGCGTCTCGGCCAGGTATTTGGCCGCGCCCAGCAGCATGGCGGTGTGGCCGTCGTGGCCGCAGGCGTGCATCTTGCCCGGCACCTTGGACTTGTAGGGCAGGTCGGTCGCCTCCTCGATGGGCAGCGCGTCCATGTCGGCGCGCAGGCCAACCACCTTGCCCGAGCCGTTCTTGCGGCCCTTGATGACGGCGACGACGCCGGTCTGGCCGATGCCGGGCACCACCTCGTCGCATCCGAAGGCCTTCAGCTTCTCCGCCACGATGCCGGCGGTGCGGTGCACGTCGTAGAGCAGCTCCGGATTTTCGTGGAAGTCGCGGCGCCAGGCGGTGATCTCGTCGTGAAGGTCGGCAACGCGGTTGATGACGGGCATGGAAATCTCCGGAAGGGCAGGCGAAAGCGGGAGGCTAGCGCGGCGGCGGCGCGGAAGCGAGGGGGCCGGCGGGATCGCTGGAATGCCGGGAGGTCATGAGGTCGCGCGTCAGACCCTGTCATGCTAGGGTGACACTCCGCACCACGAGGTGTCACCATGGCGGCAGGCAAGGCCACGACGACGCTGAAGCTGGACGAGACGCTGAAGGAGCGCGTCCGGCAGCTGGCCGAGGCGCGCCAGCGAACACCCCACTGGATCATGCGCGAGGCCATCGCGGATTATGTCCAGCGCGAGGAGGCGCGTGAAGCCTTCCAGCGCGAGGCGATGGACTCCTGGCGGGCCTTCCGCGAGACGGGAGAGCATCTGACAGGCACCGAAGTCGATGCCTGGCTGGCCGGCTGGGGCACAGAAGACGAGGCCGAGGCTCCCGTTTGCCACGAGTGATCATCGCAGCGGGCGCGGTCGCCGGCCTCGAACGATGCCGGCGCTTCCTCGCGGCCCGCGATCGCCGGGCCTCGCAGCGGGCCGCGGCGGAGATACGCCGGCATTTCTCGGCGCTCGAGCGGTTGCCTGGCATGGGGCGGCCGGTGGGTCGCGAGGGGCTTCGTGAACTGGTCATCCCCTTCGGAGCCGCAGGCTACGTCGCTCTCTATCGTCACGAGCCGGATGAGGATCGGGTGCTGATCCTGGCATTCCGCCACCAGCGGGAAGCCGGATACTGACAGGACATCACCCGCCCGGATTGATCGGCCGGTTGAGCGTCCAGTCGAAGGTGCCGGCGTCGCGCTCGCGCACCGCCTGTTTCCAGCCGACCTGCTCTGCCCTCGTCTTGAAGTTGATGCCCTCCGGCGAGTGGCGGGTGATGCCGTCGAAGATGGTGGCGAACATCTGCGTCTGCTTCAGGCCCATGGCCTCGATCGCCTGGTTGACGACGAGCTTCTGCATCATGAGCTGGTTGACCGGCACGGTCGCCATGCGGCCGGCGAGCGCCTCCACCTCGGCGTCGAGGTCGGCGGCCGGCACCGCCTTCAGCACGAGGCCGAGCTTTTCCGCTTCGCGTCCGTCGATCTTGTCGCCGGTGAAGAGCATGCGCTTGGCCTTTTCCGGCCCCAGCCGGTAGACCCACATGGCCGTCGTCGGGCAGCCCCAGACGCGCACCGGCATGTAGCCGATGCGGGCCTCCTCGGCCATGACGATGAGGTCCGAGCACATGGCGATGTCGGAGCCGCCGGCCACCGCGAAGCCATGCACCTTGCAGATCACCGGCCGGTAGGACCGCCACAGCGACATGAACAGCTCGGTGTTCCGCATCATGAAGGCGTAGTCCTTCATGGGGTCCCAGGGCATGTCCTGCGTCGCCTGGCCGTTGCCGTTGCCCTCGGCGTAATAGGTGAGGTCGTAGCCGGCGCAGAAGGCCTCGCCCCTGCCGGAGAGCACGATGACGTGGACGCCGGGATCGCCGTTGGCGCGGGCGACGCAGTCGGCCAGCTCCTGCGGCACCTCGTCGTCGATGGCGTTCATCACCTCGGGCCGGTTGAGGGTGATGCGGCCGATCCGGCCGTCCTTCTCGTAGGTCACCTTCGCCATGCCATCCTCCCCGCTGCGGCCGGTCCTCAGGCGGCGATGCTAGCCGCCGTCCGGCCGCGGGCGGAGTCGGCCGTTGCGCAGGCGGCACCCGTCAGACGAGGGTGATCAACCGGTCGGCGGTGGCGAGATTGCAGGCCATGGGCACGTCGTAGACCACCGCGAGCCGCGTCAGCGCCTTCACGTCCACGTCGTGGGGATGGGGCGAGAGCGGGTCGACCAGGAAGACGAGGAGGTCGATCCGCCCCTCGACGATGAGCGCGCCGATCTGCTGGTCGCCGCCCAGCGGTCCGCTCTTCATCAGGGCGATGTCGAGGTCGGGCATGTCGGCCTTGAGCAGCGAGCCCGTCGTGCCGGTGGCCACCAGCCGGCGGCGGACGAGCCGGTCGTGGTGACTGCGGGCCCAGGCCAGCATGTCCGGCTTCTTCTTGTCGTGGGCGATGAGGGCGATCAGGGGCCTCGTGTCGTCCGTCATGCGATGTCCTTCCGGCGGCCCCGCCCGGTCAGTTCAGGCGGTCGAGCGGTGTGATCTTCAGGGCGGAGATGCGGTTGCGCTGGCGGCGCAGCACCTGGAAGCGGAAGCCGTGGAATGTGAAGGTCTGGCCGCTCTCGGGGATGGAGCGCGCCTCGTGGATGACCAGGCCGGCGATGGTGGTCGCCTCCTCGTCGGGCAGGCGCCAGTCCATGGCGCGGTTGAGGTCGCGCACCGGCACGGAACCGTCGACATTGACCGACCCGTCCGGCTGCGGGCGCACGCCGGTCACCTGTACGTCGTGCTCGTCCTTGATGTCGCCGACGATCTCCTCGATGATGTCCTCGAGGGTCACGAGGCCCATCACCTCCCCATATTCGTCCACCACGAAGGCGAAATGGGTCTTGCGGCGCAGGAAGGCCTTGAGCTGGTCCTGGAGGCTGGTGGAATCCGGCACGAACCAGGCCGGCAGGGCGAGGGCGGCGGGATCGATCCTGGCGAGGTCGCCGTCGGCGGCGGCGAGCGCCCTGAGCAGGTCCTTGCCGTGCAGCACGCCGATGATGTTCTCCGGCGAGTCGCGCCACAGCGGGATGCGGGTATAGGGCGCGGCGAGCACGTCGCGGACGACCTTCTCCGGCGCGTCGCCCGCGTCGATGGTCACCATCTTGGTGCGGTGGACCATGACGTCCTCCACCGTCAGGTCCTTCAGGTCGAGGATGCCGCCGACCATGTCGCGGTCGTGCTTGGCGAACGAACCTTCTTTGTGCATCAGCTCGACCGTGCTGCGCAGCTCCTCGGCGCCGGTCAGCACGTTCTGGTTCTCGTTGATGCGCATGCCGAAGAGCCGGAGAACGACGCGGACCAGGGCCTCCACCGCCACCAGGATCGGGCCGAACAGGGCGACGACCAGCGCCACCGGGCGGGCATAGATGAGCGCCATCCATTCGGGCCGCGAGATGGCGACGGTCTTCGGCAGCACCTCGGAGAAGACGATGAGCAGCACCGACATGACGGCGGTGGCGTAGATCACGCCCTCGGCGCCGAGGACGGCGACGAAGAGCGAGGTCGCGAAGGCGGCGACGCCGGTGTTGACGATGTTGTTGCCGACCAGCATGGCGCCGATGAGCCGCTCGCGGGTGTCGAGCAGGCGGCTGACGATGCCGGCACGCTTGTCGCCCGCCCCTTCGAGCGCCAGCATCCGCGCCTTGGACGCCGCCGACATGGCGGTCTCGGCACTCGAGAAGAAGGCCGACAGCAGCAGGCAGACGGCGATGAGCGCCAGCGCCAGCCAGGGATTGATTGCAAGTTCGTCCATGGTCCTCGTGGGCCGCTCGGGGCCTCGTCCCTGTGGAGATCGGTCCGTGTCCGGTTCTAGACCTAAAGCCTTTCGGCGGGGAGGCAAGGCACGGCCGGCCCGCCTCAGTCTCTCGCGAGCTCCTCCGCCAGGAATTCGCGGACGGCGGCGGGATCGACGTCCCGGGCGATGAAGCTCTCGCCGATGCCGCGGGCGAGGATGAAGGTCAGCTTGCCGCGCGCGACCTTCTTGTCCTGGCCGATGGCGGCCATGAGGCGGTCGACGTCGCCGACGCCGCCGGGAATCTCGGACAGCTCGGTGGGCAGGCCGACGGCCTTCAGGTGGTTTGCCATGCGCACGGCGTCCATCGGTGCGCAGAGGCCGAGCTTCGCGGAGAAGCGGAAGGCCTGGCACATGCCGATGGCGACGCCTTCGCCATGGACGAGGCGGGCGCCGTCGTAAGCCGTGGCGGCCTCCAGCGCGTGGCCGAAGGTGTGGCCGAGATTGAGCAGGGCGCGGTCGCCGGTCTCGGTCTCGTCGCGGGCGACGACGGCGGCCTTGGCGCGGCAGGAGGTGGCGATGGCGTGGACGCGGTCGCGGCCGCCCTGGAAGACGCCGCGCCAGTTCGTCTCCAGCCAGGCGAAGAAGCCGGGATCGTCGATGAGCCCGTACTTCGCCACCTCGGCATAGCCGGCGCGGAACTCGCGGGTGGAGAGGGTGTCGAGCACGTCGGTGTCGGCCAGCACAAGGCCGGGCTGGTAGAAGGCGCCGATCAGGTTCTTGCCGTGGCGCGAATTGATGCCGGTCTTGCCGCCCACGGACGAATCGACCTGGGCGAGCAGGCTCGTCGGCATCTGCACGAAGCCCATGCCGCGGCGCACGATGGCGGCGGCGAACCCTGCAAGGTCGCCCACCACGCCGCCGCCGAGAGCGAGGACGATGTCGCCGCGCTCGAGACGGTGGGCGAGGATCTGGTCCACCACCTCCTCCAGCACGGCGAAGCGCTTGGTGGCTTCGCCCGGCGCGACGGTGATGCGGTGGTGGCGGATGCCGGCGCCGGAAAGGCTCGCCTCCAGCGCCGGGCCGTGGATCTCGCCGACATGGGCGTCGGTGACGATGGCGACGGCGCGGCCGGGAAAGCGTTCGGCGAGCGTCGCCCCAGCGCCGCGGACGAGGCCCGAGCCGATGAGGATGTCGTAGGAGCGCTCGGCGAGGGCGACGGGCACCCGCGTCAGGCCCTGGGGATCGGCGGCAGGGGTCACGGCAGGCGTCACGGCGCGTCTCGTTCGGCGGGCGGCAGGATATGGGCGGCGAGCGCCCGGATGACGTCCTCGACCACGTCCTCGTGGGTCGCCTCGCGGGAGAGGACGGTGAGCGCGGCTTCGGCATAGACGGGATAGCGCTCGTCCATCAGCCGCTTCAGCACCGCCTGTGGGTCGTCGGCCTTGAGCAGCGGCCGGTCGCCGCGCCGCTTGACGCGTTTCATCAAGACGTCGAGGTCGGCCTTGAGCCAGATGGAGATGCCGCGCTCGCGGATGCGGGCGCGGGTGTCGGCGTTCATGTAGGCGCCGCCGCCGGTGGCGAGCACCTGCGGCCCCGCGTCGAGGATGCGGGCGACGACACGGACCTCGCCGGAGCGGAAATAGGCCTCGCCGTGCTTGTCGAAGATCTCGGGGATCGTCAGGTCCGCCGCCTTCTCGATCTCGGTGTCGGCATCGACGAAGGGCAGGCCCAGCCGGTGAGCGAGGCGGCGGCCGATGGAGGACTTGCCGGCGCCCATCAGCCCGACGAGCACGATAGAGCGCCTGCCCAGCGCCTCGCGCAGCCGCTTCACGTCGATGGCGGCCGGAGCCGCCGAGGATACCTCACCCGCCATGACGCCCGTGTCTCACGGATTGGGGCGGCAGGGCAACCGAGCGGATGGGAGGAGATCAGGCCGCCGTTTCGCGCGCCGCGATGGCGTCGGCGATGGCGACGAGCTTGCGCGCCATTTCCGCGTGCAGGCGCTCCACCATGCGGCCCTCCACCTGGATCGCGCCCTTGGCGGCGTTCTCCGGCTGGTCGAAGGCGGCGATGATGGTGCGCGCCCAGGCGACCTCCTTCTCGGCGGGGGAGAAGGCGGCGTTGCAGGGCGCGATCTGGCTCGGATGGATCAGCGTCTTGCCGTCGAAGCCCATGTCGCGCGCCTCGGCGCATTCCCGCGCGAAGCCGGCCTCGTCGGCGATCTCGTTCCAGACGCCGTCGAGGATGGCGAGGCCGTGGGCGCGCGCCGCGGCGAGCGAGGTCATCAGCCAGGCGTTCATCGGCGCCCGTCCCGGCACGATGCGCGCGCCGGTCTCCTTGGCGAGGTCGTTGGTGCCCATGACGAAGCCGGAGAGCCGCGTCGTCCGGTCGGCCGCGGCGGCGGCGATGGCGCCCGCGTTCAGCATGGCGAGCGGCGTCTCCATCATCGCCCAGACGGCGGTGCGCTCCGGCGCGCCGGCCGCCGCGATGGCCTTGCCGGCGGCGAGGAGATCCTCCGGCCGGCTCACCTTGGGCAGGAGGATGACGTCGGCGCCGGAAGGGGCGAGCGCCTTCAGGTCGCCTTCGCCCCAGGCGGTGTCGAGCCCGTTGAGCCGCACCACCACCTCGCGCGGCCCGAAGCCGCCCTCGCGCACCGCTTGCGCCACCTGGCCGCGGGCGATCTCCTTGGCGTCGGGCGCCACCGCGTCCTCGAGGTCGAGGATGACGACGTCGGCGGGCAGCGTGCGGGCCTTCTCGAGCGCGCGGGCGTTGGAGCCGGGCATGTAGAGGACGGAGCGGCGGGGACGGATCGGCATGGCGTTCGGGTCCGGAGGTGGGCTATGTGCGGCAAGGCTAGCTGCATCGCAGCATGCATGCCATCGTCCTTCCGAACGAGACGATAAATCCGAAAGAGACAAGACGCGTGACACACGCTGATGTGCTGATCGTCGGCGGCGGAATCATGGGTTCCTGCACCGCCTATTTCCTCAAGAAAGAGCTCGGCTATGCCGGCACGGTGCGCGTCATCGAGCGCGACCCGACCTATGCGCAGGCCTCCACCACGCTCTCGGCCGCCTCCATCCGCCAGCAGTTCTCGACGCCTGAGAACATCCGCATGAGCCGCTTCGGCATCGAGGTGATCCGCGGCCTGAGGGAGCGCTTCGGCGCCGACGCCGACATCGGCTTCCGCGAGGGCGGCTATCTCATCCTCGCCTCGGAGGGCGGGCGCGCCGTGCTGGAGGCCAACTGGACGACGCAGGTCGCCGAGGGCTCCGACATCCTGCTGCTCGGCCCGGCCGAGTTGAAGGCGCGCTTTCCCTGGCTCTCCACCGAGGACATCGCCCTCGGCGCCTTCGGCCGCACCGGCGAGGGCTGGTTCGACGCCGCCATGCTGCTCGACCTGTTCCGCAAGGCCGCGCGGGATGCCGGCGCGATTTACGAGAAGGGCGACGTCGCCTCCCTCACCCGCGAGGGCGACCGCGTCACCGGCGCGGTGATGCAGGACGGCTCCACGCGCTCCTGCGGCACGCTGGTGCTGGCGGCCGGCGCCTGGGCCGGGCGGCTCGCGGCGGGCATCGACGTGCCGCTTCCCGTGGAACCGCGGAAGCGCACGGTCTTCGTGGTGAAGTGCCCGGAGACCTTCCCCGACATGCCGCTGATCGTCGATCCCTCGGGCGTCTGGATGCGGCCCGAGCGCGACCTCGTCATCGGCGGCTGGGGGCCCGGCGGGGGCGATCCCGACCCGGCAGCCTACGGCGATTTCGAGCCGGCCCACGACGAGTTCGAAGCCCATGTCTGGCCGGCCTGGGCGACGCGCATCCCGGCGATGGAACAGCTCCGCCAGATCCGCGCCTGGGCCGGGCACTACGACTTCAACACCCTCGACCATAACGCCATCATCGGCCCCCATCCGGGCGTCGCCGGCCTGATGTTCGTCAACGGCTTCTCCGGCCACGGCCTGCAGCAGGCCCCCGCTGCCGGCCGGGCCCTGGCAGAACTCATCGTCCACGGCGGCTGGCGCAGCCTCGACCTCTCCGTCTTCGGCTTCGACCGCATCCTGCGGAACGCGCCGGTCCTCGAACTCAACGTGATCTGACCCCGGAGCCTCCCCCATGAAGATCTGCATTTTCGGCGCCGGCGCGGTGGGCGGCAACGCCGCGGCCCGGCTGATCGCGGCGGGCGATTCCGAGGTCTCCATCGTGGCGCGCGGCGCCCATCTCGCCGCCATCCGCGACAAGGGCATCACGCTCCACAGCGAGGGCCAGACGCTGGGCGGCAAGCCCTTCGCCGCCACCGACGATCCCGCGACACTGCCGCCGCAGGACCTGGTGGTGGTGACGCTGAAGGCGCACTCCCTGCCGGCCATCGCGGCGCCGCTGAAGGCGCTTCTCGCGCCCGGCGCCGCCGCCCTGTTCTTCACCAACGGCGTGCCGTGGTGGTGGAACCACGGCATCGACGAGGAAGGCGGCTCGCTCCCCCTCCTCGACCCCGAGGGCAAGCTGTGGCGCGAGCTCGGGCCCGAGAGCGTGCTCGGTGGCGTCGTCTATTCCGCCAATGCGGTGACCGAGCCCGGCCTCATCACCCATTCGGCCGGCAACCGCTGGATCATCGGAGAGCCCACCGGCGACGCCTCGCCCCGCGCCGACGCCGCGGCGGATGTCTTCCGCAAGGCCGGGCTCAACGGCGAGGTCTCCACCGACATCCGCAAGGCCATGTGGGAGAAGCTCGTCCTCAACATCGCCGCCAACCCGCTCTGCGCGCTCACCCGCCTGCCGCTCGGCCGCTGGCACGAGGTTCCGGCCATCGCCGATCTCGGCGTCACGCTGATCCGCGAGCTGCTCGAAGTGGCGAAGTCCCTCGGCTGGGACCTGACCCACACCGTCGACCCCGCGGCTTCCGTGCCGGCGAAGCCCGGACGTCCCGGCGGCCGGCCCTCCATGCTGCAGGACGCGGAAGCAGGCCGGCCCATGGAGGTCGAGGCCATCGTCGGCCAGTTGCAGGCCTTCGGCCGGGAGAACGGCGTCGCCACGCCGGCCATCGACGTGGTGCTGCCGCTGCTGCGCGCCCTCGACGCGTCGAGCCGCGAGGCGATGAAGATCTAACGGCCGGCGCGGGCGCATTCCAGCAATCCGCCGGCGCTCTCCCATCCACCCTGTCCAGGCGCTAGCCTTTCCGCCTCGCCTGCAGTCCGGAGCCCGTCCATGCCCATCGTCAACCGCATCTCCGCCCTCCACGAGGAGGTCACCGCCTGGCGCCGCGACATCCACGAACATCCGGAGCTGCAATTCGAGGTGCACCGCACCGCCGGCATCGTCGCCGACAAGCTGCGCGAGTTCGGCTGCGACGAGGTCGTGCCGGGCATCGGCCGCACCGGCGTCGTCGGCATCATCCGCGGCAGGACGAACAGGTCGGCCAACGTGGTGGGCCTGCGCGCCGACATGGACGCGCTGCCGCTGACCGAGATCACCGGCCTGCCCCACGCCTCCAAGGTGCCGGGGAAGATGCACGCCTGCGGCCACGACGGCCACACCGCCATGCTGCTGGGCGCGGCGAAGTACCTCGCCGAGACGCGCAATTTCGACGGCACCGTCGCCGTCATCTTCCAGCCGGCGGAGGAGGGCGAGAAGGGCGGCGAGGCCATGGTCCTCGACGGCATGATGGAGCGATTCGGCATCCAGGAGGTCTACGGCATGCACAATGCGCCGGGCCTGCCCGTCGGCCAGTTCGCCATTCGTCCGGGCCCGATGCTGGCGGCGGTGGACAATTTCCGCATCCATGTCGAGGGCAAGGGCGGCCATGCGGCGCGCCCGCATCAGTCCATCGACACGATCCTCGTCGCCTCGCACATCGTCGCGGCGGTGCAGTCCATCGTCGCCCGCAACGTCGACCCCCTGAAGAGCGCGGTGATCTCCATCTGCGCCTTCAACGCCGGCTTCACCAACAACGTCATTCCGCAGACGGCGGAGCTGCGCGGCACGGTGCGCACCCACGACGCGGAGGTGCGGGACTTCATCGAGGTGCGGCTCCGCGAGGTGGCGGAGCGGACCGCCGCCGTCTTCGGCGCCACCGCCACGGTGGAGCACGAGCGCGTTGTGCCGGCCACCGTCAACGATCCCGCCCACACGCCCCATGCGGTGGCCGCCGCGGCGGCGGTGGTGGGCGAGAAGGCGGTGAACGACGACGCGCCGCAGATCATGGGCGGCGAGGACTTCTCCTACATGCTCCAGGCCCGCCCCGGCGCCTTCATCATGATCGGCCAGGGCGACACGGCCTCGGTCCACCATCCGGCTTACGACTTCAACGACGAGATCATCCCGATCGGCATGAGCTACTGGGCCAAGCTCGTCGAGACCCGCATGCCGGCCTGAGGGCGCGGCGCCGGCCTATTCCCCCGGCGCCTTCGTCTCCATGGCGAGGGCGTGGACGCGGCCCTTCAGCTCGGCGTCGAGGGTCTGGTTGACCATCCGGTGGCGCTCCACCCGCGACTTGCCGGCGAAGGCCGCCGAGACGAGCCTGACGCGGAAATGGGTCTCGCCGCCCTCGCGCCAGCCGCCGTGGCCCTCGTGGTGGTGGCTCTCGTCGATCACCTCCAGCGCCGTGGGGGCGAAGGCGGCGGTGAGCTTCTCGGTGATGGTGTCGCGAACGGTCATGGTCGTCTCCCGATCCGCCATATCGGCCGGCGGGCCCGGCACCGCAAGCCCGGCGGGCGATGCTCAGCCCCGCCGTTCCAGCGCCGCGAAGGTCTCGCGCAGGATGTCGCCGACGGGCCGGGCGCCGCCCTCGCGGCCGAAGGCCTCCAGAGACAGACGAAGGGCGCCGATCGCCATCATCGCGACGAGGCGCAGCGACGGCTCGCGCTCGGGCGCGGGCCATTTCTCGCGCATGACGGCGAACAGCGTGCGCTCGTGAGCGACATAGCTCGCGAGCTTGCGCGCCTGCACTGCCGGGTTCGACCGCATGAGACGGTCGATGGCGATCATCTCCCCGGCGGGGTAGCGCGCCAGTTCCGCGACGATGGCGTCGCGCACCGCCTCCAGCGGGTCCTTGTCGTCGGGCTCGGCGAGAACCCGCGCAGCGAGCCGGTCCCCCGTCTCGCTCTCGAGCGACAGCAGGATGTCGTCCTTGGAGGCGAAGTAGTTGAACACCGTCCGTCGCGAAATGCCGGCCGCCGCGGCGATCTCGTCCAGCGTCGTCGCGTCGTAGCCCTGGCGGATGAACAGACCGACGGCGGTTTCGACGATCCGCTTCGCGGTCTCGCGACGCTTGCGCTCCCGAAGGCCGGGCGCGCCGTCCCCATCGCCCATTGAAATTTGCCCTTGATGCAAGATTGCACTTGGTGCATATATTTTTGCACCAAGTGCAGTTTTACGGAAGGATGACGGGATGGCAAGGTGGACCACGGCGGACATGCCCGCCCAGCACGGCCGCAAGGCGCTGGTGACGGGCACGGGCGGGCTCGGCTTCGAGACGGCTCTCGCTCTCTCCAGAGCCGGTGCCGACGTGGTGATCGCCGGCCGGAACGGAGCGAAGGGCGCCGAGGCCGTCGCGGCGATACGGAGCGCGCTGCCCTCCGCGGCGATTCGGTTCGAGCGGGTCGATCTCGCGAGCCTTGCCTCCGTCGCCGATTTCGCCCGGCGCTTCGTCGGCCGGGAGGAGCGGCTCGATCTCCTCGTCAACAATGCCGGCGTCATGGTGCCGCCGCAGCGGCAGGTGACGGTCGACGGTTTCGAACTTCAGCTCGCCACGAACCATCTCGGCCATTTCGCCCTGACGGCCGGGCTGATGCCGCTGCTCAGGCGCGGCCGCGAGGCGCGCGTGGTGTCCCTGTCGAGCATCGCGGCGCGACAGGGCGCGATCGCCTTCGACGACCTCAACGCCGAGCGCTCCTATCGCCCGATGCAGGCCTACGGCCAGTCCAAGCTCGCCTGCCTGATGTTCGCCCTCGAGTTCGAGCGGCGCAGCCGGGCGGGCGGATGGGGTATCGCCGGCATCGCCGCCCATCCCGGCGTCGCCCGCACGGACCTCCTGCACAACGCACCGGGGCGGCACAGCCCCATGGGCCTCGCGCGCAGCCTGCTCTGGTTCCTGTTCCAGCCGGCCGCGCAGGGCGCCCTGCCGACCCTCTATGCCGCCACGTCGCCCGCGGCGACCGGCGGCGGCTATTACGGCCCGGACCGGCTGAACGAAACCAGAGGCCATCCGACCGCGGCGACCCTTCCGCCGCCGGCGCTGGACGAGGAGGCTGCCGCCCGGCTCTGGACCGTGTCGGAGGACCTGACGGGGACGAGGTTCTGACGCGGCTTCCGCAAGCCCGCGGCCCGCTCGGCCGCCTTGCCGGGAGTGTCACCCCTCTGATACATCCCGGCCAACGAGCCGTGAGGGGGAAACCCATGCAGAAGTTCACCGTCCTGACCGGGGTCGCCGCGCCCATGCGCACGATCAACGTCGACACCGACATGATCATCCCCAAGCAGTACCTGAAGACCATCAAGCGCACCGGCCTCGGCAAGGGGCTGTTCTCCGAGGCGCGCTACAAAGACGACGGGTCGGAGAACCCGGATTTCGTGCTCAACAAGCCGGCCTACCGCAACGCCCAGATCCTCGTCGCCGGCGACAATTTCGGCTGCGGCTCGTCGCGCGAGCACGCCCCCTGGGCGCTGCTCGATTTCGGCATCCGCTGCGTGATCTCCACCAGCTTCGCCGACATCTTCTACAACAACTGCTTCAAGAACGGCGTGCTGCCGATCAAGGTCTCGCCGGAGGACCTCGAAAAGCTGTTCGAGGACGCCGATCGCGGCTCCAACGCGACGCTCACCGTCGATCTCGAGGCGCAGGAAATCCGCGGCCCCGACGGCGGCACGATCACCTTCGACATCGACCCGTTCCGCAAGCACTGCCTGCTCAACGGCCTCGACGACATCGGCCTGACCATGGTCAAGGAGAAGTCGATCGACAGCTTCGAGAAGACGGTGTCGACGGCGCGTCCCTGGCTCTGAGGCAGGGCGAGGGCTCGAAGTCGTCATGCCCGGGACAAGCCCGGGCATGACGTGCTGAGGTTCGCGCGGGTCCCCCGACGAGCCGACGGTCCACCGAACCACCATCACGAGGACACCGCCATGGAACGCCGCCTGATCTCCACGGGCTCCCCCTTCGAGAAGACGGCCGGCTATTCCCGCGCCGTGGTCCAGGGCGGCTTCGTCTTCGTCGCCGGCACCACCGGCTACGACTACGCCACCATGACGCTGCCGGCCTCGGTGGAGGAGCAGACGCGCAACTGCTTCAAGACCATCGCTGCGACGCTGAAGGAGGCCGGCACCTCCATGGCGAACGTCGTGCGCGCCACCTACTACATCACCGACGCCGCCGATGCCGAGACGGTCTTCCCGATCTTCGGCGAGGTCTTCGGCGACATCCGCCCGGCCTCGACGCTCCTCGTCGTCGCCGGCCTGTTCAAGCCCGAGATGAAGGTCGAGATCGAGGTCACCGCCGCCCTGCCGGGCGGGGCCACCGACACCCTCTTCTCCTGACGCCGCCACCGGCCGGACCTGCCATGACCGATCCCACCCTGCCGAGCCTTGCCGACCTGCGCGGCGAGATCGACCGCATCGACGCCGCCATGCACGGCCTCCTGATGGAGCGCGGCCAGATCATCGAGCGGCTGATCGAGGTGAAGAAGACCGCCGAGACCGGCTCCGCCTTCCGCCCGGCGCGCGAGGCCGACGTCGTCCGCCGCCTCGTCGACAACCACAAGGGCCGCCTGCCGGTGGAGCTCGTGGTGCAGATCTGGCGGCAGATCATCTCCACCTTCACCTATGTCCAGTCGCCGCACTCCGTGCACGTGGTCATGGGGCCGGAGCAGGAGAACGCCCGCGAGCTCGCCCGCTTCCATTTCGGCTTCGGCGTGCCGCTGGTGAAGCACTCGAGCCCGGCCTCCGTCGTCGCCGCCATCGCCCGCGACCGCGGCGATCTCGGCCTCATCGGCCTCGGCCCCGCCCGCGAGCCCTGGTGGGAGAAGCTCGGCGGCTCCGGCCAGCCCATCGCCATGGCCACCGCCCCGGCCATCGCCCGCGCCGCCAGCCCGCGCCCGCCGCAGGCCCTCGTCATCGGCCATCCCTCCATCGACACGGCGGGCCTCGACACCCGCCTCGTCGCGGTGACCCTCGCCGGCCGCCCGGCCGTGGAGGTCGACGCCGTGCTGGCGAGCGCCGACGAGGGCGGCCGCCATCACCTCCTCGCCTGGGGCCCGCGCGAGGCCTCCGAGGCCGAGATCGCGCAGGACGCGGCTTCGGGCATGGCTGTTGAAGCCGCCCGCACGGTCGGCTACACCGCAAGGCCGATCGCCGCCTGACGGCGATGGCAGGCCAGCCCTTCCTTTCCGGTGCCGACATGACCCTCGAAGCCACGCGTCCCGTTCCCCGTCCCGGTGTGATGGCGATCGACGCCTATGTGCCCGGCAAGTCCGGCGCGCCCGGCGTCGCCAAGGTCTACAAGCTCTCCTCGAACGAGACGCCGCTCGGCGCCAGCCCCAAGGCCATCGAGGCCTACGGCAAGCTCGCCAGCAAGCTGGAGCTCTATCCCGAGGGCTCCTCGGCCGAGCTGCGCGAGGCCATCGCCAAGCTCTACGGCCTCGACGCCGACCGCATCCTCTGCGGCTCGGGCTCGGACGAGCTCCTGTCGCTGCTGACCAACGCCTATCTCGGGCCCGGCGACGAGGGCGTGTTCACCGAGCACGGCTTCCTCGTCTACAAGATCGCGATCCTCGCGGCCGGCGGCACGCCCGTCGTGGTCAAGGAGAAGAACCTCACGGCCGACGTCGACGCCATCCTGGCGGCGGTGACGGAAAAGACGAAGATCGTCTATCTCGCCAATCCCAACAATCCGACCGGCACCTACCTCCCCTTCGACGAGGTGAAGCGCCTGCACGCCGGCCTGCCGAAGTCGGTGCTGCTGATCCTCGACGCGGCCTATGCCGAGTATGTCCGGCGCAACGACTACGAGAGCGGCCTGGAACTGGTGGCGTCGAACGAGAACGTCGTGATGACGCGCACCTTCTCGAAGATCTACGGCCTCGCCGCGCTGCGCATCGGCTGGATGGTCGGCCCCGCCCATCTCATCGACGCGGTGAACCGCATCCGCGGGCCCTTCAACGTCAATGCCGCGGCGATCGCCGCCGGTGCCGCCGCCATCGCAGACCAGGCCTTCGTCCAGAAGGCCATCGATCACAACGAGACCTGGCTGCCCTGGGTCACCGCGGAGATCGAGAAGCTCGGCCTGAAGGTCACGCCCTCGGTCGGCAATTTCCTGCTGATCCACTTCCCGAAGGATGCCGGCAAGACGGCGGCCGATGCCGACGCCTATCTCGTCTCGAAGGGCCTGGTGCTGCGCCGCGTCGCCGCCTATGGCCTGCCCGACGCGCTGCGCCTCACCATCGGCGACGAGGAGGCCAACCGCCATCTCGTGGCGACCCTCGCCGAGTTCATGAAGCGGTGACCGGCCAGCCTCTCTTCGGCAAGGTCGCGCTGATCGGCATCGGGCTCATCGGCTCGTCCATCGCGCGCGCCCTGCGCAACGTGCCGCTTGCCGGCACGGTCGTCGCCGCCGACCGCTCCGAGGCGGTCATCGCGCGCGTGCGCGAACTCGCCATCGCCGACGATGCGACCACCGACATGGCCGCCGCCGTGACGGACGCCGATCTCGTCATCGCCTGCGTGCCCGTCGGCGCCATGGGGGCGGTGGCCGAGGCCGTCGGCCCGCATCTGAAGCCAGGGGCCATCGTCTCCGACGTCGGCTCCACCAAGGGCTCGATCGTGGCGCAGATGGCGCCGCACATGCCGGCGGGCGTGCACCTGATCCCCGCCCACCCCGTGGCCGGCACGGAGCATTCGGGACCCGATTCCGGCTTCCCCGAGCTCTTCCACGGCCGCTGGTGCATCCTCACCCCCGTGCCGGGCACCGACCCGGAAGCCGTCGAGCGCCTCGCCGCCTTCTGGCAGGGGCTCGGCTCGAAGACCGAGGTGATGGCGCCCGACCACCACGACCTGGTGCTGGCCATCACCAGCCACGTGCCGCATCTCATCGCCTACAACATCGTCGGCACCGCCTCGGACCTGGAAAAGGTCACCGAGAGCGAGGTCATCAAGTTCTCGGCCGGCGGCTTCCGCGACTTCACCCGCATCGCCGCCTCCGACCCGACCATGTGGCGCGACGTCTTCCTCCACAACAAGGAGGCGGTGCTCGAGGTGCTCGGCCGCTTCACCGAGGACCTCATCGCCCTCCAGCGCAACATCCGCTGGGGCCAGGGCGACCAGCTCTTCGACCTCTTCACCCGCACCCGCGCCATCCGCCGCTCGATCATCGACCAGCGGCAGGACACGGCCGATCCGGACTTCGGCCGGAACAGGAAGTGACGGGTGACCGGATGACGGCCGACGAGATCATCGCGCTGCTCGGCCTGACGCCCCATCCCGAGGGCGGCTATTTCCGCGAGACCTTCCGCGACGCGCCCGGCGCGGACGGGCGCTCGGCGTCCACCGCCATCTATTTCCTGCTGAAGCGCGGCGAACGCTCCCACTGGCACACGGTGGATGCGGTGGAGATCTGGCACTGGCATGCCGGCGCGCCCTTGCGGCTGTCGCTTGCGGCGGGCGACGCCGGCCCGGTCAGCCACCTCGTCCTCGGCGCGGACCTCGCGGGCGGCCAGCGCCCGCAGGGCATCGTGCCGCCGCACCACTGGCAGGCGGCCGAGACGCTCGGCGACTGGACGCTGGTCGGCTGCACGGTGGCGCCCGGCTTCGATTTCGCCGGCTTCCGGCTGGCGCCTCCCGGCTGGAACCCGGGCACCCGACAGGCAGAACCATGAACGATCCCGTCCTCGCCCGCATCCTCGAGGAGCGCCTCTTCAACGCCTGGCCGGCCATGCAGACCGTCTATGTCGACGGCTGGATGCTGCGCATGGCCGGGGGCCACACCAAGCGCTCCAATGCGGCGAGCCCCTTCTACCCCTCGTCCATCTCGGCCGAGGAGCTGATCCGTACGGTGAAGACGCTCTACCGCAAGGCCGGGATCGAGCCGATGGTGCGCATCACGCCGCTGGCGGGAGAGGGCATCGATCAAGGCTTCGCCGAGGCCGGCTGGACCGTCTACGACGAGACCGACGTGATGGTCGCCCCGCTCGCGAGCCGCGTGAAGATGGAGGGCGCGCCGGACGCGGCGGTCGTGCTCTCCGAGGAGCCGACGGAGGCCTGGGTGACCGGCGCGGCGGAGGCCTATGAGCTCGCCGACTGGCAGCAGGAGATGCTCGGCCGCATCGTCGGCGCCATCCGCGTCGAGACCGCCTTCGCCACCGTCTATGTCGACAGGAAGGCGGTGGGCTTCGGCCTCGGTGTCGCCGATCGCGGCTATGTCGGGCTCTACGATCTCGCCGTCACGCCGGCCGCGCGCGGCTCGGGGGCGGGGCAGCGCATGATCGGCGCGCTGCTGCATTGGGGCCGCTCGCACGGCGCCCACACCGCCTATCTGCAGGTGCGCAAGACCAATGTGAAGGCCCACGCGCTCTACGAGCGGCTCGGCTTCACGGTGGCCTATGACTATCACTGCCGGCGGATGGCGCAGGGGTGAGGGGGCGACGCGCCTTGCACCGCGCAAGTGCGTCCTTCGAGGCTCGCCTTTCAGGCTCGCACCTCTTGATGAGGGAGGTTGGCGGCTGGCAAACAGCTCGACGCGACCTGCCCGTTCATGCTGGGCCGGTTGCAGGTCTCACCATTCCTCATCCTGAGGTGCGAGGGAGCGCAGCGACCGAGCCTCGAAGGATGCACTTGCGCTGTGCAGGGCGCCCTACCGCCTGAACATCTCCTTGGCCGCCACCACCGACCCCGCGACGATCAGCGCCACCGACACGCCCAGCACCAGGCTCGCCTGCGCATGGCCGAAGGCGACCAGCGCCAGGGTGGAGATGACCGGCGCCGCATAGCTCGCCGCCCCCAGCACCTGGATGTCGCCCAGCTTCATGCCGCGGTCCCACAGGTAGAAGGCCGCCCCCACCGGCCCGAGGCCGAGGGCGAGGATCGCCAGCCATTCGGTGACGGCGGCCGGCCAGACCGTCGTCTCCAGCGCCAGGTGGCAGAGGAGGGCGAGAACCGCGGTCATGAGGCAGAAGCCGGCGACGGCTTCGGTCGGCACGTTCGGCAGGAGCCGCGCCGTCACCGAATAGACCGACCAGACCAGGGCGCAGCCGAGCGCCGCCGCATAGCCGACGAGATGGCCGGCGGCAAAACCCGCCCCGAGACCGCCGCGCGAGGCGATGAGCAACACCGTGCCGGCGAGGCCGAGCAAGGCCCCGAGCACGTGGTGGGCTTTGAGCCGCTCCCCCGGCAGCAGGGCGGAGAAGACGACGATGAGCAGCGGCCAGAGATAGTTGAGGAGGTTCGCCTCCGCCGCCGGCGCATAGCGCAGGGCGGTGAAATAGAGCGCGTGATAGCCGAAGAGGCCGGCGATGCCGTGCAGCCAGACCCGCGGCGGCTGGGCAAGGAGGGACAGGCCGCCGGGGCGCGTCGCCACCACGGCGAGGCCGATGCCGCCGCCGATGGCGAAGGTCATGGCGGTGAGCTGGAAGGGCGGGACCGTGCCCGAAGCCGCCGTGAACAGGGCCAGGAGGCCCCACAGGCCGATGGCGCCGAAGCCGGCGAGCGTCGCGGGACGGGAGGGGGCGGGGCGGCCGGACATGCAAGGCCCATAACGGCAAGCGGCGACCATCGGGTCGCCGAGGCGGGCACCGTCGGGCGCGGAGGGCTCCGCGCCGGGAGAAACCGGCTCAGCGCCGGCGCTGCGGACCGCCGGGACGGGCGCCGCCGGGGCGCGGACCGGGGGGCGGGGCATCGCCCTTGTGGCGGAAGACGAGACGGCCCTTGTCGAGGTCGTAGGGCGTCATCTCGACCGTCACGCGGTCGCCGACCAGGGTCTTGATGCGGTTCTTCTTCATCTTGCCGGCGGTGTAGACGACGACCATGTGCCCGTTGTCCAGTTCCACGCGGAACCGGGCGTCGGGCATGACCTCCGTCACCTTGCCTTCGAAATTGAGGACGTCTTCCTTCGCCATATGCGTGGCTTCTCCGTCGTTGCGCCGCGGCCCGGGCGCAGAAAACCCCGGCGAAGCGGATCTTCCGCTCGATGCCAGGGTTCGCGTCATACAGAATTTGTCGACGCGGGACCACCCTCTTGCCGCCGTTACATCCGCGGTCGGCTGGATGAGGTGATCTCGCGTCAGGCTGAGATGCTCGCCGGATCGTCGCGCCGCCGGTCGGCAGCGCATGACGTTCACGGGAGAACCGCCGTGCCTCTCAAACGTCGCAGCGGGGGGATGGTTCCCTTTGCAGGGAGACATCCGCGCCGAACAGCGCCGGAAGGGCAGGCCTCGTCAGCCGGTGAGCCTGAGATGGGGAGCCTTTCGCCGATTGCAAGGGCGGACGTCGCGGATTGGCGCATCAGGCGCCGAAGAGGCCGCGGGCGACGATGAGGACGCCGCCGACGACGATGACGGCCTCCAGCATCAGCGTGTGCAGGCGCACCGGCAGGCGGTCGAGAAGGGCGCGGGCGACGAAGGCGCCCGGCAGGGTGGCGAGCCCCACCAGCAGCGCGAAGAGGAGCAGGGGCGTCGGCAGGGCCTCGTTCCAGCCGAAGGTGCCGGCCTTGGCGATGCCGATGACGATGGAGATGGCGGCGTCCGTGGCGATCACCGCCTTCCCCGTCAGCCCCGCCGCCATGAGGAAGGAGACGAGGATGACGCCGGCGCCGCTGGAGGCGCCGGTGACGAGGCCGTAGACGCCGCCCGCCGGGGCGAGCTGCCAGCCGGCGAGGCGAAAGCCCATGCGCACCAGCTTGCGCCTGAGCGGCACGAGAACGATCAGCATGAGGCCGATGACGAGGGAGGCGCCGCGCGTGTCGAGCCGCGTGAAGCCGTAGGCCGAGAGCATGACGAGGGGCACGGCGAGCGGCAGCATCGTCGCCGCGACGCGCCAGTCCACCGCCTCGCGCATGGCGACGAAGCGGCCGACATTGGTGAACATGGAGGATACGGCGATGACCGGCACCACGTTCTCGGCGCCGATCACCGGCACCAGCACCAGCGGCAGCAGGAGGCCGGTGCCGTAGCCGGCCATGCCGCCGACGACCGCCGCACCGAAGGCCGTGCCGGCGACGAGGACCGCCTGGACGAGGGAGACGTCGGCGAGGGCGAAGGCCATGGATGCGCTCGGTCGGCCGGTTCGGCGTGGACGCGGGCAGCCGGGCGTTCTAGCTTCCGGCCGATCCCGATCCACCTCTCTTAGAGCGATTCGCCTCCATGCGCGCGGGCGCCGCCCCGTCCTCCGACAGCCCGCTGGAGACCCTGACGGGCACCATCGAGCGCGTCACCTTCCATTCCCCCGCGACCGGTTTCGCGGTGCTGAAGGTGCGCGTGCGCGGCAAGCCGCAGCCGGTCTCCATCGTCGGCACCACCTCGGCGGTGGCGGCCGGCGAGATGATGACGGCCGAAGGCTCCTGGGTGAACGACCGCACCCACGGCCTGCAGTTCAAGGCGGCGCGCCTCGTCACCGCCCCGCCCGCCTCCAAGGACGGCATCGAGCGCTACCTCGCCTCCGGCGCCATCAAGGGCATCGGCATCGCCACCGCCCACAAGATCGTCCAGGCCTTCGGCAAGCGCACCTTCGAGGTGCTCGACACCGAGCCGCACCGGCTCAAGGAGATCGTCGGCCTCACGGATGCCCGCATCCGCCGCATCACCGAGAGCTGGACCGAGGACCGCATCGTCCGCGACCTCGGCGTCTTCCTGCAGGAGCACGGCCTCGGCCTCGGACAGGCGGCCCGCGTCTTCCGGGCGCTCGGCACCGAGGCCATCGGCCTCATCCGCCAGGACCCCTACCGCCTCGCCCGCGACGTGCGCGGCATCGGCTTCCTCACCGCCGACCAGGTGGCGGTGTCGCTGGGGCTTGCCCGCGACGCGCCGGAGCGCCTGCGCGCCGGCATCACCTATGCCCTCCAGGAGGCGCGCGACGACGGCCATACCGGCCTGCCGCGCGAGGAGGCGGTGGCGCTGGCCGCCCGCCTGCTCGACGGCGACACCGCGCGGATCGAGGAGGCGGCCGCAGCCGAGGTGGCCGCCCGCAACCTCGTCGCCGACACCATCGGCGGCGAGCCGCACCTGTTCCTCAAGGACCTGCACCGGGCCGAGAAGATCATCGGCGAGCGGCTGCGCGACCTCGCCAAGGGATCGCCGCCCTGGGGGAAGATCGATCTCGACACCGAGGTGCCGCGCGTCGAGGCGCGCACCGGCAAGGCCCTCGCGCCCTCGCAGCGCGAGGCGCTGGCGACCATTCTCGCCGCCAAGGTGTCCGTCATCACCGGCGGCCCGGGCGTCGGCAAGACGACGCTGCTCGATACGATCCTGAAGCTCCTCACCCGCCAGGACGTGTCGGTCGTGCTCGCCGCCCCCACCGGGCGCGCCGCCAAGCGCATGACCGAGCAGACCGGCATCGAGGCGAAGACCATCCACCGCCTGCTGGAGATCGATCCGGAATTCGGCGCCTTCTCCCGCGGTCGCGAGAACCTCATCGACTGCGATCTGCTGGTGGTCGACGAGACCTCCATGGTCGACGTGCCGCTGATGCTCGCCCTCGTCGAGGCGCTGCCGGCCGATGCCGGCCTGCTGCTCGTCGGCGACGTCGACCAGTTGCCCCCCGTCGGACCCGGCCAGGCGCTCGCCGACATCATCGCCTCGGGGCTGGTGCCGGTGGCACGGCTGACGGAGGTCTTCCGCCAGGCGGAAGCCAGCCGCATCATCGCCACCGCCCACCGCATCAACCGCGGCGAGATGCCGGAGGCCGTGCCGGCGGGGGCGGAGAGCGATTTCTATTGGGTCGAGGCCTCCACGCCCGAGAGCGGCCTCGCCAAGATCATCGAGATGGTCAAGGAGCGCATCCCGCGCCGCTTCGGCCTCGACCCGATGCGCGACGTGCAGGTGCTGGCGCCGATGAACAAGGGCGTGCTCGGCGCCCGCAACCTCAACGTCGAGCTGCAGAAGGTGCTCAATCCCCCGGCCGGCCGCTCCATCGAGCGCTACGGCTGGACCTATGCTGCCGGCGACCGCGTCATGCAGACCGCCAACGACTACGACCGCGACGTCTTCAACGGCGATCTCGGCCAGGTGCTGCGCATCGACCAGGAGGAGGGCGAACTCGTCGCCCTCTTCGACGGCCGGCAGGTCTCCTATTCCTTCGGGGACCTGGAAAACCTCATGCCCGCCTATGCCACCACCATCCACAAGAGCCAGGGGTCGGAATATCCGGCGGTGGTGATCCCGGTGACGACGCAGCACTACGCGATGCTGGCGAGGAACCTCATCTACACGGCGGTGACGCGCGGCCGGTCCCTCGTCGTCATGGTCGGCGAGACCCGCGCCCTGCGCATCGCGGTGGATGGCGGCCGCATGAAGCCGCGGGTGACCAAGCTCAGGGAATGGCTGGAGGGGTAGGCAAGCCCTGCATCCGCCGCGTGCGTCCTTCGAGGCTCGCTCGCTGCGCTCCCTCGCACCTCAGGATGAGGAGGGTGGTGTGTGGCCCTTCGGGACGCGATGCCCGCCCCGACGCGCCTTTCTGCAGGTCTCTCCCCTCCTCATCCTGAGGTGCGAGGGCCCCTGGCCCGAGCCTCGAAGGACGCACTTCCTCTGTGCAGCGCATGGGATACGGACACAGCTCTCTCGGTCCTGCCCGGGCTTGTCCCGGGCATGACGCGGTGAGGTTTGTGCGCCTCCCGAGGCCGCCCTCGACACCCGGGCTGTGCCATGTGCCCGCGCCCGCCCGACCCTCCGCCGTCATCCCCGGCCGAGCGCAGCGAGGGGAAGGGGATCCAGGGTCGGTAACCCACACCTCGACGGCACCTCCTGCCAGCCCTCGCCGCCGGCTTCAGTCCGTGGCCCCTAGCCCCCCTTCCCTCGGCCTTCGGCCTCGCCGGGGGTGACGGACGACGGGGCCATTGCCCTCACAGCAGCGGCTTCACCGCCAGATGGGCGCCGAGGAGCATCAGCCCGATCATGAACCAGGTGCGGAACGCCGCGGGGCTGATGCGCGAGCGGATCGCCTGTCCCAGCGCCATGCCGAGGAGCGCCGGGGCGAGCATCCACAGCGAGGTGAGCGCCGTTCCGCCCGCCAGCACCCCCTCGCTGAACAGGCCGACGCCGAGCGCCACGGTGGCGACGAGGAAGGTGATGCCGAGGGCCTGGACGAGGTCGTCCTTCTCCAGCCCCAGCGCCTGCAGATAGGGCACCGAGGGCATGACGAAGATGCCGGTGCCGGCCGAGACGACGCCGGTCATCAGCCCCACCAGCGGCGACAGGAAGGGCTCGGCGCCCGCCGGCACCCGCGGCCGCAGCGGCGAGAGGCCCAGCCCGGCATAGAGGATCAGCACGAGGCCGAGGGCCACCGAGGCATGGCCGGCGGAGGCGCCGGAGATGACGCCGCTGCCGAGCCAGGTTCCGGCCGCGATTCCCGCGAGGAGGGTGGCGAGGCGGCGGGTGAGCGGCCAGAGGTTCGGCCCCGCGGCCACCTGCCAGACATTGGTGAGGAGCGAGGGCACCAGCATCCAGGAGGCCGCCTGGGCCGGCGTGACGAAGAGGCTGAGCAAGCCGACGGCGATGGTCGGCAGGCCGAGGCCGATGACGCCCTTGACGAGGCCGGCGAGGACGAAGACGACGGTGGCGACGGCGAGGATGGCCATGCGGGGGTCCTGGTTGCGGAGACGAGGGCCGCGACGATCCACCGGTTCGGGGGGCCGACGTTTCGGTGCGCGCCGAAGCAATCGCACCGCGTCCGGTGTAGCCTGTCCGAGGCTGCGGGACATCCCGCGACCGAAGGAGACGTCCCATGAAGGAAGGTCCGTCCATCGCCACCGTCGCCGCCCTGATGGGCGACCCCGCGCGCGCCAACATGCTCGGCGCGCTGATGGCCGGTCGCGCCCTCACCGCCGGCGAACTGGCGCGCGAGGCGGGCGTCAGCGCGCCGACCGCCAGCGGTCATCTGGCGCGGCTCGGCGAGGCGGGCCTCGTTCTCGTCGAGGCCCAGGGCCGCCATCGCTATTTCCGCCTGTCGGGTGCCGACGTCGCCCATGTGCTGGAGGGGCTGATGGGGCTCGCCGCCCGAACGGGGCGCCTGAGGACGCGCCCCGGCCCGCGCGACCCGGCCCTGCGCCAGGCCCGCACTTGCTACGACCACATGGCGGGCGAATGGGCCGTGCGCCTGTTCGACGCCTTCGCCGCCGACGGGCGCCTGGCGGCCGCGGAGGGCGGGGTGAGCCTGACCGAAGCCGGCCGCAGCTTCTTCCGCGCCGAGGGCATCGACACCGGGGCGCTGGAGGCGAGCCGCCGGCCGCTCTGCCGCGCCTGCCTCGACTGGAGCGAGAGGCGGCCCCACCTCGGCGGCGCGCTTGGCCGCGCGATCCTCGACCATGCGCTCAGCCGGGGCTGGGTGAGGCGGGCGTCGCAGGGTCGCGCCCTGCACGTGACCCCGCCGGGGCACCGGGCCTTCCGCGCCTGGACCGGCGCGGCCGAGGCCGCCACGGCAGAAACAATCGGCTACGCCCGCGGCTGAATCGGCAACATTTCCGTCCGGAATGCCGCCACAAACCCACGGCCAACTGGCGCCGGGTTCGGTATCCAGCGGAGTCTCCCCCTTGAGTTCTGGAAAGCTTGCAATGGTTGCGCGGGGTGGCCGCCGCCTGGCCGCCCAGGTGGTCGTCTCGGTCTTCGCCACGGCCTGCGCCGCCGTCGCCGTGCCGAAGATGCTGGCGACCCTCTCCCCTGCCCCGGCAGCCGCCCCGCAGGAGAAGGCGGTCCTGGTGAGCCGCCCCGCGACACCCGTCGATTTCGATGCCGCCTTCGTCTGGCCGACCCAGGCGCCCGCAGCCAGGGCCGAGGATCTCGTGCCCCCGGCAGCGCCGCTGCCGGCCGTGGTGCCGGTGCCGCCCGTCCGACGGGCCCAGCAGGTTCAGCAGGTCCAGCAGGCCCAGCGTGGCTGCGCGCCCCGCTGCCCCCCCGTTCGCCCCGCCGCCCCGGCGGCGGCCTCCCCGCCCGGGGAGCCCCTCCAGCTCGTCGCCATGACGGCGACCGCCGCTCCGGCGCCCTCCCCGGCGCGACGCTCCGTCTTCGGCATCCCGCTGCCGCGCCTGCCCTACGAGGAGACGGTCACCGGCTCGCTCGTGCGGGCCCGCGACACCCTGCGCAGCCTGTTCTGAGGCCTCAGCGCGGCGGCTTCGCCTGAGCCGGCTCGGCCTTCGCCGGCGGCTCTCCCTTCGCGGATGCCGAAGGCGCCGCCGCCTCTTGCGGCAGGTCCGGCTTCGTCTGCACGCTCTGCACCGGCGGCGCGATGATGATGCCGTGCTGGCGGAAGCGGGAGAGGATCGCGAGCTGCAGATCGGAGCGGGTCGTCAGCGCATATTCGACATTGGTCACCACGCCGCGCAGCTCGAATTCGAGGCCGTTGTCGCCGAACCGCATCAGGAACACCCGCGGCGGCGGATCCTGCACGAGGTAGCGGCTCTCGCAGGCGGCGGCGATGAGCTGGTCGCGCACCATGTCGGGGTCGGAATCATAGGCCACGCGCACCGGGATCGCGATGCGGCTCAGCGTGTTGGCCAGGGTCCAGTTCTTCACCACGCCGGTGATGAGCTCGGCGTTCGGCAGGATGACCGTGGCGCGGTCGAAGGTCTCGATCTCGGTGGAGCGCACCGAGATCTTGCGGACATGGCCTTCCTCGCCCTTCACCACGATGGAATCGCCGACCCGAATCGGCCGCTCGGCCAGGAGGATGAGGCCCGAGACGAAGTTCTGCACGATCGACTGGAGGCCGAAGCCGATGCCGACCGACAGGGCGCCGGCGATGATGGTGATGTTGGAGAGGTCGAGCCCGATCTGCCGCAGCACCAGGCTCGCCACCAGCGCGAAGGCGGCGTAGCCGACGATGGTCGCCACCGAGTTCTGCAGGCCGGAATCCATGCCGGTGCGCGGCAGCACCTTCTCGCGCAGCCAGCCCATGACGGCGCGCACCAGCAGAATGCCGATGGCGAGGATGACGCTGGCGCCGAGCATCGTCACGGCCAGCGACCTGATCTCGGCGAAGCGCACGCCGAAGAAGGCGTCCTCCAGCGAGGCTCCCGCGCCGCCGAAGCCCCAGGGGCCGAAGACGGCCAGGGCCGAGGTGGTCAGCACGATGACGTGCAGGGCGCCGGCGAAGAGCGTGCCGATCAGGTCGAGCCTGTCGGGCCGGATGCCGATGGCGGCGGAGAGCGAACGGCCGCGCACGGTCGTCGGGCCGAACCATTCGGCGATGACGGCGTCGAGAAAGGCGAGCACCATCACCGTCACCGCGGCGATCACCACGGCGGCGGCGATGCGGCTGGCTAGGAAGGCGGCGAGCGCCGTGAAGCCGGCGACGAGCGCCACCGTGATGGCCGTGATGGCGATCCACAGGGCCGGCCGCGTCCAGGCCCAGGGCTGCGGCGTGATCGCCGGGCTCGCCTCGGGCACGCCGCCGTCCTCGCTCTCGACGGGGTGTTCGGTGGTGCCGCGCAGGAACAGGAAGACCACGACGCAGATGCCGATGGCGGTCAGCCCGGTGATGAACACCGTCACCGCGACCGGGGCGATCATCACCCGTGCGAAGGCCAGCGCGACCGTGGTCGTGGCGAGGATCCAGGCCGCCATCCGCACCGAGGAGAACACCGCCTCGGCGAAGGGATCGGGGAGCTTCACCAGACGATAGGCCGGAGCCCCCGGCGCCATCACCGCCTGCATGACCCCGCGGGTGACGGAGACGATCAGCACGGCGACGAAGAGCGCCCAGGGAATGGGCTGGGCGCGGGGCAGGATGAGGTCGAAATTCTCGATGATGAGCAGCGGGCTCGCCGCCAGGATGGGCAGCACCAGCGAGCGCTCCAGCGCGGTGCGGATGGCCGCCTTCACCGCCGCCAGGCGCGAGGCGGGGATGTCCGCCGGCGTGGCGTAGAGCCCGTAGCGGCGGGCCTGGCGGTAGATCCAGAACAGCACGAAAGCGACGATGACGCCGAGCCCGAGGGCCGCGGCGATGCGGCTGTAGCCGGCGACCTCGGTGAGGTGATGCCACCAGTCCTCGGCGAGATAGCGCGCCGACAGGCCGAGGCGCGGCAGGGCCTCGGAGAGCTGAATCCAGAAGCGCGGATCGACGATGGGCACGGAGCGCTCGAAGAGCTGCGCCGTGAAGAGCTGGCGTCGCCGGTCGGTGATGCGTTCGACGAGCTGGTCGAGGCGCACCTGCTGCACCTTCAGCGCCTTCACCCGCGAATCAAATTCGCCGACGATGCGGGTCTGCTCCTCCCGCTGCTGGCGGGCATCGGCCGATTCGGTCGCCCCCTCGGCGGGCTTCGGCCCGAGCTGGTTCAGACGGTCGCGCGCCTCGGCGAGGCGCGGCTCGAGCTGGCGGACGGCCTCGCCCAGCGCCTCGCGTACCGGCTCCAGGCGGCCGCGCAGGGAGGAGAGCTCGCCGTCGCCGAGCTGGCGCTCCAGCGCGGCCTCCACCTGATCGAGCACCGTGCGCGCCGAATCGAGCGCCGCCTGCGCGGCGGCGGCAGCCGGCAGGAGCGGTGCCGGAGCGGCCTGCGTCGTGGCCGGCGGGCTCGCCGGCTGGGCGAGGGCCGCGGGCCCGGCGCCGAGGGCGAGCCCCGCGAGAACCACGGCCAGGGCGAGCAGCCGGAGGCCGGTCGCGCGGAAGGCCTGGCGCGAAGGGAAGGACGGAACGGGAGCAGGAGGCATGGCGACTCAGGCAGGCTTGGGGCAGCAGAGCTTGGCACAGCTCCACGCCGCAGTGGAGCTAGCCGGCGTCAGTTCCGCGGCCGCAGCGGGGGATAGGGGGCGTAGGAGGAGCTGGACGGCACCGGCGCCGGGTCGCCGTCGAAGCCCGCCTGCCGGTTGATGGCGTCGAGCACGGCGCGCAGCGCGTCGCGGTCGCGGGTGATGTCGCGCAGCGGCGCGGCGGCACCGGACCGGCGGATCAGGATCTGCGGATCGGGCAGGATGAAGGGATCGTCCCACGACCCCTGCACGACGAAGGGCAGTTCGAAATCGCCCTCCCCCGGACGCGGCGTGGCGCTCGCCGTGCGCTTCAGCGTGGCGATGCCGCGCATCTCGAGTTCGCGTGTCGGCAGTTGCGCCGAGCCTTCCACGTTCACCCGCACCATCTGCCCGTCGAGCGTCATGTCGGTGGTCGTGGCGACGCCGCCCACCACCCGCACCGTGGCGGCGATGCGCTCGTAGGGGGTCCGTCCGGAGCGCGCGTCGGCGCCGACGATGGACAGCGGCCGCCGCTCGAGGCGGCGCAGGATGGCCTCGGCGTTGAAGCCGTGGACGGCGCCCTCCACCGCGGTGAGGGTGATCTGGCCGCTGGCGGTGCGGGCGAGTTCGGCCATGCTGCCGCCGCGCGCCTCGAGCCCGAGCTGGATGTTGGCGGTGCCGTCGAGGCGGCGGAAGCCGAACCATTCGCCGAGGCCGAGGCCGAGCTGGCCCTTCTGCACCGTCAGCGAGGCCCGGACGTCCATGTCGTCGCCGGCCGGGGAGACGACGAGGGCGCCGCTGAGCAGGCCGCCATAGGCCTGCGCCTCGCCGAGGGTGACGGCGAGACGCCCGTTGCGCGCCGTCAGCGCCGCGGCGGAGCGGCCGAACTGGGCGCCGCCGACGATCAGTTCGCGCGCCGAGACCCTGAGGTCGATGTCGATGGTGGAGACCGCCGAGAGGTCGATGGGGCGGCGGCTCCAGCCGCGGCCCGACTCGGGCGCCAGGTTGAGGTCGCGGAAATAGGTGGTGGCGACGAAGCGGCCGGTGTCCAGCGTGCCGCGCACCTGCGGACGGGTGCCCTCGAAGCTGACCGACAGCGCGCCGTCGGCGACGTTGCCGTCGAGCTCGGCATTGACCTTGGTGAAGGCGAGCGAGTTCGGCAGCACCTCCACCTGTCCCTTCAGCGCGAAGGCGCCGAGCGAGGGGCCGATGCCGGGGTTCTGGCCGATCCAGCGCAGGAAGCCGCGCAGGGACGGGCCCTCGAGGGTGAGGGCGCCGGAGGCGGTGACGGTGTCGCCGTTGGTCAGCGATCCCTCGAAACCGCCGCGCAGCGGCACCGAGGCGAAGCGCATCTTGAGGCCCGTCGGCTCGGCGACGAACAGGGCCTGGGGCCGCGCGACGATGGCGTTGACCTCCATCGGCTCGCCGTTGACGGTGAGCTTGCCGGAGACGTTGGCCTGCCGGTCGGCGCCGGGCCAGGACACCGCGAATTCGATGCCGGTGATGTCGAAGCGCTGGCCGCTCTTGGCGTCGTTCACCGTGGCGGTGCCGTCGGCGATGCGGAAGTCGGTGAGGCCGGTGCGCCGCAGCCGCGTCGCCTCGCGCAGCCGCTCGAAGGCCTTGTCCCAGTTCGACGCGCCGTCGGCGGAGACCTGGACGGCGATGCTCGGCCGGATCAGCGTGTAGTCCGACACCGCGACGCTGCCGAACAGCAGCGGCAGCAGGCGCAGGGCCCCGACCACCGCCTCGGCGCGGGCCGGCGGCTCGCCGGTGCCGGCGTCGCCCTCGCCGAAGCGCACGTCTGCGAGCCGGATGGAGAGCTGCGGGATGACGGAGACGGCGATGTCGCCGTGGATGGCGACGGGCATGCCGAGCCGCTCGCTCAGCTCCGCCACCACCGTGCGCCGCACCGTCTCCACCGGCAGCAGCACCGGCACGAGCGCCAGGGTCCCCGCCAGCACCAGCAGGGTGGCGCCGACGGCGATCGCGATCCGGCGGATGGGTGGAGCAAGGCTCAAGGGCAGCGGTCCCGGTCCCGGCCTGGCCGCCCCCGATAGGGCGGACCATGAGGTGTCATAATCCTGCAGATGCCGGACCATGAACAGGCGACATGGCATTTCGATGGCCGCAACCCGGCCCGACATCATGCATGACGCGGCGCGGCAATGGCAACGGCGGACGGGAGGCCGCTGCGGCCTCCCGTCGCCTCGGCGGGTCGTCAGGCGGCCGCGGCGAGGCCCGGAGCGACGGCGAAGCTCGCCTCGGTATTGGCCTTGATCTCGTCGAGGGTCACGCCCTCGGCGATCTCGAGCAGCGTCATGCCGCCGCCGCCCTTCTTGTCGATGGCGAAGACGCCGAGGTCGGTGATCACGAGGTCGACGACGCCGGCACCGGTGAGCGGCAGATTGCAGCGCTTCAGGAGCTTCGGCCCGTCCTTGGCCGAATGCTCCATGACGACGACCACCTTCTTGACGCCGGCGACCAGGTCCATGGCGCCGCCCATGCCCTTCACCATCTTGCCGGGGATCATCCAGTTGGCGAGGTCGCCGTTCTCGGCCACCTGCATGGCGCCGAGGATCGACAGGTCGATATGGCCGCCGCGGATCATGGCGAAGCTGTCGGAGGAGGAGAAATAGCTCGTGGTCGGCAGTTCGGTAATCGTCTGCTTGCCGGCATTGATGAGGTCGGGATCCTCCTCGCCCTCGAAGGGGAAGGGGCCCATGCCGAGCATGCCGTTCTCCGACTGGAGCTGCACGCTCATGCCGGCGGGGATGTGGTTGGAGACGAGCGTCGGAATGCCGATGCCGAGGTTCACGTAGAAGCCGTCGCGCAGTTCCTTGGCGGCGCGGGCGGCCATCTGGTCACGGGTCCAGGCCATGGTCTCGTCTCCTTGTCAGGCCGCCTTCGGGCGGGTGGTGCGCTGCTCGATGCGCTTCGCCGCGTTCGGCACGTGGACGATGCGCTTCACGAAGATGCCGGGCGTATGGATCGCGTCGCCGTCGATCTCGCCGACCTCGACCAGGTGCTCACACTGGACGATGGTCATGCGCGAGGCGGTGGCCATCATCGGGTTGAAGTTGCGGGCGGTCTTGCGGAAGACGAGGTTGCCCTCCTTGTCGGCCTTCCAGGCGTGGACGAGGGAGATGTCGGCGAAGAGGCCGCGCTCCATCACATAGGTCTCGCCGTCGAACTCGCGGACCTCCTTGCCCTCGGCGATCACCGTGCCGACGCCGGTCTTGGTGAAGAAGGCGGGGATGCCGGCGCCGCCGGCGCGGATGCGCTCGGCGAGGGTTCCCTGCGGGTTGAACTCGAGATGCAGCTCGCCGGAGAGGAACTGCTGGGCGAAGAGCTTGTTCTCGCCGACGTAGGACGAGATCATCTTGGCGATCTGCTTGGTCTCCAGCAGGATGCCGAGCCCGGCCCCGTCGACGCCGGCATTGTTCGAGATGACCGTGAGGTTCTTGGCGCCGGAATCGCGCACCGCCTCGATCAGCACGTCCGGAATGCCGCAGAGGCCGAAGCCGCCCGACATGATCGTCATGCCGTCCTTGATCTGGCCGGCCAGGGCCTCCCTGGCGGAGGAATAGACCTTTGAACTCATCGCGTATTCGCCTCTCAGCGGGCCTCGACGGCCTCTGGTGAACCTGTGCCGCAGCCGGTTGCAGCCGACCGGCGGACAATGGTGGATTTTCCGCAGTGCATCAAGGATGAACCGCTCGTCAGGTCGCCCGGCTAGAGCCCCATCGCCCGCGGCAGCCACAGGGCGAGGTCCGGCACCGCCGCTACCATGGCCATGGCGAGCGTCATGGCGGCGACCATCCAGATCACCCAGGGGATCGTCGCCTCCATCGGCACCCGCGCGATCTTGCAGGAGACCATGAGATTGACGGCCACCGGCGGGGTGAACTGGCCGATGGCGATCATCATGGTGAGGATGACGCCGAACCAGACCAGGTCCCAGGAGAAGGAATTGGCGATGGGGATGAGGATCGGCAGCAGGATCAGGTAGATCGAGATGCCGTCGAGGAACATGCCGACGATGATGAGGAGGACGACCAGCAGGGCGAGCGTCCCCGCACCGCCGAGGCCGAGGCCGACGATGGCGTCGGCGATGGGCTGGACGATGCCGAGCGTCGAGATCGACCAGGCGAAGACCGAGGCGAGCGCCACGACGATGAGGATGACGGCGGAGAGCTCGCCGGCCTCCACCAGCATCTCGTAGACGTCGCGAAGGGTCAGGGTGCGATAGACGAAGAAGCCGATGAACAGCCCGTAGGCGACGGCGATGACGGCGGCCTCCGTCGGCGTGAAGGCGCCGATGCGCATGCCGCCGAGGATGATGACCGGGGCCATCAGCCCCCAGATCGCCTCCTTGAACGTGCCCCAGATGGTCAGCGCATCGCTGGTGGTGCGGGTCTTGCCGCCGAAATCCTTCAGCCAGGAGATGACGAGGATCGGCACGATGATGGCGAGGCCGGCGAGGATGCCGGGGATCATGCCCGCGGCGAAGATGGCCGGGACCGAGACGCCGGGCACCATCACCGCATAGATGATGAAGGCGATGGAGGGCGGGATGAGGATGTCTGTCGCCGCCGCCGCGCCCACCGTCGAGGCGATGAAGGCGCGGGGATAGCCGTCCTTCACCATGGAATCCGTCACCACCTGGCCGACCGCCGCCGACGTCGCCGGGCCGGAGCCGGAAATGCCGCCGATGACCATGGCGACGAGCACCGAGACGGTGGCGAGCGCGCCCCGCCCCGCCCCGACCAGGGCGGTGGCGAAGCGCACCAGCCGCAGCGCCACGCCGGTGCGGTCGAAGACGGCGCCGACCAGCACGAACATCGGGATGGCGATGAGCGGGTATTTGGCGATGCCGGCATAGACGTTGGTGGGCATGGCCATGATGCTCTGCCCGGCGAGCCAGATGGCGAGCGCGCCGGCGAGGCCGAGCGAGACGCCGACCGGCACGGCGGCGATGAGCATGACCGCGAAGGCGGCGAACAGAATGAAGGCGGTCATGCGTCCTCGCCCCGGGCGAGACGCAGGATGCGGCCGGCGGCCCGCGCGATCACCGCGATGGAGAGCAGCGGCAGCATGCCCGTGTAGAGCCATTGCGGATTGCCGAGGCCGGGCGAGAGGACCTCGAAGCGGTATTCGTCCCAGGCGAGGCGCCCGCCATGGACGAGGAGAATGCCGAAGCAGACGATCACCAGGACCAGGGCGGCGATCTCGCAGGCCCGCCAGCGCGCCGGGGACATGGCGTCGACCAGCACGCCGATGCGGATGTGCCGCCCCGTGGCGACGGCGAGCGACGAGCCGATCATGGTCACCACCACCATCAGCACCACCGAATATTCCTCGGTGAAGGCGAAGGAGACGTTGGTGAGATAGCGCACCACCACGTTGCCGAAGGTGATGAGGGCCATGGCCGCCATGGCGGCGGCGATCAGGATTTCCTCGAGCCGCAGCGGCACGCGGGTCTTCGGGGACGGCGGCGGCGCCGTGGGGTCGCGGTCGACGGGCAAGGCGGGATGCTTTCGGCAGAAGAACGCAGCCGGCGGCCCACCGGCTGCGTCGCGTGTGGAGGGTCGAAGGTCAGCTCGCGGCGTTGGCCGCGGCCTCGGCCTTCTTGACGAGGTCGGCGCCGACCTGCGCCGCCCACTTGTCGAAGACCGGGCGGGTGGCCCGGGCGAAGGCGCGCTTCTCCTCCGCCGACAGCGTCACCGTGGCGACGCCGCGCTTGGCGAGTTCCTCGAGCGAGGACTTGTCGTTGGGGTCGAGCACGCCGAGGCCCTTGCGGGTGGCGCCGATCTGGACCTTGGCGGCGTCCCGCGCGCTCTCGCGCACGATCTCCTTGTCGGCCGCCGAGAACGTGTCCCAGACGGGCTTGGCCACATGGAACAGGCCGGCGTCGACGCAGTAGTTCCAGATGGTCATGTGCTTCTGGGCCAGCGCGTCCATCTTGAGGCCGAGGAACAGGTTGACCGGGTTCTCCTGGCCGTCGACGGCGCCGGTGGAGAGCGCCGGCTGCAGGTCGGCGAAGGACATCTGCACCGGGTTGGCGCCGAGGCCGTTGTAGATGTCGGCGAAGATGGCGCCGGCGGCGAAGCGGATCTTGAGACCCTTCAGGTCTTCCGGCTTCTGGATCGGGCGCTTGGAATTCGACAGCTCGCGGAAGCCGTTCTCGCCCCAGGCGAGCGGCACCACGTCACGGCTCTCCATCACCTTGAACAGCATCTGGCCGACCTCGCCGCCGACGATGGCGTCGAAGGCCCTGTGGTTCGGCATCAGGAAGGGCAGCGAGAACAGGTTCATCTCGCGCACCTGCGGCGAGATGTTGATGGTGGAGGAGACGGTGAAGTCGATGATGCCCTGGCGCATGGCCACGAGCTCGCGGGTCTGGTCGCCGCCGACGAGCTGCGAGCCGGGATAGACCTTGACGTTGATGCGGCCGTTGGTGCGCTGGGTCACCATCTCCGCCCACTGGAAGGCGCCTTCCGACAGGGCGATGGGCCGGTTGCCGACGACGGAGAGCTTGTACTCGGTCTTCAGCGTCTGGGCCTTCGAGACCCAGGGAGCCATGACGGCGGCACTGAGGCCGGCGACCGCGATGCGGCGCGTGACCACGAAATCCTTTGCGCGCTCCGACATGGTGCGCCTCCTTCCCTGACGATGCGTTTCTCTCGGCGATCCGGACGTCTGCGGTCCGGTATGGTGCGGGATCATGGGACGAGCGCGGGGGCGCTGGCAAGAGCCGGCTAGCGGCCGTTCGTCCGATGGGGCGCGGAGGCGCCGGGCGAGCCTCTCCCGAACGGGAGACGGACAGGCCGATTTCGCGCCGCTGCGACGCTTCGCCATCCTCCGAAGGGCTGAATCCGGCCGATTTGGCGCCGGATCGCATTGACCTCGCCGTACCCATGCGTAGGTTCTGAGCCGAACGGGACCCGCTCCCGTCAAGGAACGCATCGGTGTCGAAGACGGCTGAAGCCGCACGGCGCCCCAGGGGAGGACTTGGCGGTGTCGCCACAGCATTCGGCCGCGCCCGTGCGGCCTCCGGCCGCTCGTCTCGACGTGGAGAATCTCTCGCTGCAGTTCGGCGGCGTGAAGGCGCTCGACGGCATCGATCTTCACGTCGCCCCCGGCTCGATCACCGCGCTGATCGGCCCGAACGGCGCGGGCAAGACCTCGGCCTTCAACTCGATTTCCGGCTTCTACACGCCGAAGACCGGCACGGTGAAGCTGGACGGCGAGGACATCACCGCCGTTCCCGCCCGCGACCGGGCGAAGCTGGGACTCGCCCGCACCTTCCAGAACATCGCGCTCTTCCGCGGCATGACGGTGCTCGACAACATCAAGCTCGGCCGCCACGCGCACCTGACCACGGGGGTGTTCGACGCCTTTCTCTACTGGGGCAAGGCAAGGCGCGAGGAGATGGAGCTGCGCGCCGAGGTGGAGCGCGACGTCATCGACTTCCTCGAGCTCGACCACATCCGCAACGTTCCCGTGGCGATCCTGCCCTACGGCCTGCAGAAGAAGGTCGAGCTCGCCCGCGCCCTCGCGATGCGGCCGCGCATCCTGATGCTCGACGAGCCGGTCGCCGGCATGAACCGCGAGGAGACCGAGGACATGGCCCGCGCCATCCTCGACGTGCGCGAGGAGTGGGGCGTGACCGTGCTGCTCGTCGAACACGACATGGGCATGGTCATGGACATTTCCGACCATGTCTGCGTGCTGAACTTCGGCCGCCGCATCGCCGCCGGCACGCCGGAGGAGGTGCGCAACAACCCGGACGTCATCAAGGCCTATCTCGGTTCCTCGGGCGATCCGCGCCGGGTGGCCGAGGGCAGCGCCCCGATCGGCGAGGTGGCGTGATGGCGATCGAATTCATCGACGTCGTCGAGACGAGCCTCGCCGGCCTCGGCACCGGCTCGCTGATGGCGCTCACCGGGGTTGCCTTCGTCATCATCTACAAGGCCACCAAGGTCATCAATCTTGCCATCGGCGAGATGCTGATGATCGGCGCCTTCGTCTTCTACGGCTTCTCGGCGGGTCTCGCCCTGCCGATCTGGGCCTCGGTGCCGCTGACGCTCGCGGTCTCGGCCGCCATCGGCGGCGTCATCGAGCGGACCATGATCCGCCCGCTGCTGAAGGACAATCCGGTCTCCGTCTTCATGGTGACGATCGGCCTCACCTCGGTGCTGATCGGCGTCGTCGAGCTCATCTGGTCGGCCGAGCCGCGCCGCCTGCCCGAGTTCCTGCCCTCGCAACCGATCATCATCGCCGACGCCTTCATTCCCTCGAAGACGGCCTATTCCTTCCTCATCGCCGCCGCCGCCATGGCGGTGCTGATCACCGTCTTTTCCTTCTGGCGCGGCGGCATCGCGCTGCGCGCCACCGCCACCGACCGCGCCGCCGCGTCTTCCGTCGGCATCGACGTGCCCGGCGTCTTCTCCTTCTCCTGGATGCTGGCGGCCACCGTCGCGGCGCTCGCCGGCATCCTCGTCGGCTCGGTCGGCGGCATCTCCTCGGCCATGGGCCTGTTCGGCCTCTCGGTCTTCGTCGTGGTGATCGTCGGCGGCCTCGATTCGATCCTCGGGGCCCTCATCGCCGGCCTCTTCATCGGCTGGCTGGAGGCCATGGTCGGCCGCTTCCTCGGCGGCGAGTTCAAGCTCCTCGCCACCTTCTCCATCCTGCTCGTCGTGCTGGTGGTCAGGCCCTACGGCCTCTTCGGCACGCATGAGATCGAAAGACTGTGAGCATGGCGCCGAAAAGTGGGAACCGGTTTTCGGGCAACGCCATGCGGGGGGCAGTGTAATGCGCGTCGGCACCGCCAAGGAGAGCTACGCGGCCGACGAGGGCCTGTTCAAGACCGACACCCAGAAGGTCTGGTTCGGCCTGCTCCTCGCCGCCCTCGTCCTCTATCCGCTGCACGGCTCCAACTACTGGATGTTCCTCGCCGTGCTGGTGATGATCAACGTCATCTCCACGACGGGGCTCAACATCCTCACCGGCTATACCGGCCAGGTCAGCCTCGGCCACGCCGCCTTCATGGCGGTGGGCGCCTACACGGTCGCCTTCTTCGACGGCCGCTTCGGCACGCCGGTGCTGCTCAACCTCGTCCTGGCGGGCGCGGTCGCCGCCGGCATCGGCTATCTCGTTGGGCTCCCCTCGCTGCGTATCAAGGGGCTCTACCTCGCCATCGCGACGCTGGCGGCCTCCGTCATCCTCGGCTTCGTCTTCCTCAACTGGACGCCGGTGACCGGCGGCCTGCGGGGCCTCAACGTTCCCACCGCCCGCATCGCCGGCATCGAGATGGCGACGCCGGACCGGCTCTACTGGCTGGTCATGCCCATCTGCGTCGTCATGGTGCTGGCGGCCAAGAACCTCTTCCGCACCCGCGTCGGCCGCGCCTTCATCGCCATCCGCGACCGCGACATCTCGGCGGAGATCATCGGCATCTCGCTGTTCAAGTACAAGCTGATGAGCTTCGCCATCTCGTCCTTCTATGCGGGCGTGGCGGGGGGCCTGTGGGCCTATCTGTTCCGCGTCGTCACGCCGGAGAGCTTCCCGGCGCTCGCCTCCATCTTCTTCCTCGCCGCCGTCATCGTCGGCGGGGCCGGCACCATCGTCGGCGGCATTTTCGGCGCCGTCTTCATGACGCTGATCCCGGAATTCCTGAAGCTGTCGGCGACGGCCCTCGTGCCGTGGTTCCCCGACGCCTCCATCTACCTCGCGCCGGTCCGCAACATCATCTTCGGCCTGCTCATCATCGGCTTCCTCATCTTCGAACCCATGGGGCTCGCGGAGATGTGGCGCAGGACGCGCCGCTACTTCGCCCTCTGGCCGTTCAGGACGTGAGCCCAACACGACAAGAACCGCCGCCAAGGCGGACCCGAAACCCCTGAGGAGACACCCATGACCCGTCTTTCCCGCCGTGCATTCCACCAGCTCGGCCTCGGCGCCGCCCTCGTCTCGACGGCGAGCGGCCGCGCCTTCGCCCAGGCCCCCGAACTCGTCATCGGCGCCGCCAACCCGATGTCCGGCGTCTTCGCCTTCGCCGGCGTCGAGGGCTTCGAGGGCGGCCGCGACCACTTCGAGTTCGTCAACAAGAACGGCGGCGTCGCCGGCCGTCGCATCCGCTACGTCAACGAGGATTCCGGCTACCGCGTCGACAACGCCGTCGCCATCTTCACCCGCATCACCTCGCAGCATCAGACGCCGGTCTTCTTCGGCGACTCGACCGGTTTCCAGAAGGCGATCAACCCCGAGCTGAACCGCCGCGGCACCACGGTCATGGCCGGCGCCTCCTTCGCCTCCGAGATCGACAACCCGCAGGCCTTCCCGAACCAGTGGATCCCGGGCCCGAACTATTCGGACCAGATGCGCGTGCTGCTGCGCTACATCGCCAGCCAGAAGAAGGGCGCCTCGGTCGTCTTCGTCCATTCCGACACCGAGTTCGGCCGCGATCCCATCGCCGCCGGCGAGGCCGAGGCCAAGCGCCTCGAGCTGAACCTCGTGGAGAAGATCGTGACCCAGCCGGGCTCGGTCGACGTCTCCGGCGACGTCCTCAAGATCCGCCGCCGCAACCCCGACTACGTCATCTTCCACGGCTACGTGCTGCAGCCGATTCCGGAATTCATGGCCCAGGCCCGCCAAGCCGGCATGACCTCGAAGTTCATGGGCACGTTCTACTCCACCGACACCGTGCTGATGAACCGCGCCGGCGCCGCCGCCGACGGCTACATGGGCGTCTCCGCCTACAACTTCGACCCCGCCGCCACCGGCACGCAGATCGACGCGATCCGCGCAGCCAATGCCGGCAAGACCCGCACCCACGCCTATTACCAGGGCTGGACCAACGCCATGCTGGCCGTCGAGGTGCTGAAGCGCACCCTCGCAGCCAACGAGGAGCTGAACGCGGTCAACATGATGAAGCACGCCCGCTCCATCAAGAACTACGACACGGGCGGCGTCGTCGGCGTGCCGATCACCATGACCGGCAACTCCTTCCCGCACGGCCGCGTCTACCAGTACAGCGCCGCCGACAAGATGCTGAAGCCGGCCTCCGACTGGATCACCATCTCCGCCAGCTCCTGACGTCGGCCGGGGCGGCCGCGCCGCGGTCGCCCCGCCATTTTCGCATCCGCAAGCGCCCGAGGGCTTCATGGCGACGACCGGCGACCTCATTCTCGAGGTGAACAATATCGAGGTGGTCTACGCGAAGGCCATCCAGGCCCTGCGCGGCCTCTCGCTCGCCGTGCCGAAGGGCAAGATCGTCGCCCTGCTCGGCTCCAACGGCGCGGGCAAGTCGACCGTGCTGAAGGCCGTCTCGGCCCTGCTGCCCATGGAGAACGGCCTGGTCACCGAGGGCCGCATCAGCTTCGACGGCGAGACGGTCGAGCAGAACGCACCGCACAAGCTCGTGCGCCGCGGCCTGTTCCACGTCATGGAGGGGCGGCGCATCTTCGGCGACCTGACGGTCGAGGAGAACCTCACCGCCGCCACCTATGCGCTGACCGGCCGCGACGTCGCGCCGGACTTCGACATCGTCTACCGCTACTTCCCGCGCCTCGCGGAACGGCGCAAGTCCATTGCCGGCTACCTGTCGGGCGGCGAGCAGCAGATGCTGGCCATCGGCCGCGCCCTCGTCGCCAAGCCCCGCGTCATCCTCCTGGACGAGCCTTCCCTCGGCCTCGCGCCGCTGCTGGTGGAGGAGATCTTCTCCATCATCGCCCGCATCAACCGGGAAGAGGGCGTCTCCATGCTGCTCGTCGAGCAGAACGCCTCCGTCGCCCTCTCCATCGCCCATTACGGCTACATCATGGAGACCGGGCGCATCGTCATCGACGGGCCGACCGAGAAGCTGATCGCCGACCGAGACGTGCAGGAATTCTATCTCGGCCTCGCCCACAAGAGCTATCGCGACATCAAGCACTACAAGAGGCGCAAGAGGTGGCTGTCATGACCGCGACCGTCCTTCCGCTCGACATGGCCCGCGAGGCGGCGAGCCCCGCCGCGGCCGATCCCGCCGCCGCCCTGCCGCCGCTCTCGGTGGTGCAGATGCTGAAGAAGCACGCGAGCGAGCGCGGCAACGAGGTGGCGCTGCGCCAGAAGCGCTTCGGCATCTGGCGGCCGACCACCTATGCCGAATACTGGCTGCGCTCCTGCCACGTCGCCCTCGGCTTCCGGGCGCTGGGCCTCGAACCGAAGGGGCATGTCGGCGTCATCTCCGAGAACCGCATCGAATGGGTGCTCTCGCAGATGGGCGCCGGCGTGCTCGGCGCCGTCACCGTCGGCGTCTATCCCACCAGCCCCTCCAACGAGGTGGCCTATGTGCTCGACCATGCCGACTGCACCATCGTCGTGTGCGAGGACCAGGAGCAGATCGACAAGGTGGTGGAGGCCCGCGCCGACCTGCCGAAGGTGAAAAAGATCGTCGCCCTGGAGGACCGCGGCCTCGCCGGCTACGAGCCGGGGCTGGTCATGACCTTCGACGAGGTCGAGGCCCTCGGCCGCGCGGAGTACGAGAAGAACCCGGGCATCGTCGACGAGCTGATGCGCGATCACCGGCTCTCGGACATTGCTCTATTGATCTATACATCCGGATCAACCGGCAAGCCGAAGGGGGCCATGCTCTCCTTCCGCAACATCCGCGCCGGCGCCAACGGCCTCCTCGACCGCTACGGCATCGGCACCGGCTGGACCGCGCTCTCCTACCTGCCGCTCTGCCACGTGGCGGAGCAGGCAACCACCGTCTTCGCGCCGCTCTATGCCGGCAGCCGGGTCGATTTCGGCGAATCCCTCCGCACCGTGCAGGAGGACCTGCGCGAGGTCGCGCCCACCAGCTTCCTCGGCGTGCCGCGCATCTGGGAGAAGATGCATTCGGGCATCCGGGTGAAGATGTACGAGGCGCGCCCCGTGCAGAAATGGCTCTACAAGACCGCCTTCGACCTCTGCGAGCCCTTCGCCGACAAGCCGCGGTCGAGCTGGTCACTGGCCGAGAGGGCCAAGTATGGCCTCGCCTACGTCACGGTGTTCCGGGCGCTGAAGAACGCCATCGGCCTCACCCGCTGCCGCATCGCCTTCACCGGCGCGGCGCCGATCTCGCCGGAGGTGATCCGCTTCTTCCGCACCATCGGCGTGCCGCTGGTGGAGATCTACGGCATGACCGAGACCTCCGGCGGCATCCTCGGCCAGACGCCCGACGACGTCGTCGTCGGCACGGTCGGCAAGGCCATGAAGGGCACCCAGGTCCAGCTTGCCGAGGACGGCGAGATCATGGCCCGCGGCGCCACTATCTTCGAGGGCTACTACAAGAACGAGGAAGCCACCCGCCAGACCATCGTCGATGGCTGGCTGCGCACCGGCGACGTCGCGGAGATGCAGGGCGGCCACTTCAAGATCATCGACCGCAAGAAGGACATCATGATCACCGCCGGCGGCAAGAATCTGTCGCCGACCGAGATCGAGCATGCGGTGAAGACGAGCCCGTTCATCAAGGAGTGCATCGTCTTCGGCGACCGGCAGAAATATGTCGCGGCCCTCATCCAGATCGACATGGAGACGGTCGGCAAATGGGCCGAGATGAAGGGCATCGCCTTCACCAACTACAAGAACCTGTCGCAGGCCCCGCAGGTGGTCGAGCTCGTCCAGCAGGCGGTGGACAAGGCCAACGAGACCCTCGCCCAGGTCGCCAACATCCGCCGCTTCGAGATCCTCGACAAGGAGCTCGACCACGACGACGGCGAGGTGACCGCGACGATGAAGGTGCGCCGCAAGGCCATCGAGGCGAAATACGCCGACGCCATCAAGCGCCTCTACGCCTGAGGGGGCGCTCCGCCGGGATGCCGGCGGGATGACCCGCGAGCCGGTCGCGGGAACCGGAGGCGCGGCGGGCGGACCCGATGCCTGTCGCGACCCTCCGCATCCTGCAACCCGGCCCCCCGCCCCTGCCCCATTCCCTGCCGCCGCGGAGCGCGCTAGCCTCCGGTCCAAATCGTTTGAAAAACGGAAGAGGACACGTCCATGCACATCCTGATCATCGGCGCCGCCGGCATGGTCGGCCGCAAGCTGACCGAGAAGCTGGTGAAGGACGGCGCGCTCGGCGGCAAGGCGATCACGGAATTCTCCCTCGTCGACGTGGTGGCGCCCGAGAAGCCCGCGGGCTTCGCCGGCAAGGTGACGAGCTGGGCGGTGGACATCTCGTTCCCCAACACCGCCGGCCCGATGATCGCCGGGCGGCCGGACGTCATCTTCCACCTCGCGGCCATCGTCTCCGGCGAGGCCGAGGTCGATTTCGACAAGGGCTACCGCATCAATCTCGACGGCACCCGGCAGATCTACGAGGCGATCCGCCAGGAGGGCGTCAAGGCGCCCTACCATCCGCGCGTCGTCTTCACCTCCTCCATCGCGGTCTATGGCGCGCCGTTCCACGAGTTCATCGAGGACGAGTTCTTCCACACGCCGCTGACCAGCTACGGCACGCAGAAGTCCATCGGCGAGCTGCTGCTCACCGACTATTCGCGCAAGGGTTTCTTCGACGGCGTCGGCATCCGCCTGCCGACCATCTGCGTGCGCCCCGGCAAGCCGAACAAGGCGGCCTCGGGCTTCTTCTCCAACATCATCCGCGAGCCGCTGGTGGGGATGGAGGCGGTGTTGCCGGTGGGCGACGACGTGGTCCACACCCATGCGAGCCCGCGCTCGGCGGTGGGCTTCCTCATCCATGCCGCGACGATGGACACCGCCCAGCTCGGCTGGCGGCGCAACCTCTCCATGCCCGGCGTGGTGGCAACCGTCGGCGAGCAGCTCGAGGCCCTGCGCAAGATCGGCGGCGAGAAGGCCCTGAAGCTGGTCAGGCGCGAGCCGGACGAGCTCATCATCCGCATCGTCTCCGGCTGGTCGCAGCGCTTCAACGCCAAGCGCGCGGCGGAGCTCGGCTTCAGGGCGGAGACGAGCTTCGAGGAGATCGTCCGCGCCCATGTCGAGGACGAGCTCGGCGGCAAGGTGGCCTGAGGGCGGCCGGTGACGGCAGCGGGCAGGCATGCGCTTCCCTTGCCGCCCGCCGCGTCGCACTGTGCGGCGATTCCCGCCGCCTGATGCCCGCCGATGCCGCCCATGCTGATCGCCCACCTGACCGATACCCACATCGTCCGCCCCGGCACCCTCTTCGCCGGCCGTTTCGACACGCTCGCCGCCCTCGACCGCGCCGTGCCGCGGCTCGCCGCGCTGCGCCCGCGGCCGGACCTGCTGGTGGTCTCCGGCGACCTCGCCGAGGAGGGAACGCCGGAGGTCTATGCCATCCTCGCCGAGCGGCTGGCGCGGATCGGCCTGCCCATGCTGGCGGTCCCCGGCAATCACGACGTGCGCGAGGCCATGGCCGCCGCCCTGCCGGAGGCGACGGGAACCATCGCGGGCGGCTTCCTGTGCAGCATGCGGGCGTTCGGCGCGGGCGTGGTGATCGGCCTCGACACGCTCGCCCCCGACGGGGCCTCCCATGGCGAACTCTGCGAGCGCCGCCTCGCCTGGCTGGAGGAGCGGCTGCGGGAGACGCAGGGGCGGGAGCGGCTGATCGTCATGCACCATCCGCCCTTCACGACCGGCCTCGCCGCCATGGACGCCATCGGTCTCAGGCGCGGCACGGCCGAACTCGCCGCCCTGCTCGCCGCCCATCCGGGCACCCAGGCGATCCTCTGCGGCCATGTGCACCGCGCCATCCAGGCGAGCATCGCCGGCGTGCCGATCCGCCTCGCGCCCTCGGCCTCCCACGCCATGGACTTCGACCTCGACCCCGCCGCGCCCTATCGATTCAAGCGCGAGCCGGCACAGTTCATGCTTCACCTCTGGGACCAGGGCGAGGGCGTCGTCAGCCACACGCTCTTCGTCGAGGAGCACCCCGACCTGTGAGCCGCACCGGAGCCGCGCCCGTGAGCACTGCGTCATGACCTTCCGCCAGACCGTCGGCCGGCACAGCCACGTGTTCCGGAATCTCGCCGACCTGATGGCCAAGGCGACGCCGCTGCGCTCGGGCGACCAGCTCGCCGGCATCGCCGCGACCTCCGCCGAGGAGATGGTGGCGGCGCGCATGGCGCTGGCCGACCAGCCGCTGAGGCTGTTCCTCAGCGAGCCCCTCGTCCCCTACGAGACCGACGAGGTGACGCGGCTCATTCTCGATCGCCACGACGCCGCGGCTTTCGCGCCCGTCTCGCACCTGACCGTCGGCGGCTTTCGGGACTGGCTGCTCTCCGACGCGGCGACGACGGAACGCCTGGCGGCGCTGGCGCCGGGGATCACCCCGGAGATGGCGGCGGCCGTCTCGAAGGTGATGCGCAACCAGGACCTCGTGGCCGTCGCCCGCAAGTGCCGGGTGGTGACCCGGTTCCGCAACACGATCGGCCTGCCCGGCACCATGGCGGTGCGCCTGCAGCCGAACCACCCGACCGACGATGCCCGCGGCATCGCCGCCTCCATCGCCGACGGCCTGCTCTACGGCACGGGCGACGCCACCATCGGCATCAACCCGGCCTCCGACAGCCTGGCGGCGCTCTCCGACCTCCTGAAGCTGCTGGACGAGATCATCGCCCGCTTCGACATCCCGACCCAGGGCTGCGTGCTGACCCACGTCACCTCCTCGATCCAGCTCATCGAGCGCGGCGCGCCGGTCGACCTCGTGTTCCAGTCGGTGGCGGGGACGGAAGCCGCCAACCGCTCCTTCGGCATCGACCTCGCCGTGCTGAAGGAGGGCCTCGAGGCCGGCCGGTCGCTGAAGCGCGGCACGCTCGGCGACAACGTCATGTATTTCGAGACAGGCCAGGGATCGGCCCTGTCGGCCGACGCCCATCACGGCGTCGACCAGCAGACGCTGGAGGCCAGGGCCTATGCGGTGGCGCGGGCCTACGAGCCGCTGCTGGTCAACACCGTCGTCGGCTTCATCGGCCCGGAATATCTCTATGACGGCAAGCAGATCATCCGCGCCGGCCTCGAGGACCATTTCTGCGGCAAGCTGATGGGCCTGCCGCTCGGCTGCGACGTCTGCTACACCAACCACGCCGAAGCCGACCAGGACGACATGGACACGCTGCTGACGCTGCTGGGGGCGGCCGGCGTCACCTACATCATGGGCGTGCCGGGGGCCGACGACGTGATGCTGAACTACCAGTCCACCTCGTTTCACGACCAGCTCTACATCCGCGACGTGCTGGGCCTGAAGCGGGCGCCGGAATTCGAGGACTGGCTGCGCCGCCAGGGCATCACCGGGCCGGACGGAAGGCTGACGCCGCGGGCGGAGAACGCGCCGCTGTTGGCGCAGATGACGGGCCTCGCCGCATGAGCCGGGCGATCTGGCAGGAGCTCGCGGCACTGACGCCGGCGCGCATCGGCCTCGGCCGCACCGGATCGGCGCAGACCACGGCACAGACGCTGCGCTTCGCCCTCGCCCATGCCACGGCGCGGGACGCCGTCCACATGCCCTTCGACGCGGAACGGGTGGCCGGCGAGATCGCCGCGCTGGGACCTGCCACGGTGATCGTGGAGAGCGCCGCCGACACGCGCCAGACCTATCTTCTGCGGCCCGATCTCGGCCGCCGCCTCTCCGGGGCGAGCCGCGCAGGGCTCGCGGACCATGCCGCAGACCCCGTGGACCTCGCGCTGGTGATCGCCGACGGCCTGTCCTCCAGCGCCGTCCACGCCCATGCGGCGGCCGTCGTCGCGGCGCTCCTCCCGCAGGTTCAGCGCGAGGGCTGGCGGCTCGGCCCCGTCGTCGTCGCGCGGCAGGCGCGCGTTGCCCTCGGCGACGAGGTGGGCGAGATCCTCGGCGCGCGGCTCGCCCTCGTGCTGATCGGCGAACGGCCGGGCCTCTCCTCGCCCGACAGCCTCGGCCTCTACCTCACCCACGGGCCGCGGCCGGGTCGCAGCGACGGCGAGCGCAACTGCATCTCCAACGTCCACGGCGCCGGCCTGTCTCCCGGCATCGCCGCCTTCAAGGCGGTGTGGCTGATGAAGGAGGCCCTCGCCCGCCGCCTCACCGGCGTCGAGCTGAAGGACGAGAGCGACGGCGCCGCGCTGTCGGCGGGGGACGGCGTCGCGCTGTCGGAAGGCGGGGCCTAGGCAGCCGCCACCGCCGTGGACGCACCAGTCAGCAAGAAGGTTCGGGAGGCGTGCTCCGGCAGCTCACACCCGGTCAGTTGCTGATCCAGATCTCGGGTCGATCGACTCGCACCCTCGGATGGATACGGATTCGGATCGGTCGCCCGTCGAGGCCGGTCGATACGTCGTTGGCCAGTCGCTCCGCCGCAGCGCGGTCCATCTCCGCATTGACCCGGATCTCGTTCCACGACCCTCGCAGCTTTCCCTCCATGTCCTCCGGGCGCTGGACGGACCAGCCACGTCCGACCAGGGTCCGGCGGAGAGCGTCGACCTTGGTGAGGTCGGTTCCCAGATAGTGGGGGAACACCCGATAGTCTTCCCACTGCGCCTGTGGGGGAGGCGCAGCGCCGGCGGACGGGGCTGTCGTCGACGGAGCCGTGACGGCGCCGACGGCCGCGCATGCGGCGTCACGCTTGACGGTGAAGATGCAATGGGGCTCGCGAGGCCAGGCGAAGACCACCGACGTGAACAGGACCGCCAGCACGAGGGCGAACATCATCAGGACGAACCGGACGAACCAGACTATGGTGGCCGTCAAATCGGGGATGCCCTTGGCGATGGCGGACACGACGAGCAGCAAGATCAAGAAGGCGGCGGCGACGACACCTATGAGGAAGGCCGTCGCAGGGTCGTTGTCGAAATAGCTGAGCGCCGCCGCCATGGCGGCCGCGAGGATGGGCAGCATTACGGCGATGGACGTAAATCCGGGATTGAGCTTGCCCACGTCCGCGAGCAGATCGAGGGGCGGTTTCAGAACCTGCACGACGGTAGACAATGTGCTGTTCATCGAAGCCGCCTCCCTCCCGGGACGATTGTCTGACAATAACAAAACTTATCCTGAGTTGTATTCGTGAAGTTCCCCACCCCCCTCGTCCCCGGCCGACTCATCAAGCGCTACAAGCGCTTCCTGGCCGATGTCGTGCTCAACACCGGCGAGGCCGTCACCGTCCATTGCGCCAATCCCGGCGCCATGCTCGGCCTCAACGCGCCGGGCAACCGGGTCTGGCTGTCGCGCTCGGCCAATGCGGCGCGCAAGCTCCCGTTGTCGTGGGAGCTGGTGGAGGCGGAGTTCGGCCGCGGGCCGGAGCTGGTCGGCATCAACACCGCCCATCCCAACGCGCTGGTGGAGGAGGCGATCGGCGACGGCACGATCGCGCCGCTCGCCGGCTACGACAGGCTGCGCCGCGAGGTCACCTATGGCAGGGCGAGCCGCGTCGACATGGTGCTGACCGGGCCGGGCCGGCCGGACTGCTACGTCGAGGTGAAGAACGTCCACCTGATGCGCCGGCCGGGCCTCGCCGAGTTTCCCGATTCGGTGACGACGCGCGGGGCGAAGCATCTCGACGAGCTCGGCGACATGGCGGAGGCCGGGCACCGCGCGGTGATGGTCTTCCTGATCCAGTATGGCGGGGCCGAACGCTTCGCCCTCGCCCGCGACATCGACCCGGACTATGGCAGGGCCTTCGACCGGGCGCGGGCGCGCGGCGTCGAGATGCTCGCCTATCGCTGCCGCCTCACCCCCGAGGCGATCACGGTTGAGCGGGCGGTGGAGATGGCGGAGGCGCGTGCCCCCGCCTGATCGGCGGGCTTGCCGCGACAGTCCAGCTCTTCCATGAAGGGCCGACGATGCGGCCGGCGCGCCGCGACAGCGGGAGCGACGGCATGAGCGTGAAACCGGGCTGGCAGGGCCGCTTCTTCGAGGATTTCGAAATCGGCGACGTCTACAAGCACCCGCTCGGGCGCACGGTGACCCAGGCCGACAACATCTGGTTCACGCTGCTCACCCAGAACACCGCCCATCCGCACTTCGACGCCAATTATGCGGCGGCGACCGGCTTCGGCAAGCCGCTGGTCAATTCCTGCTTCACCATCGCGCTGGTGACGGGACAGTCGGTGACCGACATCAGCCAGAACGTCTTCGCCAATCTCGGCTGGGACGAGGTGCGCCTGCCGGCCCCGGTCTATGAGGGCGACACGATCTATTCGGAGAGCGAGGTGCTGGAGAAGCGCGATTCCGGCTCGCGGCCGGAGGTCGGCATCCTCACCGTGCGCACCAAGGGCTACACGCAGGCGGGCGACGTGGTGATCACGTTCAGGCGGACTGTGATGGTCTATCGGCGTGGCCAGGGCCCGGGCGGCAAGCACCGACCCGAGCCGAAGGGGTGAGGGCAGGGACCGAAGCGCTGCCTTCACCTCTCCCCGGCGGGGAGAGGTCGACGATCGCAGCGAGGCGGGTGAGGGGGAGAGTTCAAGGCGGATGCGCGCCGGCCCTGGACCCCCTTCCCTCGCCCTTCGGGCTCGCCGGGGGTGACGGCCGATCGGATGCGGAGGCGCGCTGCACATGGCAAGTGCGTCCTTCGAGGCTCGGCCGTTCCGGCCTCGCACCTCAGGATGAGGGGGGTTGTGACCGGCACTTCGGTCGTCAGCCGACGACCCGGCGGGACATGCCAGGCACATCCCCCCTCATCCTGAGGTGCGAGCGCCCGGCGATGCGTCGGCATCGTCCGGCGGCGAGCCTCGAAGGACGCACTTGCGACCTGCAGAGCGCCAGGGCGGATGCCCTCACGCCTTCTTCAGAAACTCCGTCCGCAGGACCAGGCCCTTGACCTTGTCGACGCTGCATTCGACCTCGTCGGGGTCGTCGGTGAGGCGGATGGACTTCACCCGCGTGCCGCGCTTCAGCGTCACCGAGGTGCCCTTCACCTTGAGATCCTTGATGATGGTGACGCTGTCGCCGTCCTTGAGGATGGCGCCGTTGGAATCCTTCACGTCCATGGGTCAGTCCTTCGTCGATACCGGGGGATAGGGGTGGCGCGCGCCGCGCCAATCGGCGACCTCGCCGTCGCCGAAATAGGCGGGGCCGACGGGGACCTTGCCCTCGCCGCCGGGGATGTCGAGCACGTAGGTCGGCTGGGCGAGGCCGGAGAGGCGGCCGCGCAGGGCGCGCATCAGCGCCTGCCCCTCGGCGACGGAGAGGCGGAAATGGGCGGTGCCCGGCGCCATGTCGGGATGGTGCAGGTAATAGGGCTTCACCCGGTTGGCGAGGAAGGCGCGCATCAGGGCCGCAAGGGTGTCGGGGTCGTCGTTGACGCCGCGCAGCAGCACCGACTGGCTGACGAGGGCGATGCCGGCATCGGCGAGCCGGGCGAGCGCCTCGCAGGCGGCGGGGGTGAACTCGCTGCTATGGTTGGCGTGGATCGCGACATAGACCGCCTTTCCGGCCGCGCGCAGGGCGCGGGCTAAATCGGCCGTCACCCGCTCCGGCGCGACGACGGGCACCCGGGTGTGCCAGCGGATGACCTGGACATGGGGAATGGCGGCGATGGCGCGGGTGAGCTCCCGCACCCGCCGCGCGGAGAGCACGAAGGGGTCGCCGCCGGTCAGGATGACCTCGAAGATCTCCGGCCGCGCCGCGATATAGGCGAGCGCCGCGGCGAGCTCGGCCTCGTCCAGCGCCCCCTTGCCGCCGGGACCCACCATCTCGCGGCGGAAGCAGAAGCGGCAATAGACCGGACAGACATGGACGATCTTGAGGAGGACGCGGTCCGGATAGCGGTGGACGATGCCGGGCAGCGGCGAATGGGCCTCATCGCCGATCGGGTCGGCGCGCTCCTCGGGGCGACTGTCGAGTTCGCGGATATCGGGCAGGAACTGACGCGCGACGGGGTCAGCGCCGCCGGCCGCGGCGATGAGGGCCGCCATGGCGGGCGTCACGGCGACGGCGTAGCGCTCGCCCACCCGCGCCGCGTCGGCGGCGGCGGCGGGCGCGATCAGGCCGGCCGCGACGAGGTCGGCCGCCGTGCGCAGGGTGCGGTCGGGGCGGGTCATGGCGGCCTCATGGTCCCTCGCGCGTGCAAAGGCAAGGGCCGCCGGTCGCAGGGAACCTCCCGCGGGCCGCCGCCGTTGACGAAAAAGCTCTGCGCGGGAGGTCGATCAGCCCTCCGTCGGGCTTGCCGGCAAAGAGCCTTTGGATTACGGGGTTTGCCTCCGCCGCGGCCCCCCGGACCCGGCGCCTGACTGCATGGCATTCCAAGGCGCGGCAAGCGCCGAGACGCGGACCCTGAGGGGAGGACTTCCTTGGCCGAGACCGGAACCTGGAACAAGGCGCATGGGGCCGAAGCGTTCGGCTTTTCGGGGCTGAAGGCCCTGCACTGGAACTATCTGGAGCCGCAACTGGTCGAGGAATCGATCGCCCGCGGCGAGGCCAAGCTCTCCGCCGGCGGCCCGCTGGTGGCCGAGACCGGCCAGCACACCGGCCGCTCGCCGAAGGACAAGTTCGTGGTGCGCGACGCCACGACGGAGAAGACCGTCTGGTGGGACAACAACGGCGCCATCTCGCCGGAGGCCTTCGACCTGCTGATGGCCGACATGCTGGAGCATGCCAAGGGCCGCGAGCTCTTCGCCCAGGACCTCTACGGCGGCGCCGACCCGACGACGCGGCTGAAGACCCGCGTCTTCACCGAATATGCCTGGCACAACCTGTTCATCCGCAACCTGCTGATCCGCCCGAAACGCGAGGATCTCGCCGCCTTCGTGCCGGACATGACCATCGTCGACCTGCCCTCGTTCAAGGCCGACCCGAAGAAGTACGGCGTGCGCACCGAGACGGTCATCGCCTGCGACTTCACCCGCAAGATCGTGCTGATCGGCGGCACCTCCTATGCCGGCGAGATGAAGAAGAGCGTTTTCACCATGCTCAACTTCCTGCTGCCGCCGCAGCACGTCATGCCCATGCACTGCTCGGCCAACGTGGGTCCGAACGGCGACGTCGCCGTGTTCTTCGGCCTGTCGGGCACCGGCAAGACGACGCTCTCGGCGGATGCCTCGCGCACGCTGATCGGCGACGACGAGCACGGCTGGGGCAAGGACGGCGTCTTCAACTTCGAGGGCGGCTGCTACGCCAAGGCGATCAAGCTCTCCCGCGAGGCCGAGCCCGAGATCTACGCCACCTCCGAGCGCTTCGGCTCGGTGATGGAGAACGTGGTCATCGATCCGGTGTCGCGCGTGCCCGACTTCGACGACGGCTCGAAGACCGAGAACACCCGCATCGCCTATCCGCTGCACTTCATCGCCAACGCCTCGGAGACCGGCCGCGCCGGCCATCCGAAGAACATCGTGATGCTGACCGCGGACGCCTTCGGCGTGATGCCGCCCATCGCCAAGCTGACCCCGGCGGAGGCGATGTATCACTTCCTCTCCGGCTTCACCGCCAAGGTCGCCGGCACGGAAAAGGGCGTCACCGAGCCGCAGCCGACCTTCTCGACCTGCTTCGGCGCGCCCTTCATGCCGCGCCATCCGTCGGAATACGGCAACCTGCTGCGCGAGCTCATCGCCAAGCACCACGTCGACTGCTGGCTGGTGAACACCGGCTGGACCGGCGGCAAGCACGGCGTCGGCCGCCGCATGCCGATCTCGATCACGCGCCTGCTGCTGCGCTCGGCCCTCGACGGCTCGCTCAACCGCGCCGACTTCCGCCGCGACCCCTATTTCGGCTTCGCGGTGCCGACCTCGGTGCCGGGCGTGCCGCCGCACATGCTCTATCCGATCAAGACCTGGCGCGACAAAGCCGAGTTCGACGCGACGGCGCGCAAGCTGGTGCAGATGTTCCAGGACAATTTCGCCAAGTTCGAGCCCTATGTGGACGCGGACGTGAAGGCGGCTGCCCCTGCCGTGCAGCTCGCGGCGGAGTGAGTTCTTCGCCCATCGGTGTTGGAAAGGCCCGGCCAAAGCGCCGGGCTTTTTCGTTTGGGCGGGCGCCCTGCATCAGCCGAGTGCGTCGATGCAGGCCTCAGCTCCGCGGGGCGGAGGGAGCGGCGACGGGCGTCTGTCCCGCCGGGCGCTGGGCCTGCCCGCGGCGCTCGCTCTGGCGGATCTGCGCCCAGGAGTTCTGCTGCGTCACCATGGAGCGCAGATAGGCGACGTTCTGCTCGGCCTCGGCGGGCGGCAGGTCCTTGCGGGCGATCTCCTCGGCCTCGGCGAAACGTCCCTGGAGGCCGACGACGAGGGCGAGGTTCTGGCGCACGCGCTTGTCGGCCTGGGGGTGGGCGGCGGCCTGGCGCAGCGCCTGTTCGGCCTGGGGGAGCTGGCGCGAGAGCGCATAGGACAGGCCGAGATTGGACAGGATGGAGGGCTCGCCGGGCGCGATCTTGAGGGCGTCGGTGTAGAGCGCCTGCGCCTCCTGCGGCCGGCCCATCTGGTCGTAGATGGAGGCCTGGACGTTGACGATGCGCCAGTCCGGCTGGTCGGCCCGGTGGGCGCGGCCGAGCACCTGCAGCGCCTGGTCGTGGCGACCGACATCGGCGAGGGCGCGGCCGAACTCGCCCATCAGCACGGGATTGCCCGGCTCTCGGATGGCGGTGCGCTCCAGCACGGCGACCGCCTGGGCGGACTGGCCGGTGGCGCGCAGGGCGCGGGCATAGCGGATGGCGTTGCCGGTGTCGGTGGGGCTCGACCGGTAGCGCGAGGCCAGCCCCTCGATCTCGCTGCGGGCCGCCTGCTCGCTGTAGGGGCCGGTGCGCACCGAGCCGGTGATGTCGCCGCGGCCCGAACGGGCGCTCAGCGAGCAGCCGCCGGAGACGAGGGCCGAGAGGGCGACGACCAGGACGAGGGGCCGGACAGACAGGGACGCGATCGGCATGACGGACTCCGCGGGACAGGACGTGCGGCAAGTCTCCGGGTCATAATCCGTTAACGTTAACGAGCCGCTAAGACGGCTCAGCCGCGGCGGCGGGACCGGGCCGGCGGCTGCAGCCAGCGCAGAGCCTGGTCGGCCGCCCGCTCGCCGGAGGCGAAGGCGCCGCCCACCGTGCCCCACAGGCCCTCGTCGGTGGCCTCCCCCGCGAAGTGGATGCGCTGGCCGACGGGTTCGGCGAGCCGCAGCCGCTGGCCCGTGGCGCCGGGACCGGCCACCGACCAGGCGCCGCGGACGAAGGGGTCGGTCACCCAGGAGGTGACGTGGACCTCGCCCATGGCGCGGCGCGCCTGCGGGCCGAATTCGTTGCCGATGAATTCCGCCGCGAAGGCCTTCATGGGAGCCGGCCCCGCCGTGGCGAGATCGCGGGCGAAGCTGCCGCCGATGTCGAGATACCACCAGTCGGAGCCGCCGATGCGGGCGAGTGGCTTGGCCGTGGCGGCGGTGTCGGCCTTGACGACGAAGGGCTCGTCGGCCCCTGCCTCCATCGGATTGCCGGGCAGGTGGACGATGAGATGCTCGTAGGCGCCGCAGGAGAGGGCCGCGATGGCGTCGGCCTGGCGCTTCGGCAGGGCGGGGGCGAAGCGGATGGTGCCGGCGGCGAGGACGGCGGTGGAGGCGGTGACGACGGCGGCGCGGGCGCGGATGGTGCCGGCGGGCGTCTCCACCACGACGCCCCGCCCCGACCAGTCGATCCGCGTCACGGCGGTCGACAGGCGGATCGGCAGCCCCTCGGCGAGCTTCGCCAGGATGGCGCCGTAGCTCTGGCGGCAGAAGAGGTCGCGGGTCTCGATGGCGTTGTAGAAGTCGACGCAGGAGATGTCGGCGAGCTCCTTGCCGGAATCCCACGCCCCCTTGAGGAAGGCGACCGTCGCCTGCCAGTCCCGGAGGTTGGTCGGCATGGCGGCGGCGAGCGAGATCTCGCGGCCGGCCTCACCCGCATCGAGGATGGCGCGCTGGGCGCGGGTCAGGGCCGAGGCATAGGCCTCCCACTCGCCCTCGCGGGGGCGACGGCCCTTGACGAGGAGGCGCGCCCGCTCGGGATCGTCGTAGAGCTGGAAGCCGGCGGCGCGCGCCAGCGGCACCAGCGGATTGTCCTCCGGCGCATGGATCCAGTGGGCGCCGAGATCCATCGGCATGCCGAAATTGACGGTGTCGGCGATGCAGCGGCCGCCGGGCCGGTCCTTGGCCTCGAGGACGATGACGCTGCGACCGGCGGCGGTGAGCTTGCGCGCGGCGGCGATGCCGGCGGCGCCTGCGCCGACCACCACCACGTCGGCCTCGGCGGGCGCGGGACGCGCGTTCTGGCCGAGCGCCGGGGCTGCGGGGACGAGCGCGGAGGCGGCGAGCAGGCGGCGCCGGGTCATCAACGGTCCGTTCATCGTGCTGGGCGATTCCCGATCATGGTCGAGGCCTATCACAGGCAAATGGCAGCGTCGCGGCGATCGGGACCGCAAACGTGAACCCCTTGTCAACCCGGCGCGACAGAGACTTTGCCGTCCGAACAAGGACGTCCCTGGGGAGGGACCACCATGGGAGACCGCATTCTCGACGCCCTGGGGCGGCGCATCGCCGCCATCCTGGACAAGCGTTCGCCGGGCTATGAGCCGACCACGCCGAGCGACCCGAACGCGCTGCGCGCCGCGCTGCGGCCCGGCGACATCCTGCTGGTCGAGGGCGACACGCGTATTTCGGCCGTCATCAAATATCTCACCCAGTCGACCTGGTCGCATGCGGCCATGTATGTCGGTCCGATCCAGGGGCTCTGCGAACCCGACGGCGAGCCCCACGTGCTGGTGGAGGCCTATCTCGGCGACGGCGTGATCTCGGCGCCGCTGTCCAAGTACCGCGACTTCCACACCCGCGTCTGCCGGCCGGTGGGGCTGACGGAAGCCGACCAGCAGCAGGCCTGCCGGTTCATGATCGAGCGCATCGGCCTCGACTACGACCTGAAGAACATCCTCGACATGCTGCGCTTCCTCATCCCCCTGCCGATCCCGGTGCGGTGGCGGCGGCGGATGATCGCCTTCGGCTCGGGCGACCCGACGCGGGCGATCTGCTCGACGCTCATCGCCCAGGCCTTCGAGCAGGTGCGCTATCCGATCCTGCCGAAGGTGGAGCGCTGCGCGAAGGACGGAGAGCAGCGGGTAAAGGGTCAGGCGGCGCGGCGGGAGATCCTGCACATCCGCCACCACTCCCTCTACGCGCCGCGCGACTTCGACATCTCGCCCTACTTCGCCATCGTCAAACCGACGATCCAGCGCGGCTTCAACTACAAGAAGCTGCGATGGGGCGACGCCCCGGCCGAGCCGGCCGGCGAGGACGCGGCGCCGACGCTGAGCAGCGTCGCCTGATCCTCACAGGAGGCCGTGCTTGCGGAAGGCCTCGGCGAGCGACATGCCCGCCTCGAGGTCGGCGCGCATCCGCCGCTCGCCGGTGATCTTGGTCATGGCGGTGGAGAGCACGGCGAGCGCCTGGGCCCGCGGCACCACCACCACGCCGTCGACGTCGCCGACCAGGACGTCGCCGGGCGCGATCGACACGCCGCCGATGGTGATGGGCACGTCTTTCTCCACCATCATGCCGCGATACTGGGTATCGGCCGGCGAGAGGGCCGCGGTGAAGACCGGAAAGCCCATGGCGCGGATGGCGACGACGTCGCGGGCGGCGCCGTCGGTGAGGAAGCCGGCGGCCTCCAGATGGCGGGCGCGGGTGGAGAGGAGCTCGCCCCAGGGGCCGATGTCCGTATTGCCGCCGGTGGCCATGACGCAGACCTCGCCGGGCTTCAGGTCGTCGACGAGCGCCATTTCGAGGTCGTAGATGCCCTCGACGAAGCCGGAGATGACCTTGTAGCCGCCGGTGCGGGCCGGCCCGAACAGCACCGTGCCGTCGTCCACCGGGCGGATGGAGGGCGGCAGGATCTGGTGGTGAAGGCCGTGCTCGTCCAGCGCGTCGCACACGGGGGCGGCGGCGATGACCGGGCGCGCCGCGGCGATGATGTCGTCGAATGTGTCGGTCATTCCGGCGTTCCTCCTGATCGTTGCCAGGAGGATAGGGCGTTCAGCGCCCGTGTCAGCCCGCCTTCTTCGCAAGGAAGGCGCGCACGCCCTCCATGAAGGCCGGCTTGACGATGAGGCCGATCTGGGTCTCCCGCTCGGCGTCGAGCTGCGAGGCGAGGTCGCTGGTTTCGGCGCGGTCCATCAGCCGGCGGATCTCGAAGAAGGCTTCCGCCGAGCCCCGGCCGAGCCGCGTCGCGAGGGCGCGCGCCGTCGACAGGCACTCCGCGTCGTCGACGCAGGTCCAGACCAGGCCCCATTCCGCCGCCTTCTCGGCGGGCAGCTTGTCGCCGAGGAGGGCGAGGGCCCGGGCCCGGCCGCGGCCGATGGCGCGCGGCAGGAACCAGGTGACGCCGAGATCGGGAACGAGGCCGAGTTGCGGGCCGAAGGTGAGGACGAAGGACGCCGAGCGCGCAGCGACCGCGATGTCGCAGGACAGCGCGAGCCCGACGCCGGCGCCGGCGGCGACGCCGTTGATGGCGGCGACGGTGGGCTTGGGGAAGTCGTCGATGGCGAGGATCAGCGGGTTGTAGAGGTCGCGCATGGCGGCGTTGACCCCCTCCCCGGTCGGCGCGAGACCGCCCGCGAGGTCGGCGCCGGCGCAGAAGCCGCGGCCGTTGCCGGTGAGCACCAGCGCCTTGACGGCGGGATCGACCCTGGCCTCGGCGATCGCCTTCAGCGCGCCGCGCACGAGGTCGTCGTTGAAGGCGTTGAGACGGTCGGGGCGGTCGAGGGTCAGCGTCGCGATGCCCTCGGAGACCTCGTAGATGACGGCCATGGTTCAGGTCCTTTCGGCGACGAGGCCGGATGCGAAGGCCGCGTCGATGTCGGTGGGGGAGAGGCCGGCGGCGGCGAGGACGGCGCGCGTCTCGGCGCCGGGACCGCGGGCGGCGGGCGCCGCCTCGGTGGGTGTCCCGGAGAAGCGGGGCGCCGGCTTCGGCATCGGCCCCTCCGGCGTCTGGACGAAGGTGCCGCGTGCGACGTTGTGGGGATGGGCCGCGGCTTCCAGCGGATCGAGCACCGGCGCGTAGCAGATCTCGCGGCCGTCGAGCAGGGCCGTCCACTCGTCGCGCGTCTTCGACCGGAAGGTCGCTGCGATGGCCTCGCGCAGGTCCGGCCACATGGCCTTGTCCCATTGTTTGGCGAAGCGCGGATCGGTGAGGTTCAGGCCCTTCAGAAGCTCGGCGTAGAACTGCGGCTCCAGCGAGCCGATGGAGACATATTTGCCGTCGGCGGTGTCGTAGACGCCGTAGAAGGGCGCGCCGCCGTCGAGCATGTTGGCCTCGCGCGCCACCTTCCAGGTGCCGGCGTTGATCATGCCGAAGATCATGGTGCCAAGGACGGCGGCGCCGTCGACCATGGCGGCGTCCACCACCTGGCCCCTGCCCGAACTCTTCGCGCTGTAGAGCGCCGCCACCATGCCGAGCGCCAGCATCATGCCGCCGCCGCCGAAATCGGCCGCGAGGTTGAGCGGCGGCACGGGCGGGCGGTCGGCGGGGCCGAGCGGCCAGAGCATGCCGGACAGGGCGAGATAATTGATGTCGTGGCCCGGTGCCGGGCCGTAGGGCCCGTCCTGGCCCCAGCCGGTCATGCGGCCGTAGACGAGGCGCGGATTGGCCTTCAGGCAGACGTCGGGCCCGAGGCCGAGGCGCTCCATGACGCCGGGGCGGAAGCCCTCCAGCAGGGCGTCGGCGCCTTCGAGGATCTTCAGCACGAGGTCGGCGGCGCCGGGCTTCTTCAGGTCCACCGCCACCGAGCGGCGGCCGCGGCCGAGCGCGTCGCCGGCGTTCCAGGCGGCGCTGCCGGCGCGGTCGATGCGGATGACGTCGGCGCCGAGATCGGCCAGCATCATGGCGCAGAAGGGACCGGGGCCGAGGCCCTGGAACTCGACGATAGTCACGCCGGCAAGCGGGCCGCTTCTGGTCACGTCGTCCTCCCCGGCCGCGCTTCGGCGGCCCCATGCTTTCCGCGGAACGCTAAAGCCGGGCCGGCGACAGTCAAGGCGACGGCGACCGGCCTTCCGGGGGAGGCCGAAGGGCGGACGCCGACGGGCGCGCGACCAATTGGGCGTTGCATTTTGAGCCCGAGCGGCCATCTATGCGACGACTGAAACGGTGCATGCGCGGCGACCCCGGGGGGCTCCCGCGCGAGGGAGATGTCCATGAGCGGCAACGGCAGCGCGAAATTCGGCGCGTCCTTCGGCGGTTCCTATGGCGGCAGCTTCGGCGGCATGGCGCCTCAGGCGGCCCCGGCACCGGCCCCGGCCGCCGCCGCGGCGGCGCCCGGCGACCTCATCAAGGACACCACGACCCGCGACTTCGTGAAGGACGTGCTGGAGGAATCGAAGAAGCAGCCGGTCCTCGTCGACTTCTGGGCCACCTGGTGCGGCCCCTGCAAACAGCTCACCCCGGTGCTCGAGAAGGTCGTGCAGTCCTTCAAGGGCAAGGTGAAGCTGGTGAAGATGGATATCGACAAGCACCCGGAGATCGCCGGGCAGCTCGGCATCCAGTCGATCCCGGCGGTCATCGCCTTCGACAAGGGCCAGGGCATCGACGGCTTCATGGGGGCCCTGCCCGAGAGCCAGGTGAAGGCCTTCATCGACAAGCTGGTGGGCGGCAAGGTGAGCCCCGACGTCGCCGAAATCCTCGCCGCCGCCGACGCGGCGCTGGTGGACGGCGACGCGGCGGGTGCCGCCCAGATCTATGCCCAGGTGCTCGGCGCCGAGCCGGAGAACCTGCATGCGCTGGCGGGCCTCGCCCGCTGTGCGGTGGAGACCGGCGACCTCGACCAGGCCAAGGCGATCCTCGAGCAGGTGTCGGCCGACAAGGCGAACGACAAGTCGGTGGCCGCCGCCCGCGCCGCCCTCGAACTCGCCGAACAGGCGGCCGATCTCGGCCCCATCCACGAGTTCGAGCACAAGCTGGCGCAGAACCCGGCCGACCACCAGGCCCGCTTCGACCTCGCCGTGGCGCTCAACGCCCAGGGCAAGCGCGAGGAGGCGACCGACCACCTCCTCGAGATCTTCCGGCGCGACCGCACCTGGAACGAGGACGGCGCGCGGAAACAGCTCGTCCAGTTCTTCGAGGCCTGGGGGCCGATGGACGAGGCGACGCTCGCCGGCCGGCGCAAGCTGTCGTCGCTGCTGTTCCGCTGAGGGTCAGGGTGCTTGCGCTTCCCGAAGAAGCGCAGTCACCGACGCTCCTCCGACAAATGCGAGCGCTTCGGAGCGCGTAGCGCCCGTCATCCCCGGCCGAGCGCAGCGAGGGGAAGGGGATCCAGGGGTTGCAAGGACGCTGCCCCCGACGCCTGTTGCCTGCCCCTCCTGGACCCCCTTCCCTCGGCCTTCGGCCTCGCCGGGGGTGACGGGTGGTGGCGTGCGGCGCGCTGCTTCACCCCTCCCCGGCGGGGAGAGGTCGACGCGCGCAGCGAGGCGGGTGAGGGGGAGAGGGATCGGGGCCGCCGAACGCTGCCCCCGACGCCTGTTGCCTGTCCCTCCTGGACCCCCTTCCCTCGGCCTTCGGCCTCGCCGGGGGTGACGGGTGGTGGGGCATGGCGCGCTTCTTCACCTCTCCCCGCCGGGGAGAGGTGAAGCCGCGGCGGCGCTGGTGCAGCCCTGTCGACCCTAGCCCTTGCGCGTCAGACCCAGCCTCTTCGCCGCGATCCGGTCGAGCCAGCGGGCCGGCAGGGCGAGCGGCAGGAGCCAGTTCATGAGGGGCGACGGGGTGATGGTGTAGCGCACCTTCGGGCTCGCGGCCGTGAGGGCGGTGTGCACCACCTCGGCCACGGCGGAAGCCGGCAGGGCGTGTTTCGCGCGGGCGAGGACCTCGCGCTCGAAGCGCTCGATCAGCGGGCCGTAGAAGGTTCCCTGGTAGCGCGACTTCTCCACCGCGCCGGCCGACTTCTCCCAGATGGGCGTGGCGATCGGGCCGGGGCCGACGATGACCACGTCGACGCCGAAGGGCATGAGCTCGCGGCGGAGCGCATGGCTCACCGCCTCCAGCGCGTGCTTGGTGGCCGCATAGCCGCCGACGAAGGGCCAGGCGAGCTTGCCCGAGACCGAGGACATCATGACGATGCGCCCCGGGCGGCCGGAAAAGCCCTCCTGGGCGCCGAGCAGGGGGCCGAAGGCCTGGACGGTGGCGATCTGGCCGAGGACGTTGACCTTCCACTGCCGGTCGAGTTCGTCGAGCGACTGGTGCAGCAGCGGCCCGGGCAGGGAGATGCCGGCATTGCAGACGAGCCCGTCGAGCGGGGTGCCGCCGAGCAGCTCCGCCACCCGCGCGGCGGCGCGCGACAGGCCGTCGACGTCGGTGACGTCGCAGACGAGCGGCGTGAAGGACGGGCCGAGATCATTCTCGATCCGCTCGCCGTCCTCGGCGCGACGCACCGTGCCGAAGACGCGCCAGCCGCGCTTCACCAGATCGGTGGCGATCGCCTCGCCGATGCCCGAGGACACGCCGGTGACGATGCAGGACTGCATGGCCTATTCCGCCGCCTGACGGGAGCCGACGCCGTAGCGCTTGTCGATGTAGTCGATGACCATGGCCTTGAAGTCGGCGGCGAGCGTCGGGCCGCGCAGGGTGGTGACCTTCTCGCCGTCGACGAAGACGGGGGCGGCCGGGTTCTCGCCGGTGCCGGGCAGGGAGATGCCGATGTCGGCATGTTTCGATTCGCCCGGGCCGTTGACGATGCAGCCCATGACCGCGACGTTCAGAGCCTCGACGCCGGGATAGCGGGTCTTCCACTCGGGCATGGAGGCGTGGATGAAGCCCTGGATGTCCTGGGCAAGCTCCTGGAACAGGGTGGAGGTGGTGCGCCCGCAGCCCGGACAGGCCGCCACAAGTGGCACGAAGGTGCGGATGCCCATGGTCTGCAGGATCTCCTGCGCCACCTTGACCTCCAGCGTGCGGTCGCCGTTCGGCTCGGGCGTCAGCGAGACGCGGATCGTGTCGCCGATGCCCTCCTGCAGCACGACGCCGAGGGCGGCCGAGGAGGCGACGATGCCCTTCGAACCCATGCCCGCCTCGGTGAGGCCGAGATGCAGGGCGTAGTCGCAGCGCGCCGCCAGCATGCGGTAGACGGCGATGAGGTCCTGCACGGCGGAGACCTTGGCGGAGAGGATGATGCGGTCCTTCGGCAGGCCGATCTCGACGGCACGGTCGGCGGAGAGGACGCAGGACTGCACCATGGCCTCGTGCATGACGGCGCGGGCGTCGAGCGGCTCGGGGCTCTTCGCGTTCTCGTCCATCAGGTGGGTGAGCAGCTCCTGGTCGAGCGAGCCCCAGTTGGCGCCGATGCGGACGGCCTTGCCGTACTCGGCCGCCTTCTCGACGATCATCGCGAACTGCCGGTCCTTCTTGTCCTTGAAGCCGACGTTGCCGGGATTGATGCGGTACTTGTCGAGGGCCTCGGCGCAGGCGGGATGGTCGGCCAGCAGCTTGTGGCCGATATAGTGGAAGTCGCCGACCAGCGGCACGCCGACGCCCATGCGCATCAGCTTCTCGCGGATGTGCGGCACCGCCGCGGCGCTCTCGTCGCGGTCGACGGTGATGCGCACGAGTTCGGAGCCGGCGCGGGCGAGGGCCGCCACCTGGCGCACCGTCGCCTCGATGTCGGCGGTGTCGGTGTTGGTCATGGACTGGACGACGATGGGCGCGCCGCCGCCGACGGTCACCGCCGCGGCGCCCCGGCCGACCGTCACGCCGACCGTCCGGTGCCGGGGCTTCACCCCAAATCCCTGGATCATCGCTTCTCGTCTCCGCTGACCCCGTTCAAATAGCGACTGCGACCGTGGCGCGCCAGCGCTACGCGGTGATGGCGCGCAAAGGGGCACCGGCACGCGAACGTCTTCCGGAACATTACGGATCACCCAGCGTCAGGTTGCAACAAAACCCGGCCGCAACCGGAAACTTAACGTCCTGTTCAGCCTGCGGCTTGAAGATTCCGCCGGCTCCCGGACATGGAAATTCAGCATGATCGCCCTTAATCTGCGCGCTAAACTTGTGATTGGCTTCGCGGCACTGATCGTCATCGCCGCAACCAGCGCAGGGTTTTCTGTCTGGCAGGCGGGGCAGATCGCCGCGAGCATGGAACAGGTCTCGTCGGTGCGCTCGCCCACGGCGCTGCTCGGCATGAAGATGGCGGACGACCTGTCGCAGACCGGCATCGCGCTGCGCGACCAGATGATCGCTCCCGACGACGTCAACCTGTCGCGATGGGACACGGCCTGGGCCAGCCTGAAGGAGAGCCGCGACCGGATGGACGGGCTCGCCTCCTCGTTCTCGACCGATGAGCAGCGCGCCTCCTGGACCGCGGTGAGGCCGTTGTTCGAGCAGCTCGAGGAGGCCCACAAGGCACTGCTCGCGCTCATCAACACCCCGGCGCAGTATCCGGCGCTGACCACCTATGAGCGGATGGTGACGCCGCAGCTCCAGCCGCTGGAGGCGGCGCTGACCGAGCTCGTCACCCGCGAGATCCAGAACCCGCAGGCCAACGAGCGGCTGCTCGGCGCCGCGGTCGGCCTGCAGGCGAGCATTCTCTCCGCGGTCCGCGACCTGCGCGGCTTCGTCCACCGCGGCCAGGACGCGGAGAAGGCGCAGTTCGAGCAGGCGTGGAACACGGTCAATGCCCGGCTGAAGACCATCACCGACATGACCGGCTCCATGTCGCCCGACCAGATGCGGGTGCTGAACCGCGTGCGCGTCGGCATCATCTCCATCCGCCGCGGCGCGACGCTGGTGATCAACGAGCGCAGCGGGCCGACCTGGAACGGGCCGATGAACCACCTGACCGACCGGGTGGCGCCGATCAGCGACAAGATCCTCACCGCGCTGCAGGGGCCGCTCGCCGCCGGTGGCGAACGCAAGGGCGGCCTGATCGACCAGCAGACGGGTCTGCTCGCCGCCGAGACCGCGGCGGCGACCGACCGGGCGCGCAGCCTGTCGACCCTCCTGCTCGCGGCGGCCGGGCTCTCGGCCCTCGCCGGCCTCGTCATCGCCTTCCTGCTGTCGCGGATGATCGCGACGCCCATCGCCGGCATGACCCGGGCGATGCGGAGCCTGTCGGAGGGCGCCCTCGACACCGCCATTCCGGGCCTCGGCCGGCGCGACGAGATCGGCGCCATGGCCGGCACGATGGAGGTGTTCCGCGACACCATGGCGGCGGCGGAGGAGGCCCGCGCGGCCCAGGACGCGGCCCGCGCGGCGGAGGCCGAACGCCTCGCCCGCCGCAACGCGGTGGCGGAGGACTTCGTCGCCCGCATGAGCGCGCTGGCCGAGACCTTCACCGCCTCGTCCGGCCGGGTCGAGGACGCCGCGCGCGACCTCTCGGCCACCGCCGAGGAGACCAGCCGCCAGGCCGGCGAGGTGGCGGGAGCGGCGGAGACCGCCTCGGTCAACGTGCAGACGGTGGCCGCCTCCACCGAGGAGCTCGCCGCCTCGGTGCGCGAGATCAACGTGCAGGTGGCGCGCTCGTCGCAGAGCGCGGAGAAGGCCGTGGCCGATGCCCGGGTGACCGAGGGCCAGATCCGCAACCTCGCCACCGCCGCCGACCGCATCGGCGACGTCATCAACCTGATCAAGGCCATCGCCGACCAGACCAATCTCCTCGCCCTCAACGCCACCATCGAGGCGGCGCGGGCGGGCGAGGCAGGCCGCGGCTTCGCCATCGTCGCCTCGGAGGTGAAGAGCCTCGCGGCGCAGACCGCCAAGGCGACCGAGGACATCGCCGCCAAGGTGGCGGAGATCCAGAACGCGACGGCCGAGACGGTGGATTCCATCGACGCCATCGCCGGCAGCATCGGCCAGATCCGCGAGATCACGGCGGCGGTGGCGAGCGCGGTGGAGGAGCAGGGTTCGGCCACCTCGGAGATCGCCGACAACTGCCAGCGCGCCGCCGGCGCGGCGACCGGCGTGACGGGGACGATCGGCGGCGTCGGCCAGGCGGCGGAGGCCACCGGCCGCTCCGCCCATGCGCTGATGGACCTCGCCAGCGACCTGTCGACCAATGCCGGGACGCTGCAGGCGGAGGTGCAGACCTTCGTCGAGGCCCTTCGCGCCGCCTGAGGCTCAGGCTTCGGCCGGCGTTCCGCAATGGGCGCAGCGGCCGAACATCTCCACCACCTGGGTCGCCGGCCGGAAGCCGGCGGCCTTCGCGATGGCAGCGAGGTCCTTCTCCACCGGCGCGCCGGAGGCCTCCGACACGCAGCCGCAGGAATCGCAGATCATGAAGACGACGAGGTCGCGGCTCTCGTGGCGGTGGGCGCAGGCGACGAAGGCGTTGCGGCTCTCGATGCGATGGGCGAGGCCCGCTTCCAGCAGGAAGTCCAGCACGCGATAGACGCTGATCGGGGCCGGGCGGCGGCCGCTCTCGCGGTGCATGCGCTCGATCAGGTCGTAGGCGCCGACGGGGGCCGGCGATGCCGCCAGGTGGGAGAGCACCTCGCGGCGGATCGGCGTCAGCTTCAGCTTCTTCTCCGCGCAGCGCGCCTCGGCCACCTTCAGCACGTCGACCGGCGGATGGCCGTGCTCGCAGGCGTGATCGTGCGCGTGTCGGGTCTTCAGCATCGCTGCTTGCCTTCGCGGTTCCGGGGTTCCAGCTTCCTAGCATGGCGGGCGGACGGGCCAAAGCGGGCGCCGCCGTATCGCCATGTTGCATTGCGACACAACCCGCGCCAGTGATGGCGGGGCGGGCCACGGCCGCCGACGGAGGAGATAGGGATCATGAGCCTTGCGGGAAAGAGCGCGATCGTCACGGGATCGACCAGCGGTATCGGGCTCGCCATCGCGACCGCCCTCGCGGAAGCCGGCGTCGACGTCATGCTGAACGGCCTCGGCGAGGCGGCCGAGCTGGAGGCGACGCGGGCGAAGCTCGCCGCCGATACCGGCCGCAAGGTTCTGTTCTCGCCCGCCGACATGACGAAGCCGGAAGAGATCACGGCCATGGTGCGCGCGGCCGAGGCCGATTTCGGCAAGGTCGACATCGTCGTCTCCAATGCCGGCATCCAGTTCGTCTCGCCGGTGGAGGAATTCCCCACCGCGAAGTGGGACGCCATCCTCGCAATCAACCTGACGGCTTCGTTCCACCTCGCCAAGGCGGTGGTGCCGGGCATGAAGGCGCGCAAGCACGGCCGCATCGTCAACATCGCCTCGGCCCATTCGCTGGTCGCATCGCCCTTCAAGTCGGCCTATGTGGCGGCCAAGCACGGGCTGCTCGGCTTCACCAAGACCATCGCCCTGGAACTGGCCACCCACGGCATCACCGCCAACTGCATCTCGCCGGGCTATGTCTGGACCCCGCTGGTCGAGAAGCAGATCCCCGACACGATGAAGGCGCGCGGCATGACCAAGGAGCAGGTCATGAACGACGTGCTGCTCGCCGCCCAGCCGACCAAGCAGTTCGTGCGGGTGGAAGAGGTGGCGGCGCTCGCCCTGTGGCTCTGCTCGGACGCGGCCAAGAACATCACCGGCTCGAACAACGTAATCGACGGCGGCTGGACGGCGGCGTGATGGCGAAGGCGCCGAAAGCGACCAAGGCCATCAACCTCGCCCTGCAGGGCGGAGGCGCCCACGGCGCCTTCACCTGGGGGGTGCTCGACGAGATCCTGCGCGACGGGCGGCTGGTCATCGAGGGCGTGACCGGAGCCTCCGCCGGCGCCGTCAACGCCGTGCTGCTCGCCGACGGCCTGGCGGAGGGCGGACCCGAGGCGGCGCGCGAGCGGCTGGCCCGGTTCTGGAAGGCGGCCTCCGTCGACGGCAGCATGACTCCGCTGCAGCGCCGCGCGCTCGACCGGCTGTTCTCCGTGGCGCCCTACGAGGGCTCGCTGATGGAGACCTGGGTGAACGCCATGCAGCGCTATTTCTCGCCCTACGACCTCAATCCCTTCGACATCAACCCGCTGGAGGACCTGATCCGGAAATTCGTCGACTTCGAGCGGCTCGCCGCCTTCGACGGGGTCAAGGTCTTCATCTCGGCGACCAACGTGCAGACGGGGAAGCTGACGATCTTCCGGCGCGAGCACATCACCTGCCGGGCGGTGATGGCCTCGGCCTGTCTGCCCACCCTGTTCAAGGCGGTGGAGATCGACGGCACGCCGTTCTGGGACGGCGGCTATATGGGCAATCCGCCGATCTTCCCGCTCTACCGGGCGACGGATGCCGAGGACGTGCTGCTGGTGCAGATCAACCCGGTGGTGCGCCACGAGACGCCGACGACCTCGCGCGGCATCGTCGACCGGCTGAACGAGATTACCTTCAACTCCTCGCTGCAGGCCGAACTGAGGGCCGCGGCCTTCGTCGCCCGCCTCGTCAACGAGGGGCGCCTGCCGCGCGGCCGCAAGCCCGGCGAGTACAAGCGGGTGAACCTGCACCGCATCGCGCTGGGCGACTCGATCAAGGGGCTCACCGCCGGCTCCAAGGTGCTCACCGACTACGATTTCCTGCTAGAGCTCAACGCCGCCGGCAAGAAGGCGGCGCGGCGCTTCCTGAAGGCGCATTTCGCCGACATCGGCGAGCGCTCCACCCTCGACCTCGAGGCCGAGATCGCCGCCGAGTGGGCCTGAGGCTTCAGCGCCGCGGCGCCTCGACGCCCATCAGCGCGGCGGCGCGCTCGACTACCGCCTCCTCCAGTTCCGCCGCGGCACCGTCGGCGAGGACGACGCTCCACATCATGTCGACGATGCGCCGGCGCCCGTCCTCGTCGAGACGCTTGGCGAGGAGGTCGGCGAAGGAGGTCCAGCTGTCGGCGGAGGCCTCGGCGTCGATCGCGCGCTCGATGAGCCGCCCGGTATCGGCGGCCGAGAGGGCGAAGCCGGAGGCGAGCACCGCCTCGATGCGGGCGCGTTCGGTGTCGGAGACCCGGCCGTCGACGGCCATGACGTGGACGAGGAGGGCGGCTGCGGCGAGGCGGTAGTCGTCGTCGCCGAAGGCCTCCTGGGGCCCCTCCGTCAGGTCGGTGATCAGGGACAGGAAGCGGTCGAGCATGGCTGCGGGGTCCGGTGGGTGTCGGGGGGTGGCCGGCCGCCCGGTGGGGCGAGCGGAACGCAACGCGGGAGTGCATGGCGCCGAAGCGGCGGCGCGGCTTGGCCTGACGCGCGGCCCGCGCTAGGAGACGCGTTCTGCGATCAGGCAGTTCCAAGGAGAGACAAACATGGCCATCGAGCGCAAGCAGGTCGGTCCGCGCATGAGCGGTGCCGTCGTCCACGGCAACACCGTCTATCTCGCGGGACAGGTGGCCCACAAGGCGGCCGGCAAGTCGGTGACCGAGCAGACGAAGGAAATCCTCGAGACCATCGACGCCCTGCTGGCCGAGTGCGGCACGTCGAAGCAGAACCTCCTGTCGGCCAACATCTGGCTGTCCGACATGTCGACCTTCGCCGAGATGAACGCCGTCTGGGACGGCTGGGTCGTCCCCGGCCAGACGCCTGCCCGCGCCACGGTGGAAGCCAAGCTCGCCGCGCCGCAGTTCACCGTCGAGATCATGGTCGTCGCGGCGAAGTGACGATGCCGGCTCCGGCCGAAGCCTGAATAGACGAACGGCCGGGGCTCTCCCCGGCCGTTTCGCTTCTGGGGACAAGGATGACGGATCAGGCGGCGCGGACGCCCTCGAGGAAGGTGCGGATCTCGCGGTCGAGAGCCTGGGCCTCCTCGCCGAGCCGGCCGGAGAGGGCGCGCACGTCCTCGGCGGTGGCCTGGGCGGACTGGGCGGTGCCGCCGACGCGGCCCATGGCCTCGGCGCCGTCGCGCGTCTCGTCGGAGGCGCGGTTGACCGCCTCGGCGATGGTGGACACCGCGGCGTTCTGCTCCTCGACGGCGGCGGCGACGGAGGCGGCGATGCCGCGCATCTCGCCGATCACCTGACCGACCTTGTCGATGGCGTCCACCGCATCGCCCGAGGCGAGCTGGATGGCGCCGATCTGCGAGGCGATCTCTTCCGTGGCGCGGGCGGTCTGGGCGGCGAGGCTCTTCACCTCCGAGGCGACCACCGCGAAGCCCTTGCCGGCCTCGCCGGCACGCGCCGCCTCGATGGTGGCGTTGAGGGCGAGCAGGTTCGTCTGACCGGCGATCGCCTGGATCAGGTTGACCACTTCGCCGATGCGCGAGGCGGCCTGCGCAAGCGAGCCCATGGTCTGGGCGGTGCGCTCGGCCTCGGTGACGGCGGTGCCGGCGACCTCGGTCGACTTCGTCGCCTGGGAGGCGATCTCGGCGATGGAGGCGGCGAGCTCCTCGGCGGCGGCGGCAGCGGAGGAGACCGAGCTCGCCGCCTGTTCCATGGCGCCTGAGGCGGTGACGGCCTCCTGGGTGACGGCGCCCGACGTCCCGTCGAGCTGGTCGGAGGCGCCGTCGAGCTGGCCGGAGGCGCTGCGCAGGGCGCCGAGCGACCGGTCGGCGGCCTCTTCGAAGCTCTTGATGAGATTGTCGACGACGGCGGCGCGACGGTTGCGGGCCTCGACCTCGGCGATCTGCTCGGCGGCGAGACGCTCGCGCTCGATGGCGTTGTCGCGGAAGACGAGGACGGCGCGGGCCATCTCGCCGAGTTCGTCGGAGGCGTCGGTCGAGGGAACCTCCACGGCGGTGTTGCCGCCGGCGAGTTCGCGCATCGACACGGTGATGCCGCCGATCTGACGGGTCATGGAGCGGCCGAGGATCATGGCGACGATGCCGCAGAGCAGAACCATGCCGAGGATGATGCCGATGACCAGCATCATGGTCCGCGACTGGGCCTCGAGCCGCGCCTCGTTGGCGCGGGTCTTGCCGTCATTGGCGGCGGCGACGAGGACGTTGGTCTGCTGGTCGAGGGCGGTGAGGAGCTGGTCGAGCTGCTGGACAGTCTTCTCGACCGTGCGGGTGCCCTGGACGTAGGAATCGAGCGCCGGCCAGTAGATCTCGCCGGCCTTCAGGAGTTCCGCCTTGGTGGCGGGGGCGACGACCGAGCGGTTCACCTCGTTGATGAACTTGGTGCGGGCCTGGCGGAAGGCCTCGAGGTCGGAATCGAGGCCGTTCAGCATGAAGTCCTTCTCGTGCCGGCGCATCTGCAGCACCTGCTCGAGGATGCCGGCACCGTCGTCGAAATTGGCGGCGACGCGGCGGGACTGGGCCTCGAGCTGCTGGACCGATTCGTTCATGCGGCCGGTGAGGCCCGACTTCTCGTCGGTGCCGAGGGTCTCGATGGTGACGCGCACCAGATCGAAGGCGGAGGCGGCCTCGCCGAGCTGCTTCAGCGACTGGTCGATCTCGGTCTGGAGCGCGGCGGCGGCGGGTTTGCGGCGCGCCTCGCCGAGGGCCATCATCGCTTCCATGCGGGCGCGGGCGAAGGCGGTGGGCGCCGCCTCGGTGTGGCGCTCGGCATAGTCGAGGGCGGCGAAGCGCAGGTCGCGGACGCTCGCCCGGACACGGGCGGCGTCGGTGGCGAGCCCCGCCGAATCGTCATAGGCCTCGAAGGCGCTGGCTGCCGACCGCTGGCCATACCAGGCCGCGGCGCCGGCGGCGAGAACACCGGCGATGGGGACGATGGCGAGAAGAGCGATCCTCAGGCGCACGGACATTGCGGGCATACGAACAGCCATTTCTTTGAAACCTCGGGACGGACAGTGCCGCAATACTGCCCCCCACACGTTAACGAATGACTATCCCGCCACGACGACGATCCGGAAATTGTTGCTTTTACAGCGGCTTGCCGGCGAATAAACTTCCCCAGCGTCAGTGATTGAGTTTCGGCCGGCGTCCCCCTAGGGTCCGCGCCTCCCGTCGCGAGACCTCCATGTCCCTTGCGGTTCGCACCGTTCCCCTGCTCTTCGTGCTCGCCTGGTCGACCGGGTGGATCGTCGCCGGATTCTCGGCGCGCCTCGCCGATCCGCTCTGGTTCCTGTTCCTGCGCTTCTCCATGGCGGCGGCGGTGATCGCCGCCATCGCCTTCGCCATGGGCGCGCCCTGGCCGCGGTCGGGACGGGAGGTCGGCCACGCCATGATGTCGGGCGTGCTGCTGCACGCGCTCTATCTCGCCGGCGTCTGGTGGGCGGTCGCCAACGGCGTTCCCTCGGGCGTCTCGGGCATCATGGCGGGCCTGCAGCCGGTGATGACGGCGCTGCTGGCGCCGGCGATCCTGGGCGAACGCATCACCCTGCGCCAGGGCGCGGGGGTGGCGCTCGGCTTCGCCGGCATCGTGCTGGTGCTGCTGCCCAAGGTGGTCGGCGTGTCGGCGGAGGCTTTCGAGGCCATCGCCACGCCGCTGGCGGTCAACCTCGTCTCCATGGTCGCCGTGACGGCCGGCACCTTCTACCAGAAGCGCTTCGTCTCGGGCGGCGACATGCGCACGACGACGGCCTGGCAATATGTCGCCGCCGCCGGCGTGATGCTGGTGCTGACCGCCCTGTTCGGCAAGGCGGAGGCGGTGTGGAACCAGACGCTGATCCTGACCATGGCCTGGTCGGTGCTCGCCCTCTCGGTCGGCGGCATCTTTCTGTTCCTCTACCTGATCCGCCGGGGCGAGGTGTCGCGCGCCACCGCCTACATCTACCTGGTGCCGGCGGTCTCGGCGCTGATGGCCTTCGTCTTCTTCGGCGAGACCCTGACCCCCGTGCAGCTCGTCGGCATGGCAGTGACCGCCTTCGGCGTCTGGCTGGCGACGCGGCCCGCCTGACGCCGCACGACTGGTCATTTGCCGGATTGAAACGCGGCGGGGCTGCGTTATTTTGCATTGCAGCAACAACGACCACGCCGAGGGAACCACCATGAGCCCCGCTCTCGCCCGCAAGGATGCACCCGCGACCGCGCTGACCGACCTGGCGCAGGGCGCCGTCGTCGCCGCCGACGCAGTGCTGGCCGAGGCGACCGCCGCGGTGCGCGCCCTCGTCACCGAGGACGGGCGCATCTCGGGCGCGGCGATCGAGCGCGAGCAGCGCGCCACCCACGGCCTCGCCTGGCTCGCGACCTATGTGGAGAGCGTGCGCCAGCTCGCCTCCTATGCCGAGCGCCTCGGCGCCGCGGGCAAGTTCGGCGAGATCGAGGACCTCATCGTCCGCATCGGCCTCGGCGAATACCTCGCGCAGATGATCGGCGGCATCCCGATGAGCCAGGGCGAGATGGTGCGCCCCGGCGATGTCGGCCTGTCGGCGGCGGACGTCGCCCGCCGCTTCACCGGGGCCGCCGAGACGCTGATCGCCACCGGCAACACGGCCGCCAACCGGGCCCGCCTCGCCGAGCTGGTGCAGGCGCAGGAATCCTCCGGTCATTTCGGCGAGCCCGCTCTCGACGAGACGCTGGAGGCGATCCGCGACGAGATGCGGAAGTTCTCGCTCGCCGAGGTGCTGCCGCATGCCCATGAATGGCACCTGAAGAACGCCTACATCCCGCTCGAGGTCATCGCCAAGCTCGCCGAACTCGGCGTCTTCGGCCTGACCCTGCCCGAGAGCTACGGCGGCATGGGGCTCGGCAAGGAGAGCATGTGCGTCGTCTCCGAGGAGCTCTCGCGCGGCTATATCGGCGTCGGCTCGCTCGGCACCCGCTCGGAGATCGCCTCGGAGCTGATCCTCGCCGGCGGCACGCAGGCGCAGAAGGACCACTGGCTGCCGAAGATCGCCTCGGGCGAAATCCTGCCCACCGCCGTCTTCACCGAGCCGAACACCGGCTCCGACCTCGCCTCGCTGAAGACCCGCGCCGTGCGGGAGGGCGACGTCTACAAGGTCTCCGGCAACAAGACCTGGATCACGCATCCCGTCCGCGCCGACGTGATGACGCTGCTGGTGCGCACCAACCCGGCCGAGCCAGGCTACAAGGGCCTGTCCATGCTGCTGGCGGAAAAGCCGCGCGGCACCGACGAGGACCCCTTCCCGGCGAAGGGCATGTCGGGCGGCGAGATCGAGGTACTCGGCTATCGCGGCATGAAGGAATACGAGATCTCCTTCGACGGCTTCGAGGTGAAGGCGGAGAACCTGCTCGGCGGCGTCGAGGGCCAGGGCTTCAAGCAGCTCATGCAGACCTTCGAGGCCGCCCGCATCCAGACCGCGGCGCGCGCCGTCGGCGTCGCCCAGGCGGCGATGGACCTGGCACTCCGCTATGCTCAGGAGCGGGTGCAGTTCGGCAAGCCGCTGATCGCCTTCCCGCGCGTCGCCGACAAGATCGCGATGATGGCGGTGGAGGTGATGATCGCCCGCCAGCTCACCTATTTCTCGGCGCGCCAGAAGGACCTCGACCGCCGCTGCGACCTCGAGGCCGGCATGGCCAAGCTCCTCGGCGCCCGCGTCGCCTGGGCGGCGGCGGACAACGCCCTGCAGATCCACGGCGGCAACGGTTTCGCGCTGGAATATCCGGTGAGCCGCGTCCTCTGCGACGCGCGCATCCTCAACATCTTCGAGGGCGCCGCCGAGATCCAGGCGCAGGTCATCGCCCGCCGCCTGCTCGACGGGGCGAACTAGCCCGTCGTCTGACGCTCCTGCCAGTCGCTGCGCAGAAGCATCGTGACATGCTCGGTCGTTTGCCGGCCGTCCGCCATCGACCGGCTGGCGACCTTACCGACGCGCCGATAGCCGAGCTTGCGCTGCATCGCCCACGATGCGTCGTTGCCGTCGAAATAGCCGTTGACCAGTCTGGTGAGCCCAAGGTCGCGGAATGCGAACCTGATCTTGGCCTCGAAGGCTTCGCGTCCATAGCCGTGGCCGTGGTGGGCCCGCCCGATCCAGATGCCGCCGCCGGCCGTTCCGGCGTGACGGTCGATCTTGTTGAGGCTGACGCCGCCGATCACGAGGCGCGTGGATTTGAGTTCGACCGCGAATTCGCAGGCGGCCGGCGGCCCATCAGCTTCGGCCAGCGCGCGGCATCGCCTGACCCAGTTCTCGGCGTCGGCAACCGTATAGGGGTGCGGGACGAAGGCGAGCCACCTGGCGACGGCGAGATCGTTCAGGCCGGAGACGAGCGCGGGAATGTCGGCTTCGCACCACGGTCGAAGGGTCAGGTGCGGCGTCTCGATGCTGATGTTCACGACATGCCTCTGTCAGGCGTTGGCGGCCCTCAGCGCCCGGTCGATGTCGGCATAGAGGTCGTCGACCGCCTCCAGCCCCACCGACAGGCGCAGCAGGTCCGTCGGGCAGGGCGAGCCGGCGCCCTCGATGGAGGCGCGGTGCTCGATGAGGCTCTCGACGCCGCCGAGGGAGGTGGCGCGCTTCCACAATTCGACGCGGGCCGCGGTGGAGACCGCCGCCTGTTCGCCGGCCTTCACCCGGATCGACATCATGCCGCCGAATCCGCCCTGCATCTGCCGCGCCGCGAGGGCGTGCTGGGGATGGGAGGCGAGCCCCGGATAGAGCACGTCGGCCACCATGGCGTGGCCCTTCAGCTTCTCGGCCAAGGCGAGGGCCGCCTTCGCCTGGGCCTCGACCCGCACATGCAGGGTGCGCATGCCGCGCATCAGCAGGAAGGCCTCGAAGGGGCCGAGGATCTGGCCGTGCATGGAGCGTACGCGGCGGACCTTCGCCCAGAACTCGTTGACCTCGCGAGTGACGAGGGCGCCGGCGACGACGTCGGAATGGCCGTTGAGATACTTGGTCGCGGCATGCATGACGATGTCGGCGCCGAGCGCGAGCGGCCGGGTGAAGACCGGCGTCGCCACGGTGGAGTCCACCGCGCAGACGGCGCCGGCGGCATGGGCGATCTCGGAAATCGCCGCGATATCCGAGACGGTCCAGAGCGGGTTCGACGGCGTCTCCAGCCAGACGAGCTTCGTCTTGCCCGGCACCACCGCAGCCTTCACGGCGGCGAGGTCGGTCGTGTCTACGAAGGAGGTGGTGTAGCCGTAGGCGACGGCGTCGTTCATCAGCCAGTTGCGCAGGGCCCAGTACATGACGGTGGGCGCGACGATATGGGCGCCGGCCGGCAGGGCCATGACCACGGCGGTGGCCGCCGACATGCCGGAGCCGAGGACGAGGGCCTCGGGCCCCTCCTCCAGCGCGGCGAGGACCGCCTCGCACTGGCGCACCGTCTGGTTGTCGGGCCGGCCGTAGACGAAGCCGTTGCGGTACTGGTTGTCGGGGTCGCGGATGAAGGTGGTGGCGACGTGGATGGGCGTCACCACGGCATGGGTCTCGCTCTCCTCCCAGCCGAGGGCCTGGGCGGCGAGCGTGCGGGGCTGAAGGCCGTTCGGCTTGGCGGTCATGGCGGATAAGGATCCCGGGTGAGGCAGCGAACCCGATGCGGCCGGGTTCCATCATCCGCAACTACATTTCCTGTATCGTGGAATCAAGCGGAAGCGGGGCGTAGGAGCCACGATGGCAGCTTTCGCGGCGCGGCGCTAACATGCATCCATGTTCATCCCCCTCGCCGATCAGAACCCCCACCGCCACATCACCGCGCCCTATGTCACCTTCGCGGTGATCGGACTCAACGTCGTGCTGTTCCTCGCCACGACCGGGCTGGTGCCGGCGCCCGCCGCAACCGCCAACATGCTGGGCCTCGGGCTCATCCCCGCCGTCGTCACCGACCAGGCCCAGCTCGCCCCCCATCTCGCCGTCGTGCCGACCTGGGCGACGTGGATCACCTACATGTTCATGCACGGCGGCTGGATGCACCTCGTCGGCAACATGCTGTTCCTCTGGGTCTTCGCCGACAACATCGAGGACGCCATGGGCCACTGGCGCTTCCTCGTCTTCTACCTCGCCTGCGGGCTGATCGGCGGGGCGGCACATCTGATGATCGACCCCGGCTCGCAGGCGCCGCTGGTGGGAGCCTCCGGGGCCGTCTCCGGCGTGCTCGCGGCCTATCTGCTGCTCTATCCCCGCGTCAGGGTGTTCGGGCTGGTGTTCAACATCCTGCCGCTGACCATTCCCGTCTGGCTGGCGCTCGGCACCTGGGTGATGCTGCAGGTCTATCATCTGGTCACCACCCAAGGCGGCGCCACGGCCTGGTGGGCCCATGTGGGCGGCCTCCTCGCCGGCGCGGCGCTGGTCGGCCTGATGAAGAAGCGCGACATCGTGTTCTTCAGCCACGAGCGGCAACTGCCGGTGACGGTGCCGCGCATTCCCCTGCGGTTCGGATGAGGCGGGCCTTCTTTGCCTTGCGTCAGCTTTCCCCTAAACAGCAGGGAACCTTTTGCCCAAGCGCGCGTTGGAGTTCGATTCGGGGGGAGCATATGGGGCGCGACGGACAGACCGCCTGCCGACGGGCGGGCGGGGCGAGCGATGGCCGGGGCCGGGCCGTGCGCTTTTTCGACATGGTTTTGCCCGAAGGCCGCCCCTTGCCGACAGCACAGGTGACAGCCTGCGCATGGCCCGTCGGGCCGGAACACGTTACCCCCATGGCCGCCACGCTCGACGACGCTCCGCCGCAGCTCTCCCCGCCGACGGGACGGGCGCTCGGTCGCGTCGCCGCGGCGGCCTGAAGCGAGGATCGGAATTTCGTGGACGTCGCCCCGCTCGTCTCGGCCTATCGCTACCGGTTCCACGTCCTCGACGTCTATGGCGGGCGGATGGGCGGCCTCACCCGCCCCGCCGGCACCATCGAGGACGCCCTGCGCCAGGCGGCGGCCGAACTGAAGCTGGTGGCCGATCCGCCGGCCCAGCTCAAGCGCCTCGCCCATCGCATCAACGCCGAGACGCGGGCGGCGCTGCGCGACGTCATCGCGCGCGCCGAGAACGACCTCGCCATCGCCATCACCCGGTTCGGGACCGACATCGGCGCGCCGCCGACCGGGCCGCACATCGACCTCAGGGCCTCGCTCGACGGGCTCGACCGCGCCTATCGGGCGAGCGACCCCGCCCCCGACGACTTCGACGGCTGGTACGACCAGCTCGATGCGCAGATCTCGCATCTCTCGGCGCTGGTGCAGCTCGAGAAGGAGCTGGAGACCGCCCGCGGCGGCGGTGCCTCGGTGCGGGTGCCCGACCCCTCTCCGCGGCGTCTCAAATGGTTCCTGGTGGTGCTGGTGGTCGCGGCACTGGCCGCCCTCGGCATCGCCGGCCTCACCACGTTCAACCAGCCGGCCGGCGAGGCGGCGGCGCCGCCGCCCGTCCAGCCGGCGGGCGGGGCCGAGCAGCCGCGCCTCGTGCGCACCGTCCCCATCACCGTCGCGCCGCCGACGGCGGAGAGCGTGCCGCCCCCGCCGGCAGCGACGGCCGCCGCCTGCCGGACGCTGGACATGGAGGTCTCGCCCGGAGGCGCGACCCTCGTCGACGCGCCGCTCGGCGGCCAGCCGGTCGTCCGGCTCGAAGAGGGCGAAAAAGTGCAGCTCCGCCAGGTGGTCGAGCTCGGGCCGAACCGGCTCATCGAGGTGGAGGTGCCGGCGCGCTCGGCCAGGGGTTTCCTCGGCGAGCGGGAGGCCCGCCTGCCGGTGATGACCTGGACCTGCGACCGCTGAAGACCCGTCAGATCCCGGCGATCTGGTCCATGGCGCGGGCGAGCCTGACGTCCTTGGCGGTCAGCCCGTCGGCGTCGTGGGTGGAAAGCGTCACCTCCACCGTCTTGTAGACGTTGAACCATTCGGGATGGTGGTCCATCGCCTCGGCGACGAGGGCGACGCGGCTCATGAAGCCCCAGGCCTCGGAGAAGTCGCGGAAGGCGAAACGGCGGGTGATGGCGTCGCGCCCCTCGACGGCGATCCAGCCGGGAAGGGAGGCCATGGCCTCGCGTCGCTCCTCGTCGGTCAGCCTGCCGGTCATACCGCTCTCCCGCCTGTCGATCCGTGGTCCCGCCCCCGGCCGTGGCCAAAAAAACGGGCCGGCGCAACAGCGCCGGCCCGCACGTTCGCGTCGGAGGGGATGACCGAACGTTTCCATCGGCAGGGCCGATGGCGCTCGACGGGATCGGACGGAACCCCGGGGGGCTGGGGGGCTGAAAAGTCCGGGGCAGCGCCGACCGCGTCGAGGCAACGGGGTCAGGCTCGCTCCCGCTCTTGACCCCGGAAGGGCCGAAATGGGGCGGTAGCATGGCATGTCTCACCGCCGCGTGATCGCCGGCTCGTCCGTCAGACGGATTCGCTGCACGGCAGGATCTGCGGCGGGTGGCCGGTGGCCTCAAGGAAGGCGACCAGGTCGTCGCGGGCGATGGAGGTGGTCGCGGTGTTCTCGAGCGGGTGATAGTTGAGCACCGCGTGCTCCATCATCGTCACGTCGAGGATGACCGTGACGCGTCCGGCGGTGTCGGTGATGGCGCCGAAGGGGGTGACGGAGCCCGGCTTCACCCCCCAGACCTCTTCCAGCAGCTCGCCGGAGCCGAAGGAGAGGCGGCCCGAGGCGCCGATGACCTCGTGCAGGCGCTTCAGGTCGATCACCGCGTCGCCGAGGGCGACGACGAGGAAGAGCCGGCCCTTCTTGTCCTTGAGGAAGAGGTTCTTCGTGTGGCCGCCGGGGATCTGCTCCTTGACGTGGCGGCTCTCGGCCACCGTGAACACCGCCTCGTGCTCGTAGGTCGTGGTGGCGATGCCGAGCCGGTCGAACAGGGCGAAGAGGGCGGCGCGGCGCGCGGCGATGTCGGTCATGGCTGATCTTGGCGGGTGTGCGGTCAGGTGCCGAGGGCGGTGCGGATCAGCCTGAGGGCGTCCTCGCTCGCCCATTCGGCGGGACCTGCGAGGAAGCCGAGTTCGCAGCCGTTGGCGTCGATGAGGAGCGTGGTCGGCATGCCGAAGGCGCGGCCCGCGGCCTTCAGGTCCTGGAAGATGCGGGCGGAGTGATCGGAATAGTTCGCCATGTGGCGGATGCCGTTCTCGGTGAGCCAGGTGGCGGCCCGCTCGGGATTGCGGGTGTCGATGTTGACGGCGACGACCTCGAACGTCCCGCCGCCGAGGGTCTGCTGCAGGCGGTCGAGGGCCGGCATCTCGTGGCGGCACGGGGCGCACCAGGTGGCCCAGAGGTTGAGGAGCACGGTACGGCCGCGGAAGTCGGCGAGCCGGAGCTCCCGCCCGTCGGGCGCCTTGAAGGCGAGGTTGGGAGCGATCATCGGCGCCTCCGTCACCTTGAAGGCGGCGAGTTCGCCGCGTGCCAGCGGCATGAGGCTGCCGGCCACCGTCCGCGCCGCGGCGCAGGCCTGCGCGGACGCATTGCGCGCGGGGCCGCCTGTCCAGTAGAAGGCCACAGCGCCGGCGCACAGTCCGATCAGTCCTGCCGCGAGGATGGTCATTCTGGCGCGGGACAAAGCGACTTCCTTCTTCCTTCGGGGACGAGACGATGACCGAAGCCGACAAAGCCGGCAATTCCATGTGGGGCGGCCGCTATGCCTCGGGTCCAGCCGCCGTGATGGAGGACATCAACGTCTCGATCGATTTCGACAAGCGCCTGTATAGGCAGGACATCGCCGGCTCGAAAGCCCATGTGGCGATGCTGGCCGAACAAGGCATCGTGAGCCGCGATGACGAAGCCGCGATCACCAAGGGCCTCGACCAGGTTCTCGCCGAGATCGAGGGCGGCAGCTTCGCCTTCAAGCGCAGCCTCGAGGACATCCACATGAACGTGGAGGCGCGGCTCGCCGAGATCATCGGCGCGCCGGCCGGGCGCCTGCACACCGCCCGCTCGCGCAACGACCAGGTGGCGACCGACTTCCGCCTGTGGGTGCGCGACGCCGCCGACGGGCTCGACGCGCAGCTGAAGGACCTGCAGAAGGCGCTGGCGGAAAAGGCGCTGGCGGAAGCCGCGACCGTCATGCCCGGCTTCACCCACCTGCAGGTGGCCCAGCCCACCACCTTCGGCCACCACCTCATGGCCTATGTGGAGATGGTCGGGCGCGACCGCGGCCGAATCGCCGATGCCCGCCGCCGGCTCAACGAGAGCCCGCTCGGAGCTGCGGCGCTCTGCGGCACCTCCTTCCCCATCGACCGGCACATGACGGCGAAGGCCCTCGGCTTCGACCGGCCCACGGCCAATTCGCTGGATTCGGTCGCCGACCGCGACTTCGTCATGGAGGTGCTGGCGGCGGCGACCATCACGGCGGTGCACCTCTCCCGCCTCGCCGAGGAGATCGTCATCTGGTGCTCCTCGCCCTTCTCCTTCGTGAAGCTGTCGGATGCCTTCTCGACCGGCTCGTCGATCATGCCGCAGAAGCGCAACCCGGACGCCGCCGAGCTGGTGCGCGCCAAGGTCGGCCGCATCCTCGGCGCCTTCAACGCCATCGTCGTGGTGCTCAAGGGCCTGCCTCTGACCTATCAGAAGGACATGCAGGAGGATAAGGAGCCGACCATGGACGCGCTCGCCTCGCTGTCGCTGGCGATCGCCGCGACCGCCGGCATGGTGCGCGACCTCGAGGCCAATGCGCCGGTGATGAAGAAGGCGGCTGGCCAGGGCTATTCCACCGCCACCGACCTCGCGGACTGGTGCGTGCGCTCGCTCGGCATTCCCTTCCGCGAGAGCCATCACATCGCCGCCCGGGCGGTGGGTCTCGCCTCGGAGAAGGGCCTGCCGCTGCACAAGCTGACCCTCGCCGACATGCAGACCGTGGACAAGCGCATCACGGCGGACGTGTTCTCGGTGCTGTCGGTGGCGAAGTCTGTGGCGAGCCGGGTGAGCTATGGCGGCACGGCGCCGAAGAACGTGAGGGCGCAGGCGAAGCGTTGGCTCAAAAAGCTCGGCTGAGCGGCCGGGCCGGACAGGCCGGCCCCTTTCAAGAAGGCCCCACCCGCACCCTCCCCTCGCTCACGCGAGGAGAGGGGGACGTCCGCCTCGCGCCTCACCCTGATCGGTCGTGCCTGGCTCCACCGTGATCGTGCCGTGAAACGTCAAAGTCCCCCTCCCTTCGCTCACGCGAGGGGAGGGTGCGGGTGGGGCACTGTCGCCCGGCGCGGCCCGTTCGAAAAAATCCCGAACCGCCTCGAACCTTTTTCCCGCCTCCCGACACCCATGGTCACGCCGCGGCACGAGGCCGCGGACATGACCGGGGAGGCGATCCATGTTCAACCAGCTCGAGATTCGAAAGTCGGCTCTCACGCTCCTTGCTGCCGCAGCCATCTCGACCGTCGCAGGGATCGCCTCCTCCGCTCATGCCTCCTCGCTCGCCGCCAGCGCCCGCCTCGCCGGCCCGGCACTCTCCTCGCAGAGCGAATACGGCACCCACGAGGATGCCGCCGGCACCGGCCACCGCCTCACCCGGCCGGCCAACCGCTTCCACGGCTTCGTCGGCACGCCGGGTCCGACCACGGGCACGCACCAGGGTCCGTGATCGAGGTTCCGCGCATGAAAAAGGCCGGGTCGCCCCGGCCTTCGTTCATTGTCGCGGGCTGGAGCCCTCAGAGCCCCATCTTCTTCTTGCGCTGGGCGAGGGTGCGCAGGCGCAGCGCGTTGAGCTTGATGAAGCCCTGGGCGTCGCGGTGGTCGTAGGCGACGGCGCCCTCCTCGAAGGTCACCAGCTCCTTGTCGTAGAGCGAATAGGGGCTCTCGCGGCCGACCACGATGACGTTGCCCTTGTAGAGCTTCAGCCGGACCGTGCCCGTCACATACTGCTGCGACTTGTCGATGAGGCCCTGGAGCAGCTCGCGCTCGGGGGAGAACCAGAAGCCGTTGTAGATGAGCTCGGCATATTTCGGCATGAGCTCGTCCTTCAGATGCGCCGCGCCGCGGTCGAGCGTGATGCTCTCGATGGCGCGGTGGGCCATGTAGAGGATCGTGCCGCCGGGGGTCTCGTACATGCCGCGGGACTTCATGCCGACGAAGCGGTTCTCGACGAGGTCGAGGCGGCCGATGCCGTTCACCTTGCCGAGTTCGTTGAGCTGGGTGAGGATGGTGGCCGGCGACAGGGCCTTGCCGTCGATGCCGACGGCGTCGCCCTCCTTGAAGTCGATGGTGATGTAGGTCGCCTTGTCCGGCGCGCTCTCGGGCCCGTCGGTGCGCGAATAGACGTAGTCCGGCACCTCCTCGGCGGGGTCCTCCAGCACCATGCCCTCCGACGAGGCGTGCAGCAGGTTGGCGTCGACGGAGAAGGGCGCCTCGCCGCGCTTGTTCTTGGCGATCGGGATCTGGTGCGCTTCCGCGAACTCGATGAGCTTGGTGCGGCTGGAGAGATCCCATTCGCGCCAGGGGGCGATGACGGTCACGTCGGGCTTCAGGGCGTAGTAGGAGAGCTCGAAGCGCACCTGGTCGTTGCCCTTGCCGGTGGCGCCGTGGGAGACGGCGTCGGCGCCGACGGCCTCGGCGATCTCGATCTGGCGCTTGGCGATGAGCGGGCGGGCGATGGAGGTGCCGAGGAGATAGAGGCCCTCATACATGGCGTTGGCGCGGAACATCGGGAAGACGTAGTCCTTCACGAAGGTCTCGCGCAGGTCGTCCATGTAGATGTTCTCGGGCTTGATGCCGAGGAGCAGCGCCTTGTCGCGCGCCGGTCCCAGTTCCTCGCCCTGGCCGAGGTCGGCGGTGAAGGTGACCACCTCGCAGCCATAGGTGGTCTGCAGCCATTTCAGGATGATCGAGGTGTCGAGGCCGCCGGAATAGGCGAGGACGACTTTCTTGACGGACTTCTGCGCGGCCATGAGTGGGTTTCCAGGGCAGTCGGAGGGGGTTGCGTCGGCTTAAAGAAGCCGCGGCGAAGAGGCAAGCCGCACCGGTATCAGGCGCGCGCGCCGAAGAGGCGGCGCACCGGCGCGCCGAGGGCTGCGAGGCGGGCGGCGAAGGCCTCCTCGGTCGGCGCCTCCGGCCGTCGGTAGAACCACCGGTAGCCGAAGGCGACGATGAGGAGGGTGAGGAGCGTCGCGATCAGCGTGTCGGAGAGGAAGTGGCCGCCGAAGCCCATGCGCAGGGCCGAGACGACGACGGTATAGGCGCCCGCCGCCGCCAGCAGCGGCAGCCGGGCCGGCGGCGGGGCGAGGAGGGCGGGAGCGGCGAGCCACGCCGCGCCGGAGGACTCGCCCGAGACGAAGGAGCAGTTGGTGCGGCACTGGGTGCCGTCGCCGGGCTGCCACCAGGGCGTGAAGCGCCAGGGGCCGCCGAGCTCGGTGACGTGGACGGGGCGCGAGCGGTCCCAGACCTCCTTGAGGACGCCGTTGACCAGCAGGACGGGCGCTGCCGTCACCGTCAGGAACAGGAAGGCGGCGGCGCGCGCCGACATGAACTGCCGCGAGGCCGGCAGGACGATGTGCTGGATCAGCGAGACGAGCGCGGCGATGCCGATGGCGATGGTCGGCCACATGCTGACCCGGCGCAGGAAGGCGGCGGCGCCGTTCTGACCGAGCCAGAAGCCGTCGGCCGGCGTCCAGAACCAGCGCGCCACCGTGAGGTCGTCCTGCGGGAAGATCGCGATCGTGGCGATGGCCACCACGAGGACGAAGAGGACGGCGATGAACAGCGTGCGGACCACGGGACTTTCCGGATTGCGATGCGTGCAACGCTTCTAGCGGGGCGCCGCCCCCGGAGCAAAGCGCATGGCGTGGTCAGGGCGCCTTGCCGGCCTCGGCACTGGCGTCGTGGCGCATGATCAGCGGCATCTGCGCCATGGCGAAGACCATGGTCAGCGGCATGATGCCCCAGACCTTGAAGGCGACCCAGAAATCGGTGGTCTGGGTGCGCCAGACGATTTCGTTGAGCGCCGCCAGGACGAAGAAGAAGAAGGCCCAGCGCCAGGTGAGCAGGCGCCAGCCCTCGTCGGTGAGGGTGAAGACCGAGTCGAGCACCAGCTTGAGCACGTTGCGCCCGGTGAGCCCGGCCCAGACGAGCACGGCGCCGAACAGCGTGTTGACGATGGTGGGCTTCAGCTTGATGAACAGGTCGTCGTGGAGGATCAGCGTCAGCCCGCCGAAGACGGTGACGACGACGGCCGAGACCAGCGGCATGACGGGAAGCTTGCGGATCAGCGTCCAGGTGACGGCGAGCGAGGCGAGGACCGCGACGACGAAGATGCCGGTGGCGAGGAACAGGCGGCGGTCCGGGGCGACGCCGAACCAGCGGTCGCCGTAGGAGTTCACCAGGAAGAAGAGCACCAGGGGCCCCATCTCCAGGGCGAGCTTGGCGAGCGGCGCGAGTTCGCGTTTTTCGGTATGCGTCATCAGCCTTCAAGCCATGGACAAATCGCCCTGCGAGTTTAGCTTGCGCGCGGCGTCGAGACCACCGTGATCCGACGCGACCGTGCTGGAGCGCCAATTTGTCCTACGTCTTCGAACCCCCCGCCCTCCCCGCCCTCCCCGTGGTCGGCACCGACAAGCTGTTCCCGGTGCGCCGCGTCTATTGCGTCGGCCGCAACTATGCCGCCCACGCCCGCGAGATGGGCGGCGACCCGACCCGCGAGCCGCCGTTCTTCTTCAACAAGGCGGCGGACGCGCTGCAGCCGGTGCCGCACGGCAAGACCGTGGATCACCCCTATCCGCCGAAGACCTCCAACTACCATTTCGAGCTGGAGATGGTCGTGGCGCTGTCCAAGGGCGGCAAGGACATCCCGGTCGACAAGGCGCTCGACTGCGTCTTCGGCTATGCCGTCGGCCTCGACATGACCCGCCGCGATCTGCAGGACGAGGCCAAGGCGCTGAAGCGGCCGTGGGAGCTCGGCAAGTCCTCCGACCTCTCCGGCCCGGTCGGCCCGCTCTATCCGGTCTCCCAGGTCGGCCAGAAGCTGAAGGGCCCGATCTCGCTGACGGTAGACGGCGTGGTGAAGCAGAAGGCCGACCTCGCCGACATGATCTGGTCGGTGGCCGAGCAGATCTCCTTCCTGTCGACCTATTTCGAGGTCTGCCCGGGCGACGTCATCTTCACCGGCACGCCGGACGGCGTCGGCGCGGTGACCCGCGGCCAGACCATGGTGGCGGCGGTGGACGGCCTCGGCGAGATCAGCCTGAAGGTCGTCTGACGCCCGTCCGCGCCGCGACGACATCCGGGAGGGCGGCGAAGTCGCCCTCCTGCAACCCCCGCCGCGGCAGCGTGATGGCCTCGATGCGGCTGAGGAAGAGGAAGACGTGCTCCGGCGTGGCGACGCTCGCCACGATGCTGCTCCAGGGCGCGGAGCCGGTGAGCGGGCCGAGGGTCCAGGCGATGCCCGCCTCGTCCAGCGTCACGACGGCCTCCTTGCCGGCCACGGCGTGGCGCGAGAAGACCCAGCGATAGACGACCTGCCGGAAGACGAGATCGATCAGGAAGATCAGCACGGGAATGGCGAGCAGCCATCTCAGCACCGGCCAGGACAGATAGACCGCCAGCGGCGCCCCGAACCCGTCCATCCACCAGAGCGTGACGACGAAGAGGGCGATCCAGACGGGATAGCGCAGCACGCGGCCCCAGCCGCGCAGAGGCCCGAGGCGCTCGCGCGCCCGGCCGAGCGCCAGGTAGTCGGCGAATTCCAGGCGATAGACGAAACGGGTCGGCTGCGCGGTCATGCCCCTGCCGGATGGTGCGGCCGCCCCAGACGCGGCCGTCTGGTGGATCGCCCGTCACTGTGTCGTTTCGGCGGCGCCGGCGGGTTCGACCCTGCCGGCCAAAAGAAAAGGCGGCCCGCAGGCCGCCTTTTCCGATCACGGGATGCGAGGGCATCACAGCGAGCGCTTGATCTCCTCGACCCGGTAGCACTCGATGACGTCGCCGGCGCGCATGTCCTGGTAGCTCTCGAAGGCCATGCCGCATTCCTGGCCGACCTGGACCTCCTTGACCTCGTCCTTGAAGCGCTTGAGCGTCGAGAGCTTGCCCTCGTGCACCACCACGCTGTCGCGGATGAGGCGGACGTTGGCGCCGCGCTCGACACGGCCGTCGGTGACGCGGCAACCGGCCACCTTGCCGACCTTGGTGATGTTGAACACCTCCAGGATCTCGGCATTGCCCAGCATGGTCTCGCGCAGTTCGGGCGCGAGCAGGCCGGACATGGCGGCTTTGATGTCGTCCACCAGGTCGTAGATGATGTTGTAGTAGCGGATCTCGATCCCGGCCTGCTCGGCGGCGGCACGCGCTTCCTTGTGGGCGCGCGTGTTGAAGCCGATGATGACCGAGCCGGCCGTCTGCGCGAGGCCGACGTCGCTCTCGGTGATGCCGCCGACGCCCGACAGGATGACGCGGGCCGCCACCTCGTCGTTGCCGAGCTTGGCGAGAGCGCCGACGATGGCCTCCACCGAACCCTGCACGTCGCCCTTGATGATCAGCGGGAATTCCTTCTTGCCCGCGCCGGCCTTGAGCTGGCTCATCATGTCGGCGAGGGACGAACGACCGGCGCCGAGGCGCGCTGCCGCCTTCTCCCGCTTCAGGTTGGAGCGGTAGTCGGTGATCTCGCGGGCGCGGGCCTCGTTCTCGACCACCGCGACGCGGTCACCCGCCTCCGGCGTGCCGTTGAAGCCGAGCACCTCGACCGGAACGGAGGGACCGGCACCGTCGGTCGACTCGCCCTTGTCGTTGATGAGGGCGCGCACGCGTCCCCATTCCGCGCCGGCGACGATGATGTCGCCGGGATGCATGGTGCCGCGCTGGATCAGCACGGTGGCGACGGGGCCGCGACCGCGGTCGAGCTTGGCCTCGATGACCGTGCCCTCGGCGAGGCGGAAGGGGTTCGCCTTCAGCTCGAGCACCTCGGCCTGGAGCTGGATGAGCTCCAGCAGCTTGTCGAGGTTCTGCCCGGTCTTGGCCGAGAGTTCGACCTCGAGCACGTCGCCGCCGAGGCTTTCGAGCTGCACCTCGTACTGGAGGAGGTCTGTCTTGACCTTCTCGGGACGGGCGTCGGGCAGGTCGATCTTGTTGATCGCCACGATCAGCGGGACCTTGGCGGCCTTGGCGTGATTGATGGCCTCGACCGTCTGCGGCATGACCGAGTCGTTCGCCGCCACGACCAGCACCACGATGTCCGTCACCTTGGCGCCGCGGGCGCGCATGGCGGTGAAGGCGGCGTGGCCGGGCGTGTCGATGAAGGTGACGAGACCGCCGAGCGGCGTCTGCACCTGATAGGCGCCGATGTGCTGGGTGATGCCGCCGGCTTCGCCGGAGACGACGTTGGTCTTGCGCAGGGCGTCGAGCAGCGAGGTCTTGCCGTGGTCGACGTGGCCCATGATGGTGACGACGGGAGCACGCGACTCCAGCATCTCCTCCGGATCCGGGCTGTCGAACAGGCCTTCCTCGACGTCGGATTCGGCGACGCGGCGGACCGTGTGGCCGAGTTCCTCGGCGATGAGCTGGGCGGTGTCGGCATCGATCACGTCGGTGATCTTGTGCATCGCGCCCTGCTTCATGAGCATGCGGATGATGTCGACGGCACGCTCCGACATGCGGTTGGCGAGATCGGCGATGGTGATGGTCTCGGGGATCGTCACCTCACGCAAGATCTTTTCCTTCTGCTCGGTCGGCCGGCGCCCGGTCATGCGCTGGACGCGCCGGCGGAACGAGGCTTCGGAGCGCATGCGGTCGGAGGCATCCTCGAGCGCATTGGTGACCGTCAGGCGGCCACGGCTCGGGGCGTCGGCCGTCGGGCGCTCGGGGCGGGCCGCGGGCGTCGCGGCCTTGCCGCCAGGCCCGCGACGAACGCCGCGCGGACCGTCATCGTCGTCTCCCGCGGTGCGGGGGCGTCCGGCGGAGGGGGGACCCGACCGCATCGGGCCGGCACCCTCGGGGCGGGTCGGAATGGCACTGGCGGCCGGCGCACCGAACTGGCGCGGCGGGCGCGGGCCGTCGAGCCGCGGCGGGCGGCCGTCGAGGCGCGGCGGACGATCGCCGAAGGGACGGTCGCCCTGCGGACGGTCGCCATAGGGAGGACGATCGCCGGCCGGACGCGGGGCATAGCCACCCTCGCGCGGCGGACGGTCACCGAAGGGACGGTCGCCGGGCGGACGCGGCGGACGATCGCCGAAGGGGCGGTCGCCCTGCGGGCGCGGCGGACGGTCGCCATAGGGACGGTCGCCCTGCGGACGGGGCGGATAGGCGTCGCGCGGCGGACGGTCGCCGAAGCCGGGACGGTCGCCCTGGGGACGCGGCGGGCGGTCACCATAGGGACGGTCGCCCTGCGGACGGGGCGGATAGGCGTCGCGCGGCGGGCGGTCGCCGAAGCCGGGACGGTCGCCCTGCGGGCGCTGAGGCGCGGGGCTGCGGGCCTCCACGGGCGGGGCGGTTTCGGCCGGCGCGGCCGGGCGCGGGGCGCGGCCGATGTCGTCGAGGCTGCGCGGACGGTTCTCGTCGCCGGTGCGGCGGCGCGATTCCCACTCGGCGCGGCGGCGCGCCTCTTCCTCGGCACGGCGGCGCTCGTCTTCCTCGCGCTGGCGGCGGTCCTGCTCGGCGCGCTCGGCGGCGCGGCGCGCCTCGTCCTCGGCGCGGCGGGCCTGTTCCTCGGCCGACATCTTGCGCTCTTCCGCCTCGCGGGCGCGGGCTTCCGCGAGCACGCGGTCGCGGGCCTCGCGCTCCTCGTCGGACAGGGTGCGCAGGACCATGCCGGGAGCCTGCGGCTTCGGCGCAGCCGGGGCGGCAGCGGCGGGTGCGGGCGCGCGCGGCTTCTCGGCGGCGGGGGCGGCTGCCGGAGCGGGCGCAGCCGGACGCGGCGGCGCGAACGAGCGCGGCTTCGCCGAGACCTTCTCCACCACCACCGTCTTGGTGCGGCCGTGGCTGAAGCTCTGGCGAACCATGCTCTGTTCGTTACCGGCGGGCTTCTTCAGGCTGAGGGTCTTCCCCGTCAGGCTGATGGTCTTGTCGCCGGAGGTCTTCTCATCGGTCATTCGGTTCTGGTCCTGCCCCAGGCGGCTGGGTCCTGGAAATTCGGTGTTTCGGCTCGTTGACGGAAGCCGGAGACCCACCTCCGGTCACGTCACCGGTGCGGTAGGTCTCGAGGGCCGTGCAGCGCGCGAGTGCATTTTCGCTCGGCCCGCCGGCGAGCAGCGCAGCATGTATCACATTCATGCGCCCCAATGCCAAATCCAATTGCAGCGAGGTGAACGCCGTCACCCGCGGCAACGTGTCTGGCTCGTCACCGTAGAGGCGACGCAGGACCTGGCCGAGCTTGCGAACGCCATCATCGCTGGCATCCGCGGCATGAATAAGGCCTGCGGCCTCGTCGCCGGAGAGCGCCGCCTCGACCTTGGAGAAGCCGGCCACCACCGCGCCCGCCTTGTTGGCGAGGGAGAGCGAGGCGAGGGCCTGGGCCTCCAGCAGCCGATCGACGAGATCGGGCAGGTCGGCGGGAACGGTCACCTCGCTGCGGAAAGCGCGGGCGAAGAGCTTGCGCTTCACGGCCGCGGCCAGGGCGGCGCGGGTGGCGGTGACCCAGGCGCCGCGGCCGGGCAGGCGCGCCTTGAGGTCCGGCACGACGGTGCCGTCCGGACCGACGACGAAACGCAGGAGCCCTTCGGGCGAGGAGGCGCGGCGGTTGACGATGCACGTGCGCTCGCTGCCGGCGCGCCCCGTCAGGGGCCCGCCGTCCAGTTCCGGCTCAGGCGCGTCGTTCTCCACCGCGGTGTCCACTCCTGCTCATCTCCCCGGCTCAGGCTTCGGCTTCGGCCGTCTCGGCCTCGGCCTCTTCGGCGGCCTCGGGCGCCTCGATCCAGCCGGCCTTGACGCGGGCCTGCATGATCATTGCCTCGGCTTCGTCCTTGGTCAGTTCGAAGCCGTCGAGGAAGCCGGCGTTCTTCACCGACTGGCCGTCCTTGCGCTCGGTCCAGCCGACCAGATCGTCGGGCACGCAGCCGGCGAAGTCCTCCAGCGACTTCACGTCGTTCTCGCCGAGCTTGACCATCATGGCGGTGGTCAGGCCGTCGACCTGGCGCAGGTCGTCGGCGACGCCGAGCTCCTTGCGGCGGGCGTCGTGCTCGGCCTCGATGCGGGCGATGGTGTCGAGGGCGCGGCGCTGCAGCTCCTGCGCGGTCTCCTCGTCGAAGCCCTCGATGGAGGCGAGGTCGGAGAGTTCGACATAGGCGATCTCCTCGACCGAGCGGAAGCCCTCGGAGGTGAGGAGCTGGCCGACGACCTCGTCGACGTCGAGGGCGCCCATGAACAGCTTGGTGCGGGCCTCGAACTCGGCCTGGCGGCGCTCGCTCTCCTCGGCCTCGGTGAGGATGTCGATGTCCCAGCCGGTGAGCTGGGAGGCGAGGCGCACGTTCTGGCCGCGGCGGCCGATGGCGAGCGAGAGCTGCGGATCGGGAACGACCACCTCGATGCGCTCGCGGTCCTCGTCGAGCACGACCTTGGCGACCTCGGCGGGGGCCAGCGCGTTGACCACGAAGGTGGCGATGTCCGGGTTCCAGGGGATGATGTCGACCTTCTCGCCCTGCAGTTCGGCGACCACGGCCTGGACGCGCGAGCCGCGCATGCCGACGCAGGCGCCGACCGGGTCGATGGAGGAATCGCGGGAGACGACGGCGATCTTGGCACGCGAGCCGGGATCGCGGGCGACCGCCTTGATCTCGACGATGCCGTCATAGATCTCCGGCACTTCCTGGCCGAAGAGCTTGGCCATGAACTGGGGATGGGTGCGCGAGAGGAAGATCTGCGGGCCGCGCTGCTCGCGGCGGACGTCGAAGAGATAGGCGCGGACGCGGTCGCCGTTGCGGAACATCTCGCGCGGGATCAGCTCGTCGCGGCGGATGATCGCCTCGCCGCGGCCGAGGTCGACGACGACGTTGCCGTATTCGACGCGCTTGACGAGGCCCGAGACGATCTCGCCGACGCGGTCCTTGTACTCGTCGAACTGGCGGTCACGCTCGGCCTCGCGGACCTTCTGGACGATGACCTGCTTGGCCGACTGGGCGGCGATGCGGCCGAAGTCGAAGGGCGGCAGGGTCTCGGCGATCCAGTCGCCGGGCTGGGCGGCCGGGTTCTTGCGGCGGGCCTCCTCGGTGGCGATCTGGATGGCGACGTTCTCGACCTCGTCGACCACCTGCAGCAGGCGGGAGAGGCGGATCTCGCCGGACTTGGGATTGATCTCGGCGCGCACCTCGGTCTCCTGACCGTAGCGCGAGCGCGCCGCCTTCTGGATCGCGTCCTCCATGGCTTCGAGGACGATCTGGCGGTCGATCTGCTTCTCGCGCGCCACCGCATCCGCGATCTGCAGCAATTCCAGTCGGTTTGCCGAAACGGCCATGGGTCGTTCCCCTCTAGCGGGATGGTTTGGGTTTGGCGTAGCGGCCCGGGCCCTTGGGCTTGGGACCGCGCGAATAGGGCGTGCCGGGCGAGGGCTTCTTCTTCGGCGCCGGGGCGCCCCGCACCGGGCGCGGCGTGCCGGGGCGAACGATGACGAGATCGGTGTCGTCGGTGGCGTCCTCCGCCTCCTCGCCGTCCCCGTCGAAATCCTCGTCCTCGTCGTCCTCGTCCATGGCGCGGCCGGCGGCCTTGGCGCGGCGCAGCGCCTCGCGGATGAGGTCGTCGGTGAGCACCAGGCGGGCCTCGCCGATTTCCTCGATGGGCAGGAGAATCTCGGCCGGCTCGTCACCCTTGACGTCGGTGCGGCGGATCTTCGCGCGGCCGTCCTCGGCGCCGAGGATGAAGCCGCGGAAGCGCTTGCGGCCGTCCTGGGCGACCGCCATCTCGATCCGGACCTCGTAACCGGCCCAGCGGACGAAGTCGCCGGCGCGGACCAGCGGCCGGTCGATGCCGGGCGAGGAAATCTCCAGGTTGTAGGCGGCAGCGATCGGGTCCTCGACGTCGAGGACCGGCGACAGCGCCCGGCTGGTCGCCTCGCAATCGTCGATGGTGAAGGTGCCGTCGGGGCGCTCGCCCATGATCTGCAGCGTCGAGCCGCCGCCCTGCGAACCGGAGATGCGCACACGCACCAGGCGGAAGCCGAGGCCCTCGAGCACCGGCCCGACGATGGCGGCGACGCGGGCGGCGACGCCGGTCTCGACGATCAGGCGCGGGTCGGCCTCCGGGGCGCTGGCCCCGGCGGGCAGGTCAGGCGTGTGGCGCGGCTCTTCCGCTGACACTCGAAGCTCCGAAAGCGTCTCGTCGGTGGCGGAAACAAAAAGAGCGGGCCCCCGCAGGAACCCACTCTCACGATAGCCATCGATGAGGGTGTATGAATGACCGAAGTCGGCCCTTCACATACGCCCGGAACGGCCGGAGCGCAAGAGGCCCGCGGGCGACTGGCGCCCGCCGGCCCCGGCACCCCCTTACTGGTCGTCCTCGTCGTCGGCGGCGTCGCCGATGAGGTCGGAGACGTCGCCGTCGTCCTCATCCTCGTCCTCGGCGAGGAAGGTGTCGTCGTCGTCCGCCGTGTCCTCCACGTCGACGTCCACGTCGTCGTCGAGGGTGGCGGCCTTGGCCGGGGACGCTTCCTCCTCGTCCGCCTCTTCGAGGCTGACCAGCTCGGCGTCCTGCACCTCGAGCTCCGCATCCTCCTCGTCCGCCTGCGGGGCGACCTTGGCGGCGGCAGCGGCGGCGCCGCGGCGGGCGGGCTCGAACATCACGCGCTGCAGCACCTCACCCGTATAGGGCGAGACGATGGGGTCGCGGTTCAGGTCGTAGAATTTCTTGCCGGTCGTGGGGCAGATGCGCTTCACGCCGAGTTCGGGTCTCGCCACGGCGGACTCCCTGAAAAGATCGCACTTCGTTTGAAGGGGGGTCAGTTGGACGCAAGGCCCCGGCTTGTCAAGAGGCTTGCGGCGCGGGATAGAGCGCGGGCACCGGTTTTTCGAACGGACGGGACCATCCGACCTTGAGCGCATCCGAGACCAAGACACCGCTGACCTCGCGCCGCGGCGCCGCCCTCGCCGGCACCATCACCGTGCCGGGCGACAAGTCCATTTCCCACCGCGCCCTGATGTTCGGGCTGCTGACGGTCGGCGAGACCCGGATCACCGGCCTCCTCGAGGGCGAGGACGTGCTCAACACGGCGAAGGTCTGCCGGCAGCTCGGCGCGACGGTGGAGCGCACGGGACCCGGCGCCTGGCGGGTGCAGGGCGTCGGCGTCGGCGGCCTGAAGGAGCCGACGGAGCCGCTCGACTTCGGCAATGCCGGCACCGGATGTCGCCTGATGATGGGCGTCATCGGCTGCCATCCGATCCGCGCGACCTTCGACGGCGACGCCTCGCTGCGCAAGCGGCCGATGCGGCGGGCCCTCGACCCGCTGGAGCTGTTCGGCGTGCGCGTCGTGGAGCAGGGCGAGGGCGGGCGCCTGCCGATCACCATCCAGGGGCCGAAGGACGCCGTGCCGGTGACCTACGAATCCCCGGTGGCTTCGGCGCAGGTGAAGTCGGCCGTGCTGCTCGCCGGTCTCAATGCGCCGGGCATCACCACCGTCATCGAGACGGAAGCGACGCGCGACCACACCGAGCGGATGCTGAGCCATTTCGGCGCCGAAGTGACGGTGACGCCGCACGGCGCGCACGGCCGGCGCATCGACCTCGTCGGACAGCCGGAGCTGAAGGCGGCGCCGGTGGTGGTGCCGGCAGACCCCTCCTCCGCCGCCTTCCCCATCGTCGCGGCGGCCATCGTTCCCGGGTCCGACGTCACCGTGACCGGCGTGATGATGAACCCGCTGCGCACCGGCCTGATCACCACGCTGATCGAGATGGGCGCCGAGATCGAGGTGCTGAACGCGAGGGTGGAGTCGGGCGAGGACATCGCCGACCTGCGCGTGCGCGGCTCGCGCCTGACCGGCGTCGACGTGCCGGCGCACCGCGCGCCATCGATGATCGACGAATACCCGGTGCTGGCGGTCGCGGCCGCCTTCGCCGAGGGGCCGACGCGGATGCGCGGCCTGCACGAGCTGCGGGTGAAGGAATCCGACCGCCTGGCAGCGGTGGCGGCCGGCCTCGCCGCGGCCGGCGTCGCCCATACCATCGAGGGCGACGACCTCATCGTCGCCGGCGACGGCCGTGCGCCGGGCGGCGGCACGGTCGAAACCCACATGGACCACCGCATCGCCATGAGCTTCCTCGTCATGGGCCTCGCCACGGCCCAGCCGATGCGCGTGGACGACACCGCCTTCATCGCCACCAGCTTCCCCGACTTCGTCGGGCTGATGCGCGGCCTCGGGGCGGATTTCTCATGATCGTCGCCATCGACGGACCGGCGGCCTCGGGCAAGGGCACCCTCGCCCGCCGCATCGCCGGCCATTACCGCCTGCCGCATCTCGACACCGGCCTGCTCTATCGCGGCGTCGGGCAGATCATGCGCGACCGCGGCTTCCCGCTCGACAATGTGGAGATCGCCGCCGCCATCGCCGAGAATCTCGACCTCGCCGACCTCGACGCGGAGAAGCTGCGCACCCGCGAGGCGGGCGAGGCGGCTTCCGTGGTCGCCGCCCACGGCCCGGTGCGCCGCGCCCTCCTCGACCTGCAGCGCGCCTTCGCGGCCCAGGCGGGCGGCGCGGTGCTCGACGGTCGCGACATCGGAACGGTGATCGCGCCCGGCGCCGAGGCCAAGCTCTTCGTCACCGCGAGCCCGCAGGAACGGGCGCGGCGGCGCTTCCGCGAGCTGGTCGGCCGGGGCGAATGTGCGGACACGGACGAGGCGCTCGCCGCCGTGCTCGCCGACATCGCCCGCCGCGACGAACGCGATTCCGGCCGCGCCGACGCGCCGCTGACGGTCGCCGCCGACGCGGTGACGCTGGACACCACCGACCTCGGCATCGAACAGGCGGTGGCGGCGGCGCTGGCGGCCGTCGAGGCCCGGCGGCGATGACGCCATTCGGCGCCCGGGTCCGCGCCCTGCGCGAAGAGCGGGGCGCCACCCTCACCGCCATGGCGGAGGCGGTGGGCGTGTCGCCCGCCTATCTCTCGGCGCTGGAGCACGGCAAGCGCGGGCGCCCGAGCTGGTACCTGATCCAGCGCATCATCGCCTATTTCGGCATCATTTGGGACGAGGCGGAGGAGCTAGCGAAGCTCGCCGAGATCTCCCATCCGCGCATCGTCATCGACACCTCCGGCCTGTCGCCGCAGGCGACGGAACTCGCGAACCTTCTCGCCCGCCGCGTGTCGCTGCTCTCCGACGAGGAGATCGGCGAATTGCTCTTCGTGCTGAAGTCCAAGCTGCCGGGGCGCTAGCCTTCTCCCTCGCCCACCCGGTCGACGCCGCGCGCCGCCGGCTGCGGGGCGAGCACCGGGCGGAAGATCTCCACCGTGCGCTCGCGCCGGAGCGGGGCAGGCTTGTAGACCTGCTTGGTCGCCTCGACGAGGTGGACGCCGGCGAAGGGCAGGCCGAGCGCCGAGCCCATGCGCTCCCAGGCCATGGCGGAGCGCAGCACCAGGGCGGTGCTGATCGGCGGCACCCAGAGCGCCTGGCTCCAGGCCACCGGCGTGAAGGAGGACTGGCGCATCAGCTCGGTGAGCTGGCGCGCCGAATAGGGCCGCCCCTGGCCGAAGGGCGTGGTGTCGCGCTGGGCCCAGAGGCCGCGGCGGTTGGGCACGACGGCCAGCACCTTTCCACCCGCCGCCAGCACGCGCCAGGCCTCGCGCAGCAGCGCCTGCACGTCGTTCGAGACCTCCAGCGCATGGACGATGAGCAGCCGGTCGACCGCCGCGTCCGCCAGCGGCAGCATGTCGTCCTCGACGAGGGCCGAGCGGCCGGGCCGCGCCGTCGGCCAGGAAATGACGCCCTGGCGCGCCGGCATGAAGGCGAGGGAGCGGTCGGCCTCCTCGCGGAAGATGCCGAGATAGGGGGTGCAGTAGCCGAGGCCGACGGTGAGCATGCCGCGGGCCGAGGGCCAGTGGCTGCGCACGGCGCGCGTCACCATGCGCCGCGCGACCATGCCGAGCGGCGAGGAATAGAAGGCGCGCAGGTCGATGACGTCAGACAAGCCGAACCCTTCGCGGCGGCCGGCGGCGCGCCGGTGGCGGGAGAATGGAATGGCCACGGGCCGCAGGCAATGACATATAGCGGCCAGGATGAACGGTTACGAACCGACCCCCTCACCCCGGAGACGCGCATGGCCGCCGACGTTCACATGTTCACCTGTCTCAGCGACAATTTCGGCGCGCTGATCCATGACCGCGCCACCGGCGCGACGGCCGCCATCGACGTGCCGGAAGCGGAGCCGGTGCTGGCGGCGGCCCGCGAGAAGGGCTGGACCATCAGCCACATCCTCGTCACCCATCACCATCCGGACCACGTTCAGGGCATCGAGGCGGTGAAGGCGGCGACCAAGGCCCATGTCGTCGCCAACGCGGCGGACGCCCACCGCATCCCGCTGGTCGACGAGATGGTGGCGCCCGGCGGCAAGGCGCGCTTCGGCTCGCTCGAGGCGGACGTCATCGACACGCCCGGCCACACGGTGGGGCACATCGTCTATCACTTCGCGAGCGAGAAAATCCTGTTCTCCGGCGACACGCTGTTCTCGCTGGGCTGCGGCCGCCTCTTCGAGGGCACGCCGCAGCAGATGTGGGAGGCGCTGAAGGTGCTGCGGGCGCTGCCCGACGACACCGCCGTCTATTGCGGCCACGAATATACCGCCTCCAACGCCACGTTCTCGCTCACCGTGGATCCCGACAATGCGGCGCTGAAGGCGCGGGCCGAGGAGGTGTTCCGCCTGCGCGAGGCCGGCCAGCCGACGCTGCCGACCACCATCGGCCGGGAGAAGGCGACGAACCCCTTCCTGCGCGCCGACGACGCCGCCATCGCCGCGGTGCTCGGCATGCGGGGGCGCCTGCCGGCGGAGGTCTTCGCCGAGCTGCGCGAGCGCAAGAACAAGGCCTGAGGCGGATGCCCTAGAAGTCGACGGCGATGCCGCCGACCTCCCAATCGTCGTAGCGCACGGGATCGGCGCCGCCGCGCCCGTGCATTTCCGGGTTGGCAGCGAGCTCCGCCGCCTTGGCGTCGAGCGCGGCGCGGCGCTCGGCGGCTTCCGCCAGAGCGCGTTTCGCCGCCTCCGACAGGACCTTCACCGGGGTTTCGACCCGGGCGGTCGGCTGGTCGATGGCGACGGCGGTGGAAAAGACGGGGTTCTCGCTCATGGCCGGACATTTGGCACCGGCCCGGCCATAGTCAAGGCCGCCGCCGCGCCCCCGGCGTTGACCGGCGGGCGGGCGTGACTATAGTCCGCCGCGCGTTGCCCCTATGGCGGAATTGGTAGACGCGCTCGACTCAAAATCGAGTTCCGCAAGGAGTGCTGGTTCGATCCCGGCTAGGGGCACCATTCTTGCCGACCTCCGCGAGACCCCTCGCCCCCTCACTTCCCTCCCTCCCGCTCGGTGATGCGCGGCGCGGTGTCGTCGGCGTCGAAGACGATCTGCGCGGGCCAGGGTTTCCAGCGGATGCCGAGGGCCGCGACGTTGGGATCGCCGGAGCGCGCGAAGGCTCCGATGCTGGTCATCATCACCCGCGACAGGGCGAGACGGCCGGGCGCGTTGCGGCGCGAGAAGGAGATGCGGGCATAGAGCGAGGGGCCGAAATTGCCGAAGACGAAGGGCAGGTCGAAGGCGTGGGCGGCGCCGTAGAGCACGTCGAAGGGGGCGGGCAGGCGGTCCCAGTCGAAGCGGTAATGCCAGACGTCCGCCTGGCGGGCGCGAAGCGCGTCGAGCACGTCGTCGCGCAGGGCGGCGAACCAGATGCGGTCGAGTTCGGCGCTGCGGGCGAGGAAACCGGTCCGCGGCGCGTCCACGGGCAGGTAGCTCGGGTGAATCCAGTCCTCGATGCGGGTGGCGGGCGGCCCGTCCGGGTCGTAGCGGGAGACGAGGGCGAAGACGGCGGCATCGTCGAGCAGGCGGCCGTTGACGCCGCCGAGATCCGGCCGCAGCGCCAGCAGCGAGGGGAAGAGCCGGGTCTCGTCGCGGGTGTTGCCGGCAAGGACGGGAACGGCGACATAGCGGCCGGCGCGGATGGCGGCGATCGGGTCCTCCGGCACCACGCTTGCGTCGGGAACGGGGTTGGCACCGCCCTGCCCGCGCGGCACGAGCCGGCGCAGCACGGTGGTGAGCAGGTCGTCGGCCGACTTGCCGCGCAGATAGGCGGCGATCTCGGGCGCGCTGCGGCCGGCGACATGCGCCTTGGCCGCCGCCTCGTCGGCCGCCGTGCCGTCGGCGAGAAGCGACTGCACCACCAGGGCCTCGCCGCGCGCGGTCCAGATGCGGCGCGGGACGATCGGTGCGATGGAGCCGGGCGGCAGGCCCGCCACCGAGGAGATGCCGCCGCTAAGGGCGATGAGGCGGTGGAACAGTTTCGGCTCGGCGCCGGCGAGCAGGGGTGAGGTCATGAGCGCATAGACGTTCACCGCGCCGGCGGATTCGCCCATCAGCGTCACCCGCTCCGGGTCGCCGCCGAACCGGGCGATGTCGGCCCGCACGAAGCGCAGCGCCTGGATGATGTCGAGCAGGGCGAAATTGCCGGAATCGCCGGCGGGGTCGCCGGTGCGGAGCTGGGCGACGTCGAGGAAGCCGAAAATGCCGAGCCGGTAGGGCACGGAAACCACGACGGCATCGGCGGTGCGCGCCAGGGTCGCGCCGTCATAGACGGGATCGGCGGTGTAGCCGGTGATGTTGCTGCCGCCATGGACCCAGACGATGACGGGGCGCGGCGCGGTCGCGGGCGCTGCAGGGCTCCAGACGTTGAGATAGAGGCAGTCCTCCGAGCCGAGCGTGCGGCCGAGCGTGGTGCCGATCGTCTCGTCGTAGCGGTTGTTAAGGCCGGGGCCGTAGAGCCGGCCGGACTGGACGCAGGCCTCGGCGAAGGCGGTGGCCGGGCGCGGTGCCGTCCACGGCACGGGATCGACCGGCGGGCGCCAGCGCAGGTCGCCGACCGGCGGACGGGCGAAGGGCACGCCCTTCCAGCTCACGGTGCCGCCGGCGGCGTCCGCGGCGCCGACGACCGGCCCGAACCGGGTGTCGCGCTGCAGGGGTGACTGGCCGGCGGCCGGCCCGGTAAGGACCTGCAGGCCGAGGAGGGCTGCGATCCCCGCCGCCCGGATGGTTGCGTTCGCTCTCGCCATGACGGCCTCCCGTTTTCTTTTTCTGTGACCGCGAGACTAGTGACGCGGCCGGCGGGCGGACAAACCGCATTTTCCGAGCCGTTCATAAGGGACGGCGATGAATGGCGGCGGCAGGCGCCGTCACGGGCCGCCTCGCAGCGGGCCGGGCGAGGAGCGAGGTCGCCGCTGAACGAATCCGCCCATCGTGCGTTGTCTGGTCTCTCACCATCCAGGCACAGGCGAGGCCCGCATGCCCCTGAGGGCCACGTACAGGCTTCAGTTCCATCGCGATTTCGGCTTCGCCGCGGCGGCGGAGATCGTCCCCTATCTCGCCGATCTCGGCGTCAGCCACGTCTATGCCTCGCCCATCCTGCTGGCGCGGGCGGGCAGCGCCCACGGCTACGACATCGTCGACCACAACCGGCTGAACCCGGAGCTGGGCAGCGAGGCCGAGTTCGAGGCCTTCGGCGCCGCGCTCCGGCAATACGGCCTCGGGCTGATCCTCGATTTCGTGCCGAACCACATGGGCGTCGGCGCCGACAACCCGTTCTGGCGCGACGTGCTGGAATGGGGCGAGAGCTCGGACTACGCCGGCTGGTTCGACATCGACTGGCAGCCGGATACGCCGGGGCTCGCCGGCAAGGTGCTGGTGGCGGTGCTGGGCGAGCAGTATGGCGCGGCGCTCGCCGGCGGCCACCTCGCCCTCGGCTATGACCCCGCCCGCGGCGGCTTCGACGTCACCGCCTATGACAGCCACGTGCTGCCGGTCCATCCGGCCCTCTACGGCGAGGTGCTCGGCCGCCGCCACCGGGTGCTCGAGCGGCTCGGCGACGCCTTCGCCCATCTCGCCGCCTTCCGGCCGCACGAGAAGGACCGGGCGCGGGACCTGAAGGAAAGGCTGCGCGGCGAGGTGGAGGGCTCGGACGCCGTGCGGCGGGCGCTGGACGAGGCGCTGGCACGCTTCCACGGCACGCCGGGGGACCAGGCCTCTTGGGCCCGGCTCGACCGGCTGATCGCGCAGCAGCGCTGGCGCATCGCCTTCTTCCGCGTGGCGGCGGACGACATCAACTACCGCCGCTTCTTCAACGTCAACGAACTCACCGGCCTCAGGATGGAGCAGCCGGCGGTGTTCGACCATGCCCACGGCTTCGTCTTCCAGCTCATCGCCGACGGGGTGCTGGACGGCCTCAGGATCGACCATATCGACGGGCTCTACGACCCCAAGGCCTATTGCCTGCGCGTGCGCGCCAAGTCGCCGCGGCCGATCACCCTGCACGTGGAGAAGATCCTCGGGCCCCACGAGGCGCTGCGCGAGGACTGGCTCGCCGACGGCACCACCGGCTACGAGACGACCAACCTCCTCACCGGCCTTTTGACCGATCCGAAGGGCGAGGCGGCGCTGACCCAGTTCTACCGCCGCTTCACCGGCGACCGGCGGCCCTTCGCCCGCATCGCCCGCGAGGCCAAGCTCACCTGCATCGACAACGAGTTCGCCAGCGAACTCTCCGCGCTGGCCTCGGCCGCGGCGCGGATCGCCCAGTCGAACCCGCTGAGCGCCGATTTCACCCGCCACGGGCTGAGGCGGGCGCTGCGCGAGATCATCGCCTCGTTCCGCGTCTACCGGACCTATATCGACGAGGAGGGCGCGACCACCGCCGACCGGGAGGAGATCCTGCGGGCGGTGGCGGAGGCGCGGATCGCCAACGGCGACATCGACGCCTCGGTCTACGACTTCCTGGCATCGCTCCTCACCACCGACATCGTCGACGAGCCGGGCAGCGGCTACAGCCGGCAGGAGGTGGTGGTCTTCGCCATGCGCTTCCAGCAGGTGACCGGCCCGGTCATGGCCAAGGGCGTCGAGGACACGGCCTTCTACCGCTACATGCGCTTCATCGCCGCCAACGAGGTGGGCGGCGAGCCCGGCCGCCTCGGGGTGGCGGCCTCGGCCTTCCACGAGGCCAACAGACGCCGGCAAAAGGACGCGCCGCTGACGCTGCTCACCACCTCCACCCACGACACCAAGCGGGGCGAGGACCTCAGGGCGCGGCTCGCCGTGCTGGCCAGCATGCCGCCCGCCTATGTGGCGGCGGTCGAGCGCTGGACCGAGCGCCTGTCGCAGGCCTTCGCCGACCGCGAGACGACGCCCGACCCGGCCGACCTCCTGCTCCTGTTCCAGACCCTGATCGGTCTCTGGCCGCAGGATGGCGATGGCGGCGACGCCGAGACGCTGCGGGAGCGCGTGCGCGCCGCCATGGAGAAATCGGTGCGGGAGGCGAAGCTCAACACCGGCTGGGCCGCGCCGAACGCCACCTACGAGGCGGCGCTGATGGAGGTGGTCGACGCGCTCTTCGCCGATGCGGGCTTCACCGAGGACCTCTCCGCCTTCGTCGCGGACTTGGCGCCGGCGGGCGCCGCCAACAGCCTGACGCAGGCGGTGCTGAAACTGACCATTCCCGGCGCACCCGACATCTATCAGGGGGCGGAATCCTGGGATTTCAGCCTGGTCGATCCCGACAATCGCCGGCCTGTCGATTTCGCCCGGCGCCGCGAGGCTCTGAGCCAGGCCACCGCCAGCCGCGACCGGGCGCTGACGGCGGAGGACGTGCTCTCCGGCTTCGCCAAGACCGCCGCGGTCCAGCGCCTGCTCGGGCTGCGCCGCGACAGGCCGGCGCTCTTCGCCGCCCCCTACGAGGCTCTCGCCACCGAAGACGATTCCCTCGTCGCCTTCATGCGCGGCGAGCGGACCGAGCGGCTCATCGTGGTGGCGCACCGCTTTCCCGGCGGCGCGCCACCGCAAGGCACGGTCGCCCTGCCGGAAGGGCGCTATCACGACGTGCTGCGCCGACGCGACATCGCCGCCCCCGCGGGCGGCCTTCCCATCGGGGAGATCCTGACGGCGCTGCCGGTGGCGGTGCTCGTCGCCGGCGCGGGAGCCAAGGCATGACGCGGCGTTTCGGTCCCGCGGTGACGCCCGGGGGCACGCTGTTCCGGCTCTGGGCGCCGAAGGCGGAGGTGATCGGGCTGGAGGTGGACGGGGCGGACGCCGGGCCGATGACCCGCACGGCGGACGGCTGGCACAGGCTCCAGCATCCCGCCGGCCCCGGCAGCCGCTACCGCTTCGTCCTGCCGGACGGATTGAAGGTGCCGGACCCGGCCAGCCGCTTCCAGCCGGAGGGCGTGCACGGGCCGAGCGAGGTCGTGGCGCCCCTGCCGCCCCCGGCGACGGCCTGGTGCGGCCGGCCATGGGAAGAGGTGGTGCTCTATGAGCTCCACGTCGGCACCTTCACGCCGGAAGGCACGTTCCGCGCGGCGATGGGCCGCCTGCCGCATCTGGCGGACCTCGGCGTCACCGCCATCGAGATCATGCCGGTGGCGGCCTTTCCGGGCGACCGGAACTGGGGTTACGACGGGGTGCTGCCCTTCGCGCCGGCGGCGAGCTACGGCCGGCCGGAGGATCTGCGGGCCCTGGTGGACGCGGCCCACGACCTCGGCATCGCGGTTCTGCTGGACGTCGTCTACAACCACTTCGGACCGGAGGGGAACTATCTGCCCCTCTACGCGCCGCTCTTCAACGAGGCCCACGAGACGCCGTGGGGCGCGGCGGTCAATTTCGACGCCGAAGGACGCGACGAGGTGCGCGCCTTCGCGGTGGAGAACGCGCTGTTCTGGCTGGAAGACTACGGCTTCGACGGCCTGCGGCTCGACGCGGTGCACGAGATCCGCGACGACAGCCCCAACCATATCCTCGCCGAGATCGCCGCCGCGGCGGCCCGGCTGCCGGCCACGCGGCCGCTGCACCTGATCGTCGAGAACGAGGACAACGAACCGGCCTGGCTTCGCCGCGACTATCGGGCCCAGTGGAACGACGACCTCCATCACGGCCTGCACGTGGCGGTGACCGGCGAGGACGAGGGCTATTACAGCGACTATGCGGGCCGTTCGGACCGGCTGGCACGCGCTCTGGCGGAGGGCTTCGCCTTCCAGGGCGAGACCATGCCCTATCGCGGCTCGGCGCGCGGCGCGCCCTGCCGCGACCTGTCGCCGACCGCCTTCGTCGCCTTCCTGCAGAACCACGACCAGGTCGGCAACCGCGCCTTCGGCGACCGCATCGCCCACGGTGCGGACCCCGCGGCGGTGCGCGCCGCCACCGCGGCCTTCCTCCTCTGCCCGCAGATCCCGATGCTGTTCCAGGGCGAGGAATGGGGGACGAGCGCGCCGTTCCAGTTCTTCTGCGACCTCGGCGACGACCTGAAGGACGCGGTGCGGGACGGCCGGCGCGCCGAATTCCGGCGGTTCTCCGCCTTCGCCGACCCGGAGCGCCGCGCCGCCATTCCGGACCCCACGGCGCGGGAGACCTTCCTCGCCTCGAAGCTGGACTGGGCGGAGCTCCAGCGGCCGCCCCATGCGGAGACGCTCGCCTGGTATCGCGGCATCCTCGCGGCGCGGCGCGAGCGGGTCGTGCCGCTGCTTCAGGACATGGGCGCTGGCGACGGGGAGGTGACCGAGAGCGGCGCCGTCGCGGTCACCTGGCCAAGCGGGCAGAGCCGCCTGTCGCTGCTTCTCAACCTGTCGGCGCAAGATCGTCCGCACCCCGCCGCGCCGGCCGGCGACGTGCTGTGGTCGGAAGGACCGGGTTGGTCGGAGGGGCGGCTCGGCCCCTGGACGGCGCTATGGAACATCGCGCGGGCGTGACCCGCGCCGCTGCTGCAGGAGCCGGATGCGGCGGCCGGCGGCGGCATCGTCGAGGAGGCTCGCGGCCGGTCCCGGCAAGCGGTGACGCCAGTTCGGCTTCTCCGCCGTGGTGCCGGGCACGTTCGGCTGCACGTCGAGGCCGAGCAGGTCCTCCACCGCGATGACGGCGAGCGCCGAGGGTGTCTCCGCCACATAGGCGATGGCGGCGTCGACCGCCGCCTCGGGCTCCTCAGGAGCCGGGCGCGGCCCCGTTACAAGTCCCGCCTCCTCGGCCGATCCCCAGAACAGGCCGCGGTCCCAGGCGCGGCGCTCCTGGGCGGCCAGGTCGTCCGCCGCGAGGTCGGCGCCGCGCCACCAGCCGGCCGTGGCGATCATGTCGTGGGTAGAGGTCATGGCGACGGCGTCGCTGTCCCAGTTGGAGGGATGGCGGTGGCCGTGGTCGTCGCGCTCGAAACGCAGCACGCGCATGCCGGCGACCCCCTCGGCCTGGAGCTTCTCGCGATAGCCGTGAGGCAGCGTGCCGAGGTCCTCGCCGATGACCACGGCGTCGTGGCGGGAGGCCTCGAGGGCGGTGAGGCAGAAGAGGTCCTCCGAAGGCATGGCGAGATAGGCGCCTTCGGTGGCGGAGGCGCCTTCCGGCACCATCCACAACCGCGCGAAGCCCATCACGTGGTCGATGCGCAGGCCCCCGGCATGGGCGAGGCTCGCCCTCAGCATGGCGATGAAGCCGGCATAGCCGCTGCGGGCGAGGCCGAGCGGCGAGAAGGTCGTCAGTCCCCAGTTCTGACCCTCTGCGGCGTAGTAGTCCGGCGGCGCGCCGATGCCGAGCCCGGTGAGCATGTCGGACGGGCGGCTCCAGCACTGGCTGCCGGCGCTCTCCACGCCGATGGCGAGATCGGCGATGATGCCGATGCGCATGCCGGCGTCGCGGCAGCAGGCCTGCGCCGCCGCCTGCGACCGCTCGGCCAGCCACTGGGCGAAGATCTGCCGGTCGACGGCCTCCGCGTTCTCGCTGCGGAAGGCCGCGACGGCGGGAGACGACGCCTCGCGGAGGCCGTCGGGCCATCCGTTCCAGTGCCAGCGGCCGGACTCCTCGCGCAGCAGGCCCTCATGCAGCACCTCGAAGGTGGCGTGGTCGATCAGGGCTTGCGGCGCCGCGGCGCGATAGGCGGCGAAATCGGCGGCGAGCCCGTCGCCCGAGGCGAGGAGCCTCCGATGCAGCGCCGCGAGGAGCGCGCGGCGGGCGGGCGTCGCGGCCTCCCAGTGCACGGTCGGCGCCCGTTCGAGCGCCGCCATGTCGGCGTCGAGGCCGGCGGCGGCGATCGCCGCGGAGACCGCCGCCTCGCCGAGGACGAGGACCGGATCGGCGTGCAGCGGGTTGGCGAAGAGGCGCGTCGAGGGCGAATAGGGGCTGAAATGGCCCGGCGCCGCGCCGAACAGGGCGTGGGTCGGGCTGACGGCGATCGCGTCCGCGCCGCGCTCACCCGCCACGGCGCCGAGAGCCGCGACGCCGCCGAAATTGCCGATGCCGCCGTCGTGGCGCGACCGCAGGGAGTAGATCTGCGAGGCCAGGGCCCAGCCGCGTCCGCCGAGCCGCTCCGTGATGGTGGGGCTTCGCTGCGGCGCCACGGCGAGTGTGGCCGTGCGGCCGGCCTGGTGCAGCCGGTAGTAGCCGGGCCTGTCGGGCGCCACGAACGAGAGCCCCGTGCCGTCGCCGGACGACTGCACGGCGGAGCCGGCCCCGTCCCCGTCCTCCAGTTCCAGCGCGCCTTCGGCAAAGCCAGCCGCCGCGAGGTCCACCCGCCGGCCGGCACGGGCGGTGAGCAGGGGACGATCCGCCTCAGGCGAGCCGGCGGCGCCGGGGACCGCGTCCTCCGGCCCGACGTCCATGGCGGCGAGAATGGCGCGCAACGTCTCGGGCGAGACGATCCGGGTCTCGCCGCGCTGGTCGCGCCAGTCGAGCGCGATGCCGGAGCGCCGGGCCAGTTCCCTGAGGGCCTCGTCGTGCATGTCAGCCGCGTCCTTCGGGCGCGAGGATCAGGATGCCGAGCGGCGGCAGGGTGAGGCTCAGGGAACAGGCTTCGCCGTGCGAAGGCTCGGGGTCGGCCTCGACGCCTCCGCCGTTGCCGAGGCCGGAGCCGCCGTAGATCGCCGCGTCGCTGTTGACGAGCTCGCGCCAGAGGCCGGGCCGCGGCACGCCGACCCGATAGCCGAGTCGCGGCACGGGCGTCATGTTGGCGATGACGAGCACCTCGTCGGTGCCGTCGCTGCGGAAGAAGGCGAAGACCTGGTTGTCGCGGTCGTCGGCGATGATCCAGCGGAAGCCGTCCGGCTCGCGGTCGCGCCGGTGGAGGGCGGGGGTGTCGCGATAGACGCGGTTGAGGTCGCCGATGAGCCGCATCACGCCGCGCGGCAGCACGGCGTCCTCCGCCGGCCAGGGGAAGGGCGCATCGGCGTTCCACTCGGCCTCGGCACCGAACTCGCAGCCCATGAAGAGCAGCTTCTTGCCGGGATGGGCCCACATCCAGCCGAGGAAGAGCCTCAGGTTGGCAAAGCGCTGCCAGTCGTCGCCGGGCATGCGGGCGATGAGCGAGCCTTTCCCGTGCACGACCTCGTCATGGGAGATCGGCAGGACGTAATGCTCGGAATGGGCATAAACGAGGCCGAAGGTGAGGTCGTTCGGGTGGTGGTGCCGGTGGATCGGGTCACGCCCGAAATAGCGCAGCGTGTCGTGCATCCAGCCCATGTTCCACTTGAAATGGAAGCCGAGCCCGCCCTCGTCCGTCGGCGCGGTGACGCCGGGCCAGGCGGTGGATTCCTCGGCGATCACGACGGCGCCGTTGCCTTCGGCATCGACGAGGTCGTTGAGCTCGCGCAGGAAGGAGACGGCCTCGAGATTCTCGCGGCCGCCATGGACGTTGGGAATCCATTCGCCCGGCTGGCGGCTGTAGTCGCGGTAGAGCATGGAAGCGACGGCGTCGACGCGCAGGCCGTCGAGGTGGAAGGTGCGGATCCACCAGAGCGCCGAGGCCATGAGGAAGCCGCGGACCTCGCGGCGCCCCAGGTTGTAGATCATCGTGTTCCAGTCGGGGTGATAGCCCTCGCGCGGGTCCTCGTGCTCGTAGAGCGCCGTGCCGTCGAAGCGGGCGAGGCCGTGCTCGTCGCCGGGAAAGTGCGCCGGCACCCAGTCGAGGATGACGCCGATGCCGGCAGCGTGGCAGCGGTCGACGAACCGCGCCAGGTCGGCCGGATCGCCGAGCCGTGCGGTGGGGGCGAAGAGCGACAGCGGCTGATAGCCCCATGAGCCGCCGAACGGATATTCGGCGATCGGCATCAGCTCGACATGGGTGAAGCCGAGATGCTGGAGATAGGGGATCAGCCGATCGGCGGCCTCGGCCCAGCTTCCCTCGTGGCCCTCGTGGCTGCGCAGCCAGGACCCGAGGTGAACCTCGTAGATCGCCATCGGGCGGCGGCTGTCGTCGCGCTCGGCGCGGGCGGCCATCCACTCGCCGTCGGTCCAGGCGAAGCGCGGCGGCGGGGCGACGACGGAGGCGGTGCGGGGCGGCGTCTCGGTGCGCCGCGCCAGCGGGTCGGCCTTCCAGGGCAGGCGCTCGCCGGAGGGGCCGGTGATGGCGAACTTGTAGGTCGCGCCCGGCGCGAGGCCGGGGATGAACAGCTCCCAGACGCCCGCCTCCCATCGCCGGCGCATGGGGTGACGGGCCGGGTTCCAGCCGTTGAAGTCGCCGACCACCGAGACGGCGCGGGCATTGGGGGCCCAGACGGCGAAGGCGACGCCCTCGTGGCCGGCATGGCGGCAGGGCACGGCGCCTATGCGCTGGGCGAGGTCGCGGTGGCGGCCCTCGGCGAACCAGTGGAGGTCGTCGCTGGAGAGCAGGGCCGGCAGGCCGTAGGGATCGACGGTGCGCTGCACGGCGCCGGCCCAGTGGACCACGAGGCGATAGTCGATGGGCTCGGCGAGGAGGGCCTCGAAAAAACCCGGCGACGTTTCCGTGAGCGGTGTCGTGGGACCACCGCCGGCGGGCTCCACTTCCGCATAATAGGCGCCGGGCAGCGCGGCGCGGATGCGCAGGCCCGTTCCCTCCCGGTGGGGGCCGAGGACGGAGAAGGGGTCGCCGTGGGTGCCGGCGAGGAGGGCGGAGACCACGCCCGCCGGCAGGCTCGAGCCGGGAGCGGCGACGGTCTCGCTGGCGCGCGGGGTGGAGCGGCGGATCACCACGGCGCGATCCCCCACCGAGGAAACCCGGCACGGCGGGGCGCATTGTTGAACGGGAGCCGCACGGCCGCCTTCGGGGGCGGCGCGGCGAGATGGAAAAGGAGGCGGCGGATGTCGCGCATGATGATCGAGAAGCGAGCCTATGAGATCTGGGAAGCGGAGGGCCGACCGACCGGTCGGGCCGAGGCCCATTGGCAGGCCGCCGAACGGGAAGTGACGGCGACGCCGCCGGCGTCCACTGCCGACAGGGGGAGCGAAACGGCCCTTGAGAGGGGAACCGCCGTCCTCGGGAAGCCCGCCGCCAAGGTCCGGGCTCCGCGCGGCGCCGCGGCGCCGTCACAGGCGGCCGACGGCAAGACTCCCGCCGCGGCGCCCCGGAAGGCACCGGGACGGCGCAAGCGCGAGGAGCCGTGAACCGGGACCGCCAAGGGGGATCAGACCTCCAGCGCGCGTGAGTAGATGGTGGCGTAGCGGGCCGTCGCACCGGTCCAGTCGAAGCGCTTGGCGATGGCGTTGCGGCGCATGGCGATGAGGTCGGCGCGACGACGATAGGCGCCCAGCGCCCGGTTCACCGCGCCGCCGAGGCTGGACGAGGACAGGCTCGAGAAGAGGAAGCCCGAGCGGCCGTCGTCGATGGTGTCGGCGAGGCCGCCGGTGCGGTAGGCGATGGGCAGGCTGCCGGCGCGCTGCGCATACATCTGGCTGAGGCCGCAGGGCTCGAAGCGGGAGGGCATGAGCAGGAAGTCGCTGCCGGCGAAGACCTGCCGCGCCTCCTCGTCGTCGAAGCCGATATGGACGCCCACGGCGTCCGGATGGCGCTCGCCGAGCCGCTCCACCGCCTCCTCGAGCTCGGGCTCGCCGCGACCGGTGACGACGAGCTGGCCGCCGCCGGCGATGATCGTCTCGGCCGCCTCCACCGCGAGGTCGACGCCCTTCTGGTGGACGAGGCGGGAGATGACCGCGAAGAGCGGGCCCTTCGACGGCGTCAGGCCGAAGATCTTGCGGACCTTGCGGGCGTTGGCGCGCTTCCAGTCGCCGAGCGCACGCGGGTCGAGGGCCTGGTCCGGCGGCATGACCATGCGGTCGTCGATGCCATTGAGGATGCCGGTGAGTTCGCCGGCGGCGTAGCGACGGCGCAGCATGCCGTCGAGGCCGCAGCCGTGCTCCGGCGAGGTGATCTCGCGGGCGTAGGTCTCGCTGACCGTGGTGATGTGGGTCGAGAAGGCGATGCCGGCCTTGAGGAAGGAGAGCTGGCCGTAGAACTCGGCGCCCTCCACGGTGAAGGCGGAGTCGGGGATGCCGAGCGCCTGCAGACGGTCGGCGCCGTAGAGACCCTGATAGGCGAGATTGTGGATGGTGAGGATGGAGGCGGGCTTGTCCCGGCCGGGGCGCGTGGCGAGATAGAGCGGGGCGAGAGCCGCCGGCCAGTCGTGGGCGTGGAGGATGTCGGCCTTCCAGTTGGGGTCGGCCTCGCCCGCCGCGACCTCGGCGGCGGCCAAAGACAGGCGCGCGAAACGCACGTCGTTGTCGGCGAAGTCGCCGGCGCCGAAGGGGCCGTAGGGGGAGCCGGCCCGGTCGTAGAGCTCGTCGCAGAGGACGACATAGACGATGAGACCGTCAGGCCGTGTCAGCCGTCCCAGCGACCAGGCGGGAAGGCCGGCGAAGCCGGGCATGGACCTGACGACGTCGATGTGCCCGCCCTTGCGGCGCACCTCTCGGTAGCCGGGCATGAGCACGCGGACGTCGCAGAGGCGGGTGAGCTGGCGCGGCAGGGAGGCGGAAACCTCGCCAAGACCGCCGGCCTTGATGAAGTCGCCCATTTCGGGGGTGACGAAGAGAACGTTCGGCCGCCGGCCGCCGAGGGCGGGAGGTGCCTCGACGCGCTCCTCCGGCGAGGCGAGAGCCTCGGGAAGGAGCGTCGGGCCGTCGGTAGTCAGAGGCTCTTCAGAAGGGCGCTCGAAGACCTGCATGGCACGCTCGCGGGATCTACGGGGGACGTCATGGCTACAACGACAGGGCGAGTGACGAAGTTCCTATTGCACCGCAAAAAAGATGGGGCCCTCCCCGGCGCCCGCGGGAACCCCCTCGGGACCGTCGCGTTGCTGGCCAGAACGTGCAGATCGCCTGCGCGCGAGAGTTTCAAGAACCCCCATGACAGCCATGCGAATGATGCCGGGCGTGCCCCATGATCTCGGCGCGACCTTCGACGGCGACGGCGTCAATTTCGCGCTGTTTTCGGCCCATGCCGAGCGCGTCGAACTCTGCCTGTTCGACGACGGCGGCCACACCGAGACCGCCCGCCTGACCCTGCCGGAATATACCGACGAGGTCTGGCACGGCTATGTGCCGGGGCTGAAGCCGGGGCAGCTCTACGGCTACCGCGTGCACGGCCCGTTCCGCCCGGAGGACGGCCACCGCTTCAACCCGAACAAGCTCCTCATCGATCCCTATGCCCGCGAACTGCACGGCACCATCGCCTGGGACCCCGCCGTCTACGGGTACGTCCTGGGGACGGAAGAGGACGCCGACCTCACCCTCGACGAGCAGGACAGCGCGCCCTTCATGCCGAAGGGCGTGGTGAGCGACTTCGGCCTCGACGCCCGCCGGCCGGCGGCGCCGCGCGTGCCGTGGGACCGCACGGTATTCTACGAAGCCCATGCCGCCGGCCTGACGAAGCTGCATCCGTCCGTCCCGGAAGAGCTGCGCGGCACCTTCGACGGTCTGGGGCAGCGGGCGATCATCGACCACGTGAAGAGCCTCGGCGTCACCTCGGTGGAGCTCCTGCCGATCCACGCCTTCGCCGACGACCACCGGCTGGAGGACCTCGGCCTCAGGAACTACTGGGGCTACAACTCCATCGCCTTCTTCGCGCCGATGGGCCGCTATCTCGGCCGGAACGGTCTCGCATCCTTCCGCGACATGGTGCGCGCCTATCACGACGCCGGCCTCGAGGTGATCCTCGACGTGGTCTACAACCACACCGCCGAGGGCAACGAGCGCGGCGCGACCCTGTCGTTCCGCGGCATCGACAATTTCTCCTACTACCGGACGATGCCGGACGCCCACCGCTACTACATCAACGACACCGGCACCGGGAACACGGTCAACACCAGCCACCCCCGCGTGCTGCAGCTCGTGCTGGATTCGTTGCGCTACTGGGTGGAGGTGATGGAGGTGGACGGCTTCCGCTTCGACCTCGGCACCATCCTCGGCCGCGAGCCGCACGGCTTCGATCCGCGCGGCGGCTTCTTCGACGCCATCGGCCAGGACCCGGTGCTACGCAAGGTGAAGCTCGTCGGCGAGCCCTGGGACATCGGGCCGGGCGGTTATCAGGTGGGCAGTTTCCCGCCGGGCTGGGCGGAGTGGAACGACAAGTACCGCGACACGATCCGCGGCTTCTGGAAGGGCGAGAACGGCCTGCTGCGCGACATGGCCGCCCGCGTCACCGGTTCCGGCGACATCTACGACCAGCGCGGCCGCCGGCCCTGGGCGGGCGTCAATTTCGTCACCGCCCATGACGGCTTCACTCTCGCCGACCTCGCCGCCTACGAGGAGCGCCACAACGAGGCCAACGGCGAGGACAATCGCGACGGCCACGGCCACAACCTGTCGATCAATTTCGGCGCGGAGGGACCGACCGACGACGAGGAGATCCTCGGCCTGCGCCGCCGCCACACGCGCAACCTGATGGCGACCCTCCTCCTCTCGCACGGCACGCCGATGCTGCTGGCGGGCGACGAGTTCGGCAATTCGCAGGAGGGCAACAACAACGCCTATTGCCAGGACAATCCGATCGGCTGGCTCAACTGGGACGAGATCGGCGAGGAGGGCGAGGCGATGACCCGCTTCGTGCAGGACCTCACCCGGCTGCGCGCCGGGAACGCCATCTTCCGCCGCGCCGGCTTCCGCGAGGAGGTGGTGCTGCGCTGGCTCAATCCCGCCGGCGGCGACCAGGAGGAGGAGCACTGGGACGACGACCTCGCCCGCGCCATCGCGCTGTTCATGGTCTGCCCGGAGGCGACCGAGGGGTTCAGCGAGGCGCTGGTGCTGTTCAACGCCTCCGAGAACGGCGTCTCCTTCACCCTGCCGGAGCGGGAGGAGGGGCGGGCGTGGAGCGTGCAGGTGCGCACCGAAGCCGAGGGCGGCGATCCCGTCGAGGGCGCGGTGATCCTCGGCCCCCGCTCGCTGATGGTGCTCGCCTGAGCCGGCTCAGCCGCGCCAGTCGGCTGGGGGCAGGTTCCAGATGGTGCGGGCGTAGTCGCGGATGGAGCGGTCGGCGCTGAAATAGCCGCAGCCCGCGATGTTGGCGGCGGCCATGCCCTGCCAGGCGCCGGCGTCCCGCCAGAGCCCGTCGACCCGGCGCTGCGCCGCCTCGTAGGCGGCGAAATCGGCGAGGATCATGAAGGTGTCGTCGCGCTTCAGCGCGTCGACGAGGGGCCGGTAGCGGTCCGGCTCGCCGGGGGAGAAGGCACCGGAAGCGACCGCATCGAGCACGTCGGCGAGGCGGGATTGCCCGCTCAGGATCTCCTCGCTCCGGCGTGGCGCCCGCCGCTCCGCCGCGACCTCCTCGGCCGTCATGCCGAAGATGACGATGTTGCCCTCCCCCACCCGCTCGGCGATCTCGATATTGGCCCCGTCCAGCGTGCCGATGGTGAGGGCGCCGTTCAGCGCGAACTTCATGTTGCCGGTGCCCGAGGCCTCCATGCCGGCGGTGGAGATCTGCTCGGAGAGGTCGGCGGCGGGGATGATCAGCTCGGCGAGGGTGACGTTGTAGTTCGGCAGGAAGGCGACCTTCAGCCGGTCGCGCGTCACCGGGTCGTGGTTGATGACGGAGGCGACGTCGTTGATCAGCCGGATGATCGTCTTGGCGGTCACGTAGCTGGAGGCCGCCTTGCCGGCGAAGAGCTTCAGCCGCGGGGGGATGTCGCGCCAGGGCTCGGCGCGCAGCGTGTCGTAGAGGGCGATGGTCTCCAGGATGTTGAGGAGCTGGCGCTTGTATTCGTGGATGCGCTTGATCTGGACGTCGAAGAGCCAGCGCGGATCCACGGCGAGGCCGAGCTGGTCCTTCAGCCGGCGGGCGAGCCGCTCCTTGTTGGCATGCTTGATCGCCCCCAGCCGCTCGCGGAACGCGGCGTCGCCGGCCCGGGCGGCGAAGTCCGTGAGGTCGACGGGGTCGTCCAGGCGCTCGCGCCCGCAGGTCTCGGCGATGAGGTCGGCGAGGGCGGGATTGGCGCCGATCAGCCAGCGCCGCGGCGAGACGCCGTTGGTGACGTTGCGGATGCGGCCCGGCGCCATGCGCGCCAGCGGCGCGAAGACCGTCTCCTCCATCAGCCGGGAATGCAGGGCGGAGACGCCGTTGACGCTGTGCGAGCCGACGAAGGCGAGATGGGCCATGCGCACCCGCCGGCCGTGATGCTCGTCGATGAGCGACAGCACCGCGAGGTCGGGATGGCCGGGCGTCTTCGCCGCGGCGTCGAGGAAGACGGCGTTGATGCGGAAGATGATCTGCATGTGGCGCGGCAGCAGCCGCTCCATGAGGGATACCGGCCAGGTCTCCAGCGCCTCGGGCAGGAGCGTGTGGTTGGTGTAGGCGATGCTGCCGCGCGTCACCTCCCAGGCCTCGTTCCAGGCGAGGCCGTGCTCGTCCACCAGCAGGCGCATGAGCTCGGCGACCGCCAGGGCCGGATGGGTGTCGTTGAGCTGGATCGCGGCGCGCCGGTTCAGGGTGCGCAGGTCCTCCCCGTCACGGATGTGGCGGAGGACGAGGTCCCGGAGTGCCGCGGCGGTGAAGAAGTATTCCTGCCGGAGCCGCAGCTCCTGGCCCTCGGGCGTGGAATCGTTCGGGTAGAGCACGCGCGAGATGGCCTCGGCCCGCACGCGTTCCGACACGGCGCCGGCGAGGTCGCCGCGGTTGAAGGCCTCGAGGAAGAGCGGCTCCACGGCGCGGGCGCGGAAGAGGCGCAGGGTCGTCGTCGCATGGCCGCGCCAGCCGACCACCGGCATGTCGTAGCTCACCGCCAGGACGCGTTCGGCCGGAACCCAATGGGCGCCGTCCCCCTCGCCCTCCTCGACCCGGCCGCCGAAGCCGATCTCGTAGGCGCGGTCGCTGCGCTCGAACTCCCAGGGATTGCGGAAGGAGAGCCAGTCCTCGGGCCGCTCCACCTGCTCGCCCCGTTCGATGACCTGGCGGAACAGGCCGTGCTCGTAGCGGATGCCGTAGCCGATGGCCGGCACGCCGAGGCTCGCCATGGATTCCATGTAGCAGGCGGCGAGGCGCCCGAGCCCGCCGTTGCCGAGGGCGGCGTCGGGCTCCAGCGCCTCCAGTGCGTCCAGCGACTGGCCGAACTCGGCGAGCACGTCGCGCAGCGCCTCGCGCAGGCCGAGATTGCCGAGGGAATCGTTCAGCGACCGGCCGATGAGGAATTCGAGCGACAGGTAATAGACGCGCTTGCCGACCGGCGTGGAGGGCGGGCGCCAGGCGTCGACCATGGCGTCGCGCACGGTGAGGATGGCGGCGGTGAGCCAGTCGTGGTCGACGGCATCCTCCGGCGATCGGCCGAGGGAGTAGCGCAGCTTGCCGAGCAGGGTCTGGCGCAGGGCGGCGCGCGATGGCTGCTGGTGCATGACGAACCCTTCTCGCAGGTGGGGGCGATCCCTCGGGACCAGCGACAGGCCTACGCCGCCGGCGCGGGGCGCGGCAACCGGCGCCCGATACCACAAGGGGTCAGCGTCCCCTGAGCCAGGCGAGGACTTCCGGCGCCGCCTGGCGCAGGGTGAGTGCGAGGTGGAGCGCGGTAGTGCGGGCCCAGCCGCGGGCCCGGTAGCGGCGGCTGCTGGTGGTGACGCTCGCCCCCACGGGCCGCACCGGCACGCCGGCGCGGTGGGCGCGCCAGACGAGGAGGTGGTCCTCGCCGCGCGCCACGGCGGGATAGCCGCCGAGCCGGCGGAAGAGCGCGGCGTCGAGGCACAGGGCCTGGTCGCCGAAGGGCAGGCCGAAGAGACGCGAGCGCAGGCGGGCGCCGGCGCCGTTCAGGGCCATGACGGCCGGGCCGTCGAAGATGAGGTCGAAGAAGAGCAGGGCCCCGGGCTCGCGGCGGACGGCGGCGCGCAGGGCCTCGATCGCGCCCTCGGGGAGGCGCGTGTCGGCATGGACGAACCAGAGGACGGCGGCGCGCGCCGCCACGGCGCCGGCATTGAGGGCTTCGGCGCGGCTGCCGCCGCGGGCGAGGATGACCTCCATGTCGTCCGGCAGGCTCGCGATCAGGCCTTCAGGGGGAGGCTCGTCCGCCGCCAGCGGCACGACGACGCTGAAGGCCGGGGGATCGACGGCCGCCGTCCGCCGGTGCTCGACCGCGACGGTCACGCCGGCGCCGCGGCGCCGCAGGCGGCCCCGCCGAGCACGCAGAAGGTGGCGCAGAAGCGGTGGTTGAGCGTCACGGGCCGGGCCGCCTCCTTCAGGGTCGCGCCGAGCTCGAAGGCGGGATCGTAGGCGATGAGCGTGCAGGCGAGGACGGAGGGCCCCGCCGCCCCCTTGCGGCGCACCACCATGCGAGCGGAGGCGCACATGACCTCGTCCGGGCTCTTGTGGAGGATGCCCCAGCAGGCCTCGGTGATCTCCGGCGGATCGGCGTCGGCGCGCATCTCGGGGAAGACGACGAGGCTCACCGGATCGTCCCAGTCGAGGACGATGCCCTCCGCCGCGAGGGTGCGGCGGTAGCCCTCGCGCGAGCCCGCCTCGGCATCGGCGGCGAGGCGCCGTCCGGCGAGCTCCAGCCGGAAGCCGTGGCCGGCGAGGAAGCGCAGGCCGTCCATGGCCTTGGAAAAGGCGCCGGGGCCACGCTCGGCGTCATGGACGGCGGCGCGGTAGTCGTCGAGCGAGACGCGGATGCGCAGTCTGGAGCCATGGGCCTGGCGCAACCGGAGCAGGGCGGCGCGGTGGCGCATCATCGGCCGCATGGCGTTGGTGAGCACGAGGGTCTCGTGGCCCGCCTCCAGCACCGCCTCGAGGATGGCGATGATCTGAGGGTTCATGAAGGGCTCGCCGCCGGTGAGGCCGACCAGCGTCACCGGCAGGCCGTCGCGGCGGATCTCGTCGAGCGAGGCGCGCACGTCGGCGAGGGTCAGATAGGCGAGCGCGTCGTTCTTCGGCGAGCTCTCGATGTAGCAGTTGGCGCAGGTGATGTTGCAGAGCGTGCCGGTGTTGAACCACAGGGTCTCCAGTCGCTTCAGCGCGACCGCGGCGCGGCGTTCGCCCTTGGCTGTGACGGCGGGATGTTCGAACTTGCCGATGGTCCGGCCGCCGGGCTCTCGCATGGTCTGCTGCAACAGGCTTCACTCCCTCGCGGCGTTTCGTCCGCATTCGCATTCCGGCGGCAAGACGTTACACCGGAAGCCGCCGTCGCCGTCACCATGGCGCGCCGCGGAACAGGCGGCGACGGCGGCGGCGGACACAAGTTCGTGTGGGGGAGGAAACGGTCCGCCCTGCCCCCGCGAAGGGAAACAAGCCGCCCGCTGAAAGGTTCACACTGCCGATGGACACGACCGACCCCCACCCCGCCGCGAGGCGCCCGAGCCACGACGGCGACGCGATCCGCTGCGACATCTGCGTCATCGGCGCAGGCTCCGCCGGGCTGTCGGTCGCGGCCGGCGCGGTGCAGATGGGCGCCTCGGTCGTCCTCGTCGAGAAGGGCGAGATGGGCGGCGACTGTCTCAACACGGGCTGCGTGCCCTCGAAGGCGCTCATCGCCGCCGCCCACATGGCCCATGCGGCGACCGCGAGCCCGGCCTTCGGCGTCCGGTACCCTGCCCCCGACATCCGCTTCGACGCAGTCCACGACCATGTCCACGGCGTCATCGCGGCCATCGCACCGCACGACAGCGTGGAGCGTTTCGAAGGCCTCGGGGTCATGGTGATCCGCGCCGCGGCACGCTTCCTCGACCCGCGCACGGTGGAGGCGGGCGGCGCGCGGATCCAGGCGCGGCGCTTCGTGGTGGCGACGGGCTCGCGCGCCGCCGTGCCGCCGGTGCCGGGGCTCGCCGAGAGCGGCCACCTCACCAACGAGACGATCTTCGGCCTGCGCGCGCGACCGGAGCACCTCGTCGTCATGGGCGGCGGCCCCATCGGCGTCGAAATGGCGCAGGCCTTCCGCCGGCTGGGATCGCAGGTCACCGTGATCGAACAGCAGTCCATCCTCGGACGGGACGCGCCGGAGGCGGTGGCGGTGGTGCGGGCGGCGCTGCTCGCCGACGGCGTCGCGCTGATGGAGGGCCGCAAGGTCGCCTCCGTCCGGCGCACCGCGGACGGGGTCACGCTCGAACTCGCCGACGGCGGGCCGGCGATCACCGGCAGCCACCTGCTCGTCGCCACGGGGCGGCGGCCGAACGTCGAGGGCCTCGGCCTCGACGCCGCCGGCATCGCCGCCAGCGACAAGGGCATCACGGTGGACGCGCGGCTTCGCACGAGCAACCGCTCCGTCTTCGCCATCGGCGACGTCTGCGGCGGACCGCAGTTCACCCATGCCGCCGGCTACCAGGCGGGCATCGTCATCCGTAACGCCCTGTTCCTGCTGCCGGCCAAGGTGAACTACGCCGCACTGCCACGGGTGACCTACACCGACCCGGAACTCGCGCAGGTCGGCCTGACGGAGGCGGAGGCGCGCAAGGCCGGCCACCACGTGGAGGTCCTCTCCTCGCCCCTCGCCATGAACGACCGGGCGCAGGCGGAGCGCCGCACCGAGGGCTTCGTGCGCGTCGTCCTCGGCAGTCGCGGCCGCATCCTCGGGGCCACCATCGTCGCCCCGCGCGCCGGCGAGATGATCGGCCTCTGGGCGCTGGCGATCGCCTCCGGACTGAAGATCGGCGCCGTGGCCGGCCTCGTTCTGCCCTATCCGACCCTGTCGGAAGCCTCGAAACGGGCGGCGGGGAGCCATTTCACGGAAAAGCTCTTCGGCCCGACGACCCGCGCCGTCGTCGGCTTCCTGCAACGCTTCATCCCCTGAGGAGGCACCATGTCGCCCGGCTCTCTCATGACGGACCGGCGCGTCTGGATCGCCCTCGCGGCGGTCGCGGTGCTGGTCGGGCTGCGCTGGTCGGGGGTGGCGGACTATCTGTCGCTGGAGACCCTGCGCGCCCACCGGGGGACGCTCACCGCCTGGGTGGCGGCCAACGGGGTGCTGGCGGCAGCGGCCTTCGTCGCGGTCTATACGGCGGCGGTCGCCTTCTCCGTCCCCGGCGCGGTGTTCCTGACGCTGAGCGGCGGCTTCCTGTTCGGGGCGGCGCTCGGCACGGCGCTGACGGTGACGGCGGCGACCATCGGCGCGACCCTGGTCTTCCTGCTGGCGCGGACGCTGTTCGGTGCCGACGCCCTCGACCGCCTCGGCCCGCAGGCGGCACGGCTCGCCGCGGGCATCCGCCGCGACGCCGCCTCCTATCTCCTGGTGCTCAGGCTGGTGCCGCTCTTTCCGTTCTTCTTGGTCAACCTCGTGCCGGCCTTCGTCGGTGTGCCGCTCGCCACCTATGTCATCACCACCTTCGTCGGCGTCATTCCCGCCACCGCCGTCTTCTCGCTGGCGGGAGCCGGCCTCGGGTCGGTGCTCGACCGGGGCGGCGCGGTCACGCCGGGCGCGATCCTGACGCCGGAGATCCTCGCCGGGCTCGGCGGCCTCGCCCTTCTGTCGCTGGCGGCGATCCCGCTGCGCCGCTGGCTGGAGCGGCGCGAGAGCGCGGAGAGGCGCTGACATGACGAAGCGAACGATCGGCCTCGGGCTGATGGCGAAGCCGCCGCGGCCCGGCATCGCCAAGACCCGGCTGGCGGCGGCGATCGGCGCCGCGGCGGCGGCCGACCTCGCGGCCGCCTTCCTCATGGACGGGGCGGCCATTGCCGCGGCGGCGGCGGGGCCGGCCGATCTTTGCTGCGAGGTGTTTTACCGGCCGGCGGATGGGGCGGCCGAGATCGCCGCCCTCGTCGGGCAGGACTGGCCCATGGTCTTCTGCGACAGGGGCGAACTCGGCGCCACCATGTGGGACGTGCTCTTCCGGCTCCTGGCGCGCCATCCCGCGGGGGCCATGGTGATGGGCGCCGACCTGCCGCTCGTTCCGCCGGCGGTTCTCGGCGAGGCGGCGGAGGTGCTGCGGCGCGGCGGGGAGCGAGCCGTGGTCGTCATGCCGAGCGCCGACGGCGGCTACGGATTGATCGGCGTCCGCTCGGCGCTGGCGGCGCCGCTCTTCGCGCCCATGGCCTGGAGCACGGCCGGGGTGCTGGCCGAGACGCTCAGGCGGGCCGGGGCTGAGGGGCTCACGGTCCATCTCCTGCCGGAGCAGCACGACGTGGACGAGCCGGAAGACCTCGCCTGGCTGCGCGCGGCGCTGGCGGCGGCGCCCGGTGCCGCGCCGGCGACGCGGGCGGCGCTCGCCCGCCTCGACGGAGGCGCCGGTGGCTGACCATCACATCGTGCTGGTCGGCGGCGGCCACACCCATGTCCAGGTGCTCACCGCCTTCCGCGACCGGCCCGAGCCCGGCGCGCGGCTGACCCTCGTCACCGACCGCAGGCTCACGCCCTATTCCGGCATGCTGCCCGGCCACATCGCCGGCCATTACCGGCGCGAGGCGATGCATATCGACCTGGAAGCGCTCGCCCGGCGCTGCGGCGCCGGCTTCCGTCTCGCCGCCGCCACCGGCATCGACCGCGACGGGCGCGCGGTGCGGCTCGCCGACGGCGGAAGCCTCGCCTTCGACACGCTCTCCCTCGACGTCGGCATCACCCCGGACCTCACGGGCATCGACGGAGCGGACCGCCACGCCCTCGCGGTGAAGCCGATCGGCGGGCTGCTGGACCAGCTCGACGCGCGCCTCGCCGGCGAAGGGAAGCCCAACCGCATCCTGATGGTCGGCGGCGGCCCGGCCGGCATCGAGATCGCCCTTGCGCTGCGCACCCGCCTCGCGGCGCGGGAGCCACGGCCCTGGATCGGCATCGCCGCGGGTGAGGCGCTGGCGCCCGGCCTCAATGCCGGCATGCGGCGGCGCATCCGGGCGGCGCTCGCGCGCCGTGGGGTGACCGTGCTCGAACCCTGCCGGATCGCGTCGGTGGACGCCGACGGCGCGACCGCCTCCGACGGCCGGCGGATCGCCGCCGAGCTCGTCATCGTCTCGACAGCGGCGCGGGCGCCCAACTGGCTGGCCTCCACCGGGCTGCGGCGGGCGGAGGACGGCTCGGTGCTGACGGCGGACACGCTCGCCACCCTCTCGGACCCGGCGATCTTCGCGGTTGGGGATTGTGCGGCGATCGACGGACAGCGGCGCGAGAAGGCCGGCGTCTTCGCGGTGCGACAGGGACCGCCGCTGGTCGAAAACCTCAGGCGGCGGGTGCGCGGCGCGGCGCTGCGCCCCTACCGCGCCCAGACGCGCTATCTCGCCATCCTGTCGACGGGCGACGGCGGTGCGGTGGCCGGCCGCGGCCGCTGGCTCGCGCTCGAAGGGCGCTGGGTCTGGCTGTGGAAGGACTGGCTCGACCGCAGCTTCATGGGCCGCTTCGACGCCTCGGACTGAGGGCTCAGCCGCGCCAGATCTGCCGCCGCGCCCTGACCCGCTCCAGCATGCGGTCCGCCTCGGCCTCGTCGCCGGGCGCGCCGACCGCGAAGCCCTGCGGCTGCGGCGGCCGGGAGACCCAGCCATAGGCTTCCACGACGGGAGCGCTGGCGTGATAGAGCGCCGAGACGGCGAGGACGAGCGCCTGGACGGGCGCGGGCGTGGCGCGCTCGGCCTCGGCGAGCAGATGCGCGCGCCGCCCGGGATCCGCCGCGGCGAAGGCCTCGCGTCCGCCGGCGGTGGCGGCGATCGCGTCCAGCACGCCGCCGTGGCGCGCCATCACGGAGGCGACGTCGAGGCCGGCGCGGCTCGCCGGCGGGATCGCCCCGAGGCCGGGGAAGAGCGTGTCGAGAACGGCGTCTTCGAAGGTCGCGGTCATGCGACGAGCCTCGCGAAATCGTCGGCGACCTTGGTCGCCAGCGCACCGATGGTGGAGCCGGGATTGACCGCCGCCGAGGTGGTGAAGAGGCTGCCGTCTGCGACGAGAAGCCCGCTGACGCCGTGGACGCGGCCGCTGCCGTCGGTGACGGAGGTGGCGGGGTCGGTGCCCATGCGCGCGGTGCCGAGAAGGTGCCAGCCGGTGAAGGGGGCGAGCGGCACGCGCACCGTCTCGACGGCGCCGGCCGCGCGCAGCATCTCCTCGGCGCGGTCGAGGCCGAAGTCGAGCGCGCGGCGCGAATGGTCGGAGAGGCGATAGACGACCTTCACGCCGGGGAGGCCGTCGGGCGCCGTCTCGCCGGTGAGGCCGACGTGGTTCTCCGGCTCGGGCAGGTCCTCGTTGACGACGAGGATGGCCATGGAATGCCGGAACTCGCGCAGCAACGCCGCATGGGCCTCCTCACCCCAGGGCCGGGGCAGGCGGGCCGCCTGCACGGCGAGCGGATTTTCGCGCGTCGCCTGCAGATGGACGCCACGCACGAAGCCGCGGGAGCGGTCGGTCTCGTAGAACTCGTGGCTGTAGATGGCGCAGCCGGTGGGCCCGACGGGACCGTCGAGATCCTCGGCGAAGAAGCCGCGGACGTACCCGGCGCCGTGATACATGAGGTTGCGGCCGAGCGCCGGCGAGGTGACGCCGGAGGCGAGCAGCAGGCGCGCCGTGCCGACGCCGTTGCCGGCGACCACCACCGTCGCCGCCGGCTGGAAGAGATCGCCCTCCGCCGTGCGGTAGGTAACGCCGGTGACGCGCCCCGCCTCGATCTCCACCTGCAGCACCACCGCGCCCGTGCGCATCTCGACGCCGCGGGCGATGGCCTCGGGCCAGTGGGTCATGTCGGTGGAGGCCTTGGCGCCGGTGACGCAGCCCTGCTGGCAGGGGCCGCAATGGTTGCAGCCGGGACGGCCGGCGTGCTCGCGGCTGTTGATGGCGGAATCCACCGGCCACCAGTGCCAGCCGAGGCGGTCGAAGCCGCGCGCCGCCGTCATGCCGAGCCGCCCGAGGGCGATGGGCGGCATGGGGCGCGCCGGCTTCGGCGGATAGGCGGGATCGCCGGGCAGCCCCGCGATGCCGAAGCGCGCGTCGTTGAGGTCGTAGAAGGGCTCGAGGTCGGCATAGGTGAAGGGCCAGTCGTCACCGACGCCGTCGAGGCTGCGGGTGCGGAAGTCGGAGGGGTGGAAGCGGGGGAAATGCGCCGCCCAGTTGATGGTGGAGCCGCCGACGCCGCTCCACATCAGCGGCTTGAAGTCGGACTGGCTGTCGTCGACGGCGTAGTCGGCGGAGGGGGCGATGCCGCCCGCGGCGAGACGCACGTTGGGCGAGGTGGCGTAGGGGCCGAGGACGTCGCGCTGGAAATCGGCGCGGAAGGCCGGAAGCGCCGCGCGGTCCACCCAGCCGCCGCGCTCCAGCACGACGACGGAGAGGGCCGGGGCTTCCTCGACCAGGTGGCGGGTGAAGGCCGCGGCACCGAGGCCGGCTCCGACCACGACGACGTCGACAGGCGCGAGACGCTTGACGGACAACAGGCTTCCTCCCCGGATTTTTTCGCCATCCTTCGGGCTCGCGGGCGGCAAGGCAAGAGGGCTGACGCCGCGGCAGGCGCGGGCGGGGCGATCCGGCCCCCGGCGTCCGGGCCGGACCGCGTCGGGAGCGGCCGGAAACATCGCGATACGGGCGGGAGGCGCCGCCAAGACGGCCTTCCCGCGCGAAACGCATTGCGCCCATGCGGAGGGCGCGGTGGTCCTGCCGGCGCGGAGCGACGATGCAGAGGTATTCCACCCTACCGACGAGAGCGACCGACATGACACGCGCGATGAGCTGGAGCGAATGGGCCCGTCACGACGCCACCGCGCTGGCCGAACGGGTGCGGGCCGGCGAGATCACCGCGGCCGAGCTCGCCGCGCAGACGCGCGACGCGGTCGTCGCCCTCAACCCGACCCTCGACGCCGTGGTGGAAATCTTCGACGACGTGGTCGCCGACCCGACGCGGGACGGCATGGACCCGACCGGCGTCTTCGCCGGCGTGCCCTACCTGATGAAGGATCTCGGCCCGACCCTGAAGGGCCGGCTGCAGGAGATGGGCTCGCTCCTGATGCAGGGGAACAGGGCGGCCGCCGACAGCCACCTCACGGACAAGATCCGCAAGGCAGGCCTCAACATCATCGGCCGCTCGACGACGCCGGAATTCGGCGTCTGCAGCTCGGCCGAGAACACGATCTGCGTCACCCGCAACCCGTGGAACACGGACTACACGACCTGCGGCTCCTCCGCCGGCTCGGCGGCGATGGTGGCGGCGGGGGCGACGCCGATCTCGCACGGCACGGACGGCGGCGGCTCCATCCGCATTCCCGCCGGGGTCAACGGCCTCGTCGGCCTGAAGCCCTCGCGCGGCGTCTTCTCCATCGCGCCGGGCGGCTCGGACCTTTCGAGCGTCGTCTCCTCCCAGGGCTGCCTGACGCGGAGCGTGCGCGACACCGCCGCCTTCGTCGACGCCTGCCGCGGCGGCGCGCCAGGCGAGTTCATGCCCTACTGGACGGCCGACGAGCCCTATGTGGATCTCGTCCGCCGCGATCCCGGAAAGCTGCGCATCGCCATGTCGCACCAGTGGGGCCCGTACAGCGCCAGCCCGGAGATCGTCGCCGAGCTGGAGCGGGCGGGGCGTTTCCTCGAAGACCTCGGCCACCATGTCGAGTGGGCGCTGCCCGCCATCGACTTCGCCGCCGCCTACCAGGCGCAGACGACCTGCTACATCACCAATTTCGCCCAGACCATCGCCCTGCTCCTGGAGCCGCGCGGCCTGACGAAGCCGCCGGAGGACAAGGTCGAGCCGATGAACGTCAGGCTCTGGGCGGCGGGGATCGACGCGACCTACTCCGAGCGCACCCGCATGCAGCTCGCCTTCAACACGGCGTCGCGCGGCTTCGGCGCCTTCTTCGAGACCTTCGACCTGATTCTCACCCCCACCATGGCGAAGCCGACGCCGCCGATCGGAACGCGCGAATATCTGACGGTGAGCGACAACCCCTCCGTCCACGACTGGTTCGCCAACCTCTGGGCGATCTTCGCCTATACGCCGCTGTCCAATCTCTGCGGCATTCCAGGCCTGTCCATGCCCTTCGGCCGGCTGCCGGGCGGGCTGCCCATGGGCATCCAGCTGCAGACGCGGCAGGGCGGCGACGGGCTGCTGCTGCAGGTGGCGGCGCAGGTGGAGCGGGCGCTCGGCGGACAGTGGAACGGCGGCGCCATGCCGACCCACCACGTCACCGGACTGTAGGCGGAACGAAGGGGAGCCGCCACGCGTTGCGCAGTCAGTGCAACACGAGGAGGCCCTTATGGCTGACGGCAAGACGATGAACCCCGGCGCGAGCGTGACCGATTTCGCCAGCGCTGCCCAGACACAGCTCAAGGCGGCGGGGGTGGATACCGAGGTGATGGCGAACCGCGCCGGCGACCTGCAGAGGATGCTGCGCGACGAGATCACCTCGCGCCCCTTCCAGGCTCTCGCCATCGCCGCCTTCGTCGGTTTTCTCTACGGCATGCGTCGCTGACCGACGTCAGGTCATTCGCTAAAAACAGGGCGGCCCTCCGGGGCCGCCCTTTTTCGTGCCCGAGTTGATGTGACGACGCAAGAAAGCCGCCGGGCGGGCCCGGCGGCTTGTCCATGCGTGGATCGATCGATCAGCTCTGGCGCTTCACATGCGGCGCGGCGACGGGCTGGCTCGGCTGGGCGAGCCAATAGCCGAGGGCGACCGCCGCACCGACGATCACCAGCGGCGCCAGCACCGAGGGGTGGCGGCCGACGTGCCGCAGCGCCTGCTGACCGGCGACCGCGGCGGCATGGGGGTTGATGCCCATGCGGTCGAGGCTGCGGGCGGCGTTGCGGATGTGGTCAGGCGCCGCTTCGATGGCCGACTGAACGTGACTTCCCTCGCGGCCGATCCGGCGGGCGAGAGAGGACAGCTGTTCCATGGCCTCGTCGGCGAAGCGCTGGGTGGGGGTACGGGTGTCGAAGAACGAGAACATGCGGAAAGCCTCCTTTGGTCATGGCATCAACCGGCGGACCCCCGTGGGGTTCCCCCCCTTGCTCACCGGTGTGGCTCACCGCGCCCTCGTCTAGGAACGTCCGGCCATGCTTCACGTTGGGACCCCGACGGCATCCCGCCGCGTGACGGTCCGGCGGCATCGCCTTGGACCGCCGATCCCGACATTCGAGGAGGCACGACACATGGCCAAGGAAAAGACTCTGGACGACCTGTTCCTGGACACCCTGAAGGACATCTACTACGCGGAGCGCAAGATCCTGAAGACGCTGCCGAAAATGCAGCGTGCAGCGCAGTCCGACAAGCTGAAGGAGGCCTTCGGCAAGCATCGCGACGAGACCGAGGGTCAGATCGAGCGCCTCCAGCAGGTCTTCGAACTCCTCGGCAAGCCGGCGCGCGGCAAGACCTGCGACGCCATCGAGGGCATCGTCGCCGAGGGCGAGGAGATCATGGACGAGTTCAAGGGCACTGCCGCCCTCGACGCCGGCCTGATCTCGTCGGCCCAGGCGGTGGAGCATTACGAGATGACCCGCTACGGCACGCTGAAGCGTTGGGCCGAGGAACTCGGCATGAAGGAAGCCGCCGACCTCTTCGCCAAGACGCTCGCCGAGGAGGAGAAGACCGACGCGGACCTGACGAAGCTCGCCGATGCCGGCGTCAACGAGCGCGCCAAGGCCAAGAAGGCCGCCTGACGGAGCCCGGGCCGCTTCGGCGGCCCGGCCTTCCCCAACGGAGATTAGCGGGCGAGGTGCTCGTTCATGATGGCGAGGCGGGCATCGAGGCCGGTGGGCAGCCAGGTCAGTTCGAGGCTGGTCTGGAACTGCGCCGCGAGCACCTTCTGGATGAGGTCGGTGCCGAAGCCGGCATGGCCGGGCCCGCTCGTCAGCAGCCGTCCTGACGCCTCATGCCACGACAGGACGTAGCCGTCGAGGCCGCGCATCAGCGTCACCGTGAGGCGTCCGTCGGGATGGGAGAGGGCCCCGTATTTCACGGCGTTGGTGGCGAGTTCATGGACCACGAGAGCGATGGTCGTCGCGGCGCGGGGTCCGATCTGCACGCTGTCGCCCTCGCAGGCCACCGCGTCGCCGGCCCCGTTGCGGTAGGCGGCGAGGAGGGAGCGGAGGAAAGCGAGGAGATCTACCTTTTCCGTGCGAGGGATGCCGCCGGGGGCGACATATTGCGTCGCCTGGGCGAGAGCCGTCACCCGGTCGGCGACGTCACGGGCGAAGCCGAGATGCTGCGGCTGGCTGCGGGCCGAGAGCATGATGAGGCCCTGGACCACGGCGAAGACGTTCTTGATGCGATGGGCGAGTTCGCGGGCCAGCAGCTCCTTCTCCTCCTCCGCGACCCGGCGCGCCGTGACGTCGATATGGGCCCCGACGAGGCGAAGGGGCGAGCCGTCCGGCCCCCGTTCGATCTCCGCCTTGGCGAGAATCCAGCGGGTAACGCCGTCGCTCGGGCGGATGATGCGGTACTCGGCGGTATAGTCGGTATCGGTGCCTTCCACCGTCCGACGGAAATGGTCCACCACCCTCTGACGATCCTCGGGGTGGATACGGGCCACCCAGGCCTCGTGGGTCTCGTGCGTGTGGGTCGGGGGCAGTCCGTGCAGCCTGAGGTATTCGGGCGAGCGCCGATTGCGGAACATGCCGCCCGTCAGGTCGACCTCGAGCCCGCCGACCTGGCCGATCCGCTGGACCCGCGCCAACTCGGCCTCGCGGCGCCGGAGTCGTTCGGCGATGTCTTCCTCGTCGGCGGCCGGCGAGATGGTTCCCAGCATGAAGTTCCTTGGCGCACACGCGGGTGGACCTCGGGTAACGCCTCGCCCGCGGGGCGGTTCCATTGCCCCGTCAGAAAAAAGCGGAAGCCGGGCGCGGGCGGGCAGACGGGAACCTTCTGGCCGTCCGGTGCGTCCCCCTTACCGTTCAACGCAGGAGGACTTGCCGATGTCAGAATCCCACGCCACCCCCCAGGACGTCTACGACCTGATCGAAACGGTCCGGATCGGGATGCTCGTCACCGCGCGCGAGGAGGGTTCCGGCATGCGCGCCCGTCCGATGGCGGCCCACGTCAAGGCCGAGGAGGGCGCGATCTATTTCCTCACCGACGTCGAGGGGAGGAAGGATGACGAGGTGGAGAAGGAGCACCACGTCTGCCTCGCCTTCTCCGATCCGAAGAGCGAGCGCTACGCGTCGGTCTCGGGGCTCGCGGCGATCTCCAACGACCGCGCCAAGATCCGCGAACTGTTTTCCATGGCCGCAAAGGCCTGGTGGGACAGCCCGGAGGATCCTTCCATTCGGCTGGTTCGGGTGACGCCCCGGGAGGCGGAAATCTGGAAGGGTCCCGGCCGGGTCGTATCGATGATCAAGATGGCCGCCGCCGCGGCGACCGGCGGGCGCCCCGACCTCGGCGAGAATGCCAAGGTGAAGATGGGCTGAGCCCATGAAGAAGGGGCCGCGACGGTGTCGCGGCCCCTTTCCGCCTGCCAGGCGATTACGGGAGGACGGGCATCGGAATGGGCGGCCCGCGCCCGTCGCCCTCCCGGTCTCCGGGAAGGATCGCGTCCGGCTCCTCCGAGGGACGCGGCTCGGGCAGGATGACGTCGTGGTCGATCTGGACATGCCGGTTGGGGAGACGGACGGGACCGCCGTCCACCGCCGGGGTCTTGGGACCCGGCCTGTCGTCGGGATGGGTATCGGGCAGATCGGTGGGCATGGTCGCGCCTCCATGGGTTGTCGTGGACCGGCGGGCCGCCACCTCGACCGGCGGGCGACGCCCGGTCTCTGCCGGGCCGCCTCGCGACCCTGGCCTGTTGGAGAAACGAACGGGCGGCGCAAGCGTTCCCCGCCGCGGGGCGAGACGCGCAAGCGCCGGGCCGCACGCTCTTTAGATTCGGTCTAAAACATTATAATTGCAGGAGAAACCGCGCCGTCCTATGGAACGGTGTGCGGTCCGCGTGGCCGCACGTCAGCCTGACAGGATCCCCCATGTGGCGCGTTGGCCTCTCTCCCCGCTCGGCTCTGTTCCTTCTCGTGGCCGCCGCCGTGTCGCCGGCCTCGCTCGCGCCCGCCCAACAGCCGGCCCCTCTGACGCGCCCGGCCACGCCCCTGCCCCCCGGCACGAGCGTGGCGCCGGCCCCGGCGCCGCTCTTTCCCAACGGGGCCAGCAGCGTCGTCGAAACCTTCGGCGACTGGACGGTCGACTGCCGGGCGGCGGAGGGGCGCAAGCTCTGCCTGCTGGCGCAGTCGCAGGGTGACACCCGATCGGGCCAGCGCGTCTTCGCCATCGAACTGAGGGCCCCCCGCGAGGGTCGCAGCGACGGCACCATCCTCATGCCCTTCGGGCTGAAGCTGGAGAACGGCGCCATCCTGAAGCTCGACGACAAGGATCTCGGCCAGGGCGTGCGCTTCTCCACCTGCGTGCCCGCGGGCTGCCTGCTGCCCGTCTCCTTCCCGAAGGTCGCCACCGACGCCATGACCTCGGCGACCAAGCTGACCGTCGCCGCGCTCAGCCTGTCGTCCGGCGAGGCGGTGACGTTCAACGTCACCCTGAACGGATTTTCCGCCGCCCTGGCGCGGGCCGCCCAGCTCGGCGACTGAACGGGCGGGGGGCGAGGGGGGTCAAGGCGATGCTCGACGTCAGACAGCTCTTCATGCGGCACGCGCGGGAGATCCACCGCTACCTCCGACGGCGGGGGCACAGCCATGACGCCGCCGCGGACCTGACCCAGGACACCTTCGTGCGGGTGATGGCCATCGATGCGGGCGAGGACTACGCCAACCCCCGCGCCTATCTCCACATGATCGCGCGCAACCTCTCGGTCGACCTGCTGCGGCGGGAGAGGACCGTCCCCTTCATCACCGGCTGCGACGAGCACATGCAGGCCGTCGCCGATCCGGCACCGACGCCCGAGACGGTCGTCTATGACCGCCAGCGCCTCGCCATCGTCGAGGCGGCGATCGCCGAACTGCCGGAGAAGACGCGCCGCGCCTTCGAGCTGCACCGCCTGGCGGAGATGACCATCGCGGAGGTCGGCCGCGAGGTCGGGCTGTCCACGACACGCACCTGGGTGCTCATCCGCGACGCCTACCGGCACCTGCGCCGCCGCCTGAACGAGAGCCAGGTCTGACGGCGGCCGGTGAAAATGCCGGCCTCCCGTTCGTCCCAGTCCATGACCCCCGATACGCCTCGCACATGGGCCAGAAGCCGATGACGGCAGATCCACCGCCTGACGACGGCCTGTTCGAGGAGGCGCTCGACATCGTCATCCGTCTGCAGAACGCCCCGGCCAATCCGGTGACGCTGGAGCTGATCCGCCACTGGCGGGCCCGTAGCCCCCAGCACGACGCGGCGTGGCGGGAGGCGGCGGAGCTGCACGGCATGGCCGGCCAGGTGCTGAGCGACCAGAACGTCGGCGGCGCGATGCCGTCGCGGCGGGTGGTTCTCGGTGGCATGGCAGGCCTGGCGATCGCCGTCGGAGCCGCGGTGCACGGGCCGGAGGCCTGGCTGCGCCTCACGGCCGACCGCGTCACCGCCACGGCCGAAGTCGCCCGGTTCCAGCTCGCCGACGGGACCGGCGTCATCCTCGGCCCGGCCAGCGCCATTCGGCTCGCGGCGGGCGGCCGGGTCGATCTCCTGGAGGGAGCCGCCTGTATCCATATGGCGCCCGGCGGCGGGCGCTCCTTCGAGGCCACGGTCGGCGGCCTCGCGGTGAGGGCGAGCGACGCCGCCTTCAGCCTCTCGCGGGAGTCCGGCATCCTGTCGCTCGGCGCCGAACGGGGGAGCCTGTCCGTCACCACGCCGCCCGGTGCCGGCGTGCGGGTGGGGCCCGGCGAGTGGCTGCGCCTCGACGAGGCGACGGGCCGGCTGGAGCGGGGCCGGCTCCTGCCCGGCCAGTTCGCCGCCTGGCGCCAGGGCCAGCTCGTCGCCGAGGACGAGACGGTGGCCGCGGTGGTGGCGCAGATCCGCCGGTGGCATTCCGGCCGCATCATCGTGGCGGCGCCGGGGCTCGGCGCGCGGCGCATCAGCGGCGTCTTCGACCTCAACAGCCCGCTCCTCGCCCTCGAGGCCGTGCTCCATCCCTTCGAGGCCCGCATCCGGCACCTGCCGCCCTGGCTGACCGTGGTCTCGACCATCTGATTTTTTTTCGCGGCGGGGGGAAAATTCCGTGGTGCCGCCCGTCTCACCCCTCGGGGATCGCTAGCCGCAGCCAATCGATCGCCACATCCCACAATCTGTCTGGAGTGGTCGGCCATGAGGCTGCGCAACGCATTGGTTCTCGGAGGAAGACGAAGCAGGGGAGCGCTCGCGCTCGTGATGATGACGACGACGGCGATCGGCCTCGTCGCGCCGGGCGCGGTCCGCCCCGTCGCGGCACAGCAGGCGCGGCAGATCGCCTTCGAGATCCCGGCCGGGTCGCTGTCCTCGGCCCTGGCGAGCTTCGGCCGCCAGTCCGGGCTGCAGGTGACCTATGTGCCCGCCGTCGTGGCGGGCAAGCGCTCGGCCGGCGTCTCGGGGTCGATGACGGCGAGCGCCGCCCTCTCCCGCCTGCTGCAGGGCAGCGGGCTCGCCCATCGCTTCGCGGGGGCGAACACCGTCACCGTCCAGGCGGCCGGCTCCGCCGCCGCCACCGCCGGCGCGGCGCCCGAGGGCGCCATCGCCCTCGACACGATCGACGTGTCCGGGGCCCGCGCGGCCGCCGTCGACGAGCCCTACCGCACACCCGGATCCAGCGCCTATATCAGCGGCGAGACGATCCAGCGCTTCCGCGGCACGTCGACCGGCGACATCTTCGATTCGACCCCGGGCGTGATCGCCGGCAGCAACCGCAACGGCGCGGCCATGGACGTCAACATCCGCGGCATGCAGGGGATGAACCGCGTCGCCACCGCCATCGACGGCGCCGAGCAGTCGACCTCGACCTATCGCGGCTATTACGGCGTCGACAACCGCGTCTATGTCGACCCGGACCTGCTGTCCGGCGTGGCGATCAACAAGGGACCGGGGGGCGGCACCGCCGGCCCGACCGCCATCGGCGGCTCGGTCTACATGGAGACGCTGAACGCCAGCGACATCCTGCGGCCGGGACGCAGCTACGGCGTGCAGTTGAAGGGCAGCCTCGGCACCAACGCCCTCGACCCGCTCGCCGGCCTGCTCTCCTCCACCAGCCGGGTGCTGCCGGGCCAGACGGTGGGCCGCACCGAGGGCGGCGGCATCGGCGGCACGCGCTCCGCCAGCCTCGCCGCGGCCTACCAGGTCGAGAATTTCGAGCTGGTCGGCGCCATCGCACGGCGCCAGTCCGGCAACTATTTCGCCGGCTCACACGGCCCCAGGACCTACAACACCACCTCGGGGGCGGTGGCGCTGTCTCCCGCGGGGCCCGGGCAGGAGGTGCTGAACACGTCCGAGAACGCCCTCACCCTGCTGCTCAAGGGCACGGCAAGGTTCGGTGACGGCCACCAGCTCCGCGTCAGCTACATCCGCCACACCAACGAGTTCGGCGAGATCATGCCCAACACGATCCGCAGCGGCTATCGCCAGTTGCCGCTGAGCGAGATCGAGACCAACACGCTCAGCGCCCGCTACAACTGGAAGCCCAGCGGCAACGATCTGATCGACCTGTCGCTGAACTCCTCCTACGTCTCGATCAACGAGAACTCGCTGCAGTCCGACAGCATCCAGGTGATCCAGCGGCCGACGCGCTCGGTCAATGTCGGCCTGAGCGGATCCAACACGTCCCGCTTCGCCACGCCCCTGGGCGGCCTCGCGCTGACCTATGGCGGCACCTACTCGCGCGAGGCGGTGGCGCCGCGGTCCCCCAGCACGAACGGCAGCTACATCGCCATGTCCGGCACCCGCGACCAGTGGAGCGTCTTCGGCAAGGGCGAGCTCTCGCCGCTCTCCTGGGTGAAGGTCCATGCGGGCGTCCAGTACATGCGGTTCGCCGTGGACGACACCAGCAACTATGCCGGCACGACGCTCCGTCCCGCCTCGACCGGCTATCGCGGCGATGCGGTGAGCCCGAACGCCGGCATCACGGTGACGCCGATGGAAGGGCTGCAGCTCTTCGCCCGCTACGCCAACGGCTATCGCCCGCCGAGCATCCGGGAATCGACCTGGAACTCCTCCGGCTTCCTGTTCAATCCGAACCTGCGGCCGGAGCGCGCCTCCACCTGGGAAATCGGCGCGAACGTCCTGCGCAGCGACGTCCTGCAGCAGGGTGACAAGCTGCGGGTGAAGCTCGCCTATTTCGACAATTTCTACCGCGACTATCTCGGCCGGGCCTATGGCCGGGTCGGCACCACCTGGAACTACGCCTATCAGGTGGTCAACATCGACAAGGTGGTGATGAAGGGCATCGAGCTCTCCGGCGGCTACGACGCCCGGCGCTATTTCGTCGACCTCGCGCTGAACTACTACACCAACTACGCCTATTGCCGGGTCGGCGTGCCCTGCACCGACGCGCCCTACCAGACCGACTACATGATCAACCAGGCGCCGCCGCGCTTCACGATCACGACCACGGTCGGCGCCCGCTTCTACGACGAGGCGCTGACCGTCGGTGCGCGGCACCGCTACGTCAGCAGCAGCGTCGCGGGCGTCGGCGGCCTCGACCCGAACGACTTCAGCGCGGGCACGCAGATCCCCTGGCCGGCCTTCCACGTGGTGGACCTCTTCGCCGAGTGGAAGATCGACCAGCACATGACGCTGACGGTCAACATCAACAACCTGTTCGACCGCTACTATCTCGACCCGCTGTCCAACGCGAACCTGCCGGCCCCCGGCCGCAACGCCCGCGCCACCCTGACGGCGAAGTTCTGAGCCCGACAGTGGGATGGGGAGCGCCGGCATCCGGCCCCCCGTCCCATCCACTTCGCCTCGTGTGGCGGCCCGGCGAGGTCGGGGCCACCACGCCCGCAAGCCGCGAGGCGACCTCCTAGCCAGCCAGCCCCCCGGGGCAAGCCAGCCATCCTTTTTTCCCCAAGCGGCGGCAACGCCACGGGGCGTCAGCCCCGACCGATGGACGCGGCATATGCGTGAACGGCTCCTCATCCTCGGCCTGACGGCGGCTCTCGCGTCCGCAGGCGCCTTCGGCGCCCTCGCGCAATCCTCTCCCACCACGGATTCTCCGCGCACCGAGGTCCCCGCCCCCGCCCCGTCCCCGGCCGTGCCGGCCGCGGTGCCGCAGGACGCGCCGGCCGTCCCCGCGCCTTCGGTCGCCGCCCCGGCTCCCGCCGCGCCGGCCACCCTGCCCCACGACCTCTCCCCCTGGGGCATGTTCATGGCGGCCGACATGGTGGTGAAGGCGGTGATGGTGGGCCTCGCCTTCGCCTCCGTCGTGACCTGGACGATCTGGCTGGTGAAGGCGCTGGAGCTCTTCGCCGCGCGCCGGCGGGCGCGGTTCGCCATGCGCCTGCTGCGCGAGGCCGCCGATCTCGCCAGCGCCGCGGCCATGGTCGGTGCCCATCGCACCCGGCGCGGGCCGGTGGCCGACCTGGTGCGCGCCGCGCTCGAGGAAGACGCCCGCTCCGCCGATCTTCCGGCCGAGGGCATCAAGGAGCGCGTGGCCGTCGCGCTGTCGCGCATCGAGGCCCGCGCCGGTCGCGAAGCGGCGCTGGGCACGGGCCTGCTCGCCACGATCGGCTCGACCGCCCCCTTCGTCGGCCTGTTCGGCACGGTCTGGGGAATCATGAATTCCTTCATCGGCATCAGCCAGGCGAAGACCACCAATCTCGCCGTCGTCGCCCCGGGCATCGCCGAGGCGCTGCTCGCCACCGCCATCGGCCTCGTCGCCGCCATTCCCGCCGTCATCATCTACAACGTCTTCGCCCGCTCGATCGCCGGCTACCGGGCGCTGCTGTCGGACGCTTCGGCCGAGGTGCTGCGGCACGTCTCGCGCGATCTCGACCGCCGCGCCCTCGCCCGGGGCGCGTCCCTGCCGGTGGCGCTGCGCGCCGTGTCCGGCGCCCATGCCCAGGCGACGCACTGATGGGCGTGTCGCTGAAGGACCCGCAGGACGGCGACCTCGCCGAGGTCTCCGACATCAACGTCACGCCGTTCATCGACGTGATCCTGGTGCTTCTGATCATCTTCATGGTGGCGGCACCGCTGTCGACGGTCGACGTGGCGGTGGATTTGCCGGTCTCCAACGCGGCGGTGCAGCCGCGGCCTGAAAAGCCGGTCTTCCTGACGGTGAAGCCCGACCTCACTCTGGCGCTCGGCAATGACGACGTGCCGCGCGAGGCGCTGCAGGCGCGCCTCGATGCCGAGACCCGCGGCGACCGCGAGCAGCGGATCTTCCTGCGCGCCGACGGGGCGGTCGCCTATCGCGAGCTGATGGCGGTGATGAACCTGCTGCGCCAGGCCGGCTACCTCAAGATCGCGCTGGTCGGCCTCGAGGATACCGGCCAGGCGGCGGCCGGCCCGGCCCGATGAGCACGTCGCCGCCAGCCGGGCGGGTCCCGGCCCGCGGGGCCTGGGCCGCCGGCCTGCGCTGGGGCATCGCCGGCACGGCCGTCGCCGCCGCCCATGGCGCGGCCCTGTGGGTGGCTTTCGGCGCCGCCCCCTCCCCCGCGCCGGGAGATCCGCCGCCGGCGGTGATGATCGACCTCGCTCCCATGGCGGTCGCCCCCGCGGCACAGCCCCAGGACGTGGCTCCCGGACCGCAGATGGTGGAGGCACAGGCGAGCCCGCAGCCGGTGCCGGAGGAGGTGCCGCCGGAGGAAAAGCCGCCCGAATCGGAGACGGAGCCGGAGCCGTCCGAGATCCCCCTGCCCGACATGCCGCCGCCGCCGCGCGCCGAACTGTTCCTGCCGCCGAAGGTGGAGCGCCCGCCGCCGCAGACCGAGCGGCCGCCGCCGCGCCGGGCGGAGCGGCCGCGGCCGCGCCGTCCGGAGCCGCCGCGCCGGACGCGCCCCAACGATCGCCAGGCGCCGCGCACCACCGCGCCGCCGGCCGCGGAGGCACAGCGCGCCGACAGCGCGGCCGCCCCCGCCGCAGGCGCGTCCTCGGCGCCCAGCGCCTCCCCCGCCACCTGGCGCGGGGCGCTGAACGCCCATCTCAACCGGTTCAAGCGGTTCCCGGCCGGCGCGGCCGGGGGAACGGCGCAGGTGGTGTTCACCATCGACCGGGCGGGCCGCGTCCTCGCCGCACGCCTCACCGGCTCCTCGGGCGACGCCGCCATCGACGCCGAGGCGGTGGCGATGATCCGCCGCGCCAGTCCGGTTCCCGCCCCGCCGCCGTCCATCGGAGGCGGCGGAAACGTCACCCTCGCCGTGCCGATCCGCTTCAACAGGTGAGGCGAACCGCGCGGGGATCGCCGGACAAAACGCGCCGGAATGTGCGGGAAGAGCTGATGCCTCCAGCACAACCGGGGCGGGTCAGGAAGCCAGGTCTAGCGCGGCTGAGCGTTGTCGCGCATGACTCCTGCTCGATCTTCCACGATCCTGCCATCTTGCAGCGTCACCACACGATCCGCCAGATCGAGGATGCGCGGGTCATGGGTGACCATGACGGTCGTGGTGCGGCGGGCCTGGCCGAGGTCCTTGAACAGTTGCACGGTTGCGAGGCCGCTGACCTTGTCGAGCGCCGCAGTCGGCTCGTCGGCGAAGATGATGTCGGGGTTCGAAACGAGAGCCCTTGCGATGGCCACCCGCTGTTTCTGGCCGCCCGAGAGGTTTGCCGGAAGATAGTCCAGCCGTTCCCCGAGCCCAAGAAGCGCCAGAATATGATCCGCGGCGGCGGCGTGCCTTTTGCCATCGCCTCGGCCGTGGACCTGCAGGCCCATCACAACGTTCTGGCGCGCCGTCAGACTGTCGTGGAGGTTGTGGGCCTGAAAGATGAAGCCCAGGCGCCGACGCATGACGATCCGTGTGGTCTCATCCGCGTCGAACAGGTCCTGATCCAGCAATCGGATGCTTCCGGCGTGCACCTCTCGCAGGCACCCCATCAGTGTGAGCAGAGTGGTCTTCCCCGAGCCGGACGGTCCCATGAGGACGGTCAGCGATCCGCGTGCGACCTCGAGGTTGATATCGAACAGGGCCTGCTTCCGCGCGTCGCCCTCGCCGAAGAAGTGGTCGAGACCCCTGACGGTGATGGCTGCTTCGGTCATGAAGGCCTCAGAACAGGTCGGCAGGTTCGGCGGCCGCAAGCTTGCGCATGGCAAGGGCGCCGGACAAGGCGCAGGCAAGGATCGTCCCGATAAAGACGGCAACAGCGCGCTCGGGGGTCATGAAGATCGGTATGTTCGTCAGGTAGGCCAGCGACTGGTAGAACAATTGTGAAAACGCAAGACCTGGCCAGAAGCCGATTGCCGCCAGGATGATCGCCTCTTCCAGGATGACGCCAACGAAAAAGCCGTGACGAAACCCCATGGCCTTGAATGTCGCGTATTCGCGGATGTGATCAGCAACATCGGCCGACAGCACCTGATAGGCGATCACAATGCCGACGACGACCCCGATGGCCACGCCGAAGGCGAAGATCAGGCCGGTCGGGCGTTGGGTCATCTGGTAGCGGATCTCCTGTTGCGTTGCCTGGGTGACGGTCCGGATCCGGACCGTGTCGGGCGGGTAGAGTTGCGCCAGTTCGGCGGCAACCTTGCGGGGATCGGCGCCGGGGGCCAGAGACAGAAGGATGTGGCTGGGCGTCGCGGAGCTGCGCCGGGGAAACAGGTGGAAGAAGGTCTGGTCCGACACAAGGAACACGCCATCGCCGCCGAAGCCGCCGCCAATCGATACGGTTCCGATGGCGCCGAGCTGCCGGTTCTGCATTTCGAACGGCACCTGCGCCTCGGGCTGCGCCGCGGCGAAGCCGCGCATGTCGACAAATCGGGTTCGTGTATCGACCAGCGCGGTGTCCGAGAGGGACAGGCTTATGAGAGGCGCGGCGAGCGCGTCGTCGAAGAAGGGCCCGGCATCAGGCACAAGCCCGATGAACTGGATCGACGAGGATGAATTCTGGCCCGATATCCAGGTCAGGCGACCCAGATAGATGGGCGTGCCGCCGGTCACGTCCGGGTGTACCCGTGCCTGGAACAGTCTTTGACGCGGGAGAGTCGCCGCATCGGACAACGTCTCCGAAGCTGCGGGCGACATGATCAGAAGTGTCGGCTGGAACAGCCGGTAGGGGATGGCCACCGATTCCCCCATCGATCCGGCCAGGCCGAGCTGCACGAAGACAAGGACGTTGGCGAAGGCCACGCCGGCCAAAGCGGCCAGGAGCCGGCCTGGATTGTGCGTGAGCTGCAGGTATCCGATCGGCAACCGGCCGAGGATGCGGGTGAGCACGGCCGTCATCGTCCGGCTCCGCCGGCAGGCACGTCGGCTGCAACGGCGATCCGGGCCACGACCTCAAGGTTGACGTAGCGCGCAGCCCTCGCGCTCGACGCTTCGTCCAGCGCGACCGTGACGAGCAGCACACGCGCATCCGTATTCGCCGCCGGATCATCCTCCGTGACGCTTTGCCGCCCGACGAGCGTGCTGATGCGCGAGACCTTTCCGGTCAGCGGATCCCTGCCGAGCACACCGGAGACGAGCGATACATTCTGTCCGAGTGCGACCCGTGGCAGCATGACCTGGAAGACCTCCAGTTCCGCCTCCATCCGTGCCGTGTCGCCCATCTTCAGAAGCCCCCCGGTGGGGGGACGCTCCCCCGCCCGCGCGGACACCTTGAGTATGGTGCCATTCTGAGGCGCGAGCACCCGGGCACGGTCGAGATCGCTTCGCGCCTGGTCAACGGCCGCCTGCGCTGCGGCGAGATTGGCTTCGGCCACGGCGACGTCCACCTGCAAACCGTCCGGTCCGGGCTGATACCGCATCAGCGCCGCTTGCAATCGGTCGAGATCGGCACGAGCGGTGTCGGCGGCCCGATTGGCAGCCTCGAGGGCCGCCTGCGTCGAGACCCCCCTGTCCGACAGGGTGCGCATCCGCGCCAGTTCCCGCTCGGCGGCCGCCAGCGTCGCCTCCGCGCCACGCAGCTGTGCGCGAAGCTCGGCCTCCGTCCCCGCGGCCTGGACCTACGCCTGAGCGAGCCCGGCGCGCCTGATTGCAAGCGTGCTTTCGGCGCTGGTCAGAGCGGATTGGTAGAGCGCCAGACTATCGAGCTCGGCCAGCACAGCGCCCTTGGTGACAACATCCCCCTCGGCGACGAGCATCCGGTCGATGCGCGCATCGCCGGCCCCCTGCGGCGGCGCTACGGAGACGGTTCCGCCGGAGGGTTGGAGCCGCCCCAGGGAGACGACGTCGCCCGTCGCCATGGCGGCGACGCGCTCCGCGGAAGGCACCCGGCCGGCCGGAAGCGCGATCGGTCGCCGAGCACCGGCGCCGGGCTCGAGGGAGGTCCATGCGAAGATCGCACGCAAGGCCGGGCCCTGGAAATACAGCCCGATGACGCCGCCCATCAGGAGGATCAGGAGCACGACCAGGGCCTTCAGTGGCCAACCCGGTCGCCCGCGGACTGATCTGTTCGGCGAAGACCGATCCTTGCCGTTGTCGACGAGCGGCAAGCCCCCGGACGCGGCTGCCTTTCCCGCGTTTGGTTCGTGTGATGTCATCTTGCGAGCGCTTGCAGCTCTTGCTGGCTCAACACGCCATTGCGATCTGTGTCGACCCGGCTGAAGGCCATGCGATAGTTGCCGGACTGAACGACCTGTGCAGCTCGGCCCAGGTTGTCCCGCGCGTTCAGCTGCAGAAATTTAACAAACTCGTCGAACGTGAGCATCCCATCGCGATTAGCGTCGGCTTCGGCAAAATTGTTGGCCATTTTCTGCCTGTCGGCGCCGGGTCCTGTCTGGGCCAGGGCGCCGGACAGCGGCGCGACCAGGATGGCAGCCAGAGTCAGTACTTTCAGAGGTTTCCGTTTCATCGATGTGACCCACTTGTTCAGGTTCGACGGCGACAGGACCAGCGCACAACAATCTGTTCCCGTTCTCATACAATCTCATGGACGATCCGAGCGTGGCACGGCTCTGTCGCTTCCGGTCAGCATCGGTACAAGTTCGTGCTGGAAGCTGCCCAACGCGTGCCGTCCATGATCGGCAGGTTGACTGCGAAACGAGGTCAGCGAGGGCCGACGCGGTTGACCGGGCCGCCGCGATTGCCCGGAACTCCCGGTGCGACGCCGACCCCTGGCGCCCCGCGGTCGACACAGCCCACGGGGAATCCTGGCCGCGTGCAATAGATCACCCTGGCGCGTGCAGCCGGTCGTGCGACACAGCCGACGGGAACTCCCGGACTCGTGCAATAGATCACCCGGGCGCGTGCAGCCGGACGGGCGACACAACCGACGGGCACACCGGGACCCGTGCAGTAAATGACGGCCTGAGCCTGCGCATGCGGTGCAGACGTCAAGGCTGCTCCGATCAGCGTAACGGCACCAAGGAGCGCCGATGAAAGAGACATGCGACACATAGTTGCTTCTCCTGAAGCTGGCGAAAAACGTTGTGTCTAAAGCTAGGCGGGTTCTGAATGACCTTTATTTCCCGGGTGTTACGGAATTTGGACAACATGTGACACGGCGTTACGAGAGCTGGCGTCTGTCATAGTTTGAAACAACTTCGCATTGCCCATGCGTTCGGAACCATGACAGGGTCACGTCCATGAACGGGAAGCCTGACAGAGTGGTCGTTGTCGACGACGACGCCGAACTGCGCGCGCTGCTACGCCGGTTCCTGACCGAACATGGCTTCGAGACCCGCACCGTGGACGGCGGCGGGGCTCTTGACAGGGAGCTTTCGCGAAACCCGACGGACGCGATCGTGCTGGATCTCATGATGTCGGGGGAAGACGGGCTGGCGATTTGCAAACGCCTCAGGGCGTCGGGAGATATGACGCCGATCATCATGCTGACGGCACGAGGCGATCCGATCGACCGCATTGTCGGTCTCGAAGCCGGCGCCGACGACTACTTGCCGAAACCCTTCGAACCGCGCGAACTGGTTGCACGTCTCTCGGCGGTGCTGCGGCGCGCGCGCGGCATGAACGATATCTCTCCGGAAGACAGCGTCACTGTTGGTCCGCTCCAGATCAATCTCTCGACCCGAGCGGTGACTCGCGATGGCGCGCCGCTGAAGCTGTCCAGCCGTGAGTTCGCCCTGCTGGCCGCGCTGGTGCGCAGCCGGGGACGCCCGCTCAGCCGGGCGCAGCTGATCGACCGTGCGCTGGGCCGGGACGCCGAGGTCACGGATCGCGCGGTGGACGTGCAGATCACGCGACTGCGGCGTGCCATCGGCGACCGGGCGGATGACGCCGAACTGATCAAGACCGTCTGGGGCGTGGGCTACGTTCTGGTGTCGAACGGTGCTTGACTCGCTGTTCAAACAGAACATCGCGGTTCTTGCCGCCGCGATCCTCGGTGCGCTGCTGGTGTCGCTCGTGCTGATCGCCGGCCTCGTTCTGCGTCCCCAGATCGAAAGGACTGCCGCGGACACGGCACGTGTGATCCGCAGTCTGGAGCACTCCTTCCGACAGATGGACCCTTCCCAAAGAGCTCACCTCGCCGAAGCCCTGCGCGCCGACGAAGCGCCTGATGTTCTGGTCGGCGAAACCGCACCTGACGATGCAGACATGCAGCGAAACTGGTTTTCGCGCTACTTCCTGCACATCCTGTCGGACCAGCACGGCATCCCGGCATCCGGCGTTGTTGTCGATACCGACGGGCGGGTCTGGGTCCGCATTGCCACGGCTGACCGCCCCTACTGGCTCTCGCTGAGGACATTGCCTGCAACTGATCCGGTGACCGGACTCTTGATTGCGTCCGGGATCGCCTTGCTCGCCGCTCTTGCCGGCGGCATCGCACTTCAACGACGGATTGCCCAGCCACTGAGGCGCCTTGAGAGAGCGGTCGGCTTGATGTCCAGTCCGTCCGACGCCTATGACAACACGATCCAGCATCCACGGGAGATCGCGACCGTATCCCGGGCTCTGCAGGACATGTCGGAGCGGTTGCGCGCGGCCGAGGCCGACCGGGCCCTGATGCTGGCCGGCGTCAGTCACGACCTTCGGACGCCCCTGACGAAGCTGCGCCTGTCCCTCGCGATGCTGAAGAACGCGGATGCCGACCTCATCGAAGGGGCCGAGCGCAATGTGATCCGGATCGAGAGCCTGCTCGGCCAGTTCCTCGACTTCGCTCGTGGGTTCGAGACCGAAGAAGCGCGGGCGGTTCCGCTGCGGGCGCTCTTGCGGCAGGCGATCGAGGCACGCAACCGGTGCGAGGCCATCGCGCTCGATGCGCCGGCAGACGGTCTGGTCTGGGTGAAAGAGGCAGCCGTTCTCAGGGCCGTCGAGAACCTTCTGGCGAACGCGCTCAAGTATGGAACGGCCCCCATCGCAGTCAGCGCCCGAGTTCACGGCGGGCAGCTCTCGATCGACGTGCAGGATTCGGGGCACGGCCTCTCCCCCGACAAGGCAAGGGACCTGCTGCGCCCGTTTGCGCGAGGGGACTCCGCGCGGGCCGGCGAGGGCACGGGGCTGGGCCTCGCCATCGTCGATCAGGTGGCGAAGGCCCATGGCGGGGTCGTGGAATTCGATCAGGCCGCCGAGACCTTCACGGTCCGCCTGCGAATTCCGCAAACGAAGCCGGCGTGAGCAAGGTTTTGGGCGGCCCGTGTTCGCAGCGCTCCCAAAGTGTTCATTGGCCTGGGAACGTCTTTCCCTTTCGCTTGAGGATAAGACAGTTCCGAGCATTCGCTCGTAACCGGAAACACCCGACGCACTCGCATCGGGTGGGCGGCCACAGGCGAGTGTCCGTTGGTGGATCAAGTGCTGATGTCCGCTTTGCAGGCGCAAGGCTGAACTGCGTCGTTTCGCGTTTGAGGACCGAAGAGCCCTCGGGAATGGCTGCTTTCCCCGCGTTCCCCCGTCCGCTCAGAACTGCTTGGCGAGGCGGGGATCGAGGGCGTCGCGCAGGCCGTCGCCGAGAAGATTCACGGCGAGGACGGTGATCGACAGGAAGATGGCCGGGATCAGCACGATGTAGAACTTCACCTGCCAGAGCGCCCGGCCCTCGGCCATGATGTTCCCCCAGGAGGGAATGATGGGCGGGGTGCCGGCACCGATGAAGGAGAGGATCGCCTCGGTGATCATGGCGGAGGCGCAGATATAGGTCGCCTGGACGATGATGGGGGCGAGCGTGTTCGGCAGGATGTGCTTGAGGATGATCATCGGCGTGCGGGTGCCGGCCGCCACGCCGGCATCGACATAGGGCTGTTCGCGCAGGGACAGCACCACGCCGCGCACCAGGCGGGCGACGCGCGGCACCTCGGCGATGGTAATGGCGAGGATGACGTTGCCGACCGAGCCGCGGGTCAGCGCCATCAGCGCCACGGCGAGCAGGATGGAGGGGATCGACATGATGCCGTCCATGACGCGCATGATGACGGCGTCCGCCGCGCGGATGAAGCCGGCGACGAGGCCGACCATAAGGCCGAGGACGGAGGCGAGGATCGCCACCGAGAAGCCGACCACCAGCGAGACGCGGGCGCCGTCTCAGAGGATCATCTCCGACCGTTGACCCGGCATGACTGGAGCGACATCCCCGAGATACAGCCGAATGTCGGGTGCCGACACGACCGTGGCGAAATCGTCATAGGCTCGGACCTGTCCGCCGGAAACGAACAGGAACCGGTCACAGATCTCGTTCAGGATGTCGAGCTGGAACGGTGCCGTCGGGTGCAGGCAGACGAAGACAAGGTGCCCCTCGTCTTTGAGGCGGCGGAAGAAGTCCAGCATGAAGCCGATATAGCCGTCCTGCGTGTTGAACTGCGGCTCGTCGAAGAGGTGCACGAGCGGATAGGCGCTGCGGGCGCGCTCCTGCAGGAAGGCCGGGCGGGTGCGGCGAAACCGGCGCACCTGATAGGACTGGTGATAGTGGATGGCGAGCCGGTCGCGCTCGCGTGGCCTCACCTGATGAATGTCCTGGCCGGCGATGAGGACGCGGCCGACGCTGGGTGCGTTGGAGCCGGCGATCATCTCGAACAGCGTCGTCTTGCCCGCGCCGTTCGGCCCCATGACGCCGACGATCTCGGGGCCGTCGAAACGCCTGTCGACACTCAGGGTGAAGCTCGCCTCGCGGGCGAGAAGGCCACGATATTCCTTGGCGAGCCCGTCGAGGGCGAGGATGGGAGCACTCATTGCAGGCCTCCGAGCAGGCTTTGCTTCAGGGCGTGATCCGCCGCGAGCTCCCTGGCGTCGCCCTGCCAGACGACATGGCCCCGCGACAGGATGACAGCCCGATCGGCGACCGAAAGGGCGACGTCGGCATTCTGCTCCACAACCACCGAGGCGATGCCCTCGGCCTTCAGCCGGCGGATCACGGCCATCACGTCGGAGACGATCTTCGGGGCGAGGCCCTGGCTCGGCTCGTCGAAGAGGACAAGGCCGGGAGAGCCGAGAAGCGCGCGACCGATGGCGACCATCTGCATCTCGCCGCCGGATAGGGTCTCCGCATCGCGCGCCATCAGGTATTTCAGGGCCGTGAAGACCTCGGTCACCTCGGCGACCGACCAACTGCGGTAGGCCGTCGCCTTCGTTCCCAGGGCAAGGTTCTTGGCGACAGTGAGGGTGGGACAGAGCCGTCTGTCGTCGGGCACCCAGCCCACTCCGGCGCGCGCGATGTCGTGCGTCTCCCAGGTGGTGATGACCTTGTCCCGGAAGCGGATTTCCCCGCGCCGCGGCCTCGTGAGACCGAGTACCGAGCGGATCAGTGTTGTCTTGCCAGCGCCATTGGCGCCGAGCAGGGCGAGGACCTCGCCTGCACCAACCGAGAGCGAAACGCCGAAGAGGGCCTGCGTTTCGCCGTGGAAGGTGTCGATGCCGCGGACCTCCAGCATCACGCGGCCTCCCCGAGTTTCGACGCCTTGACCCATGGATTGGCCATCAGGGCCTGAGGTGTGCCCCGTGCGATGACCTGTCCCCAGTGGATCACCGAGATCTCGTCCGCCAGCGAGAACAGGAATTCCATGTCGTGCTCGATGATGACCATGGTGACGTCGCCCTTGAGCGCACGGATGAGATCGGCGAGGCGCGCGCGGCCATCGCTTCCGAGCCCGGCCGTCGGTTCGTCGAGGAAGAGGAGTTTGGGCCGGGAGGCGAGCGCGACCGCGATCTCCAGCGCTCGCCGCGCGCCGTAGGGCAGAGACTTCGCGGGATCGGCCGCGCGCCTGTGGAGTCCGACGCGCTCCAGGATCGCCATCGCCTCATCGACGACGCGCCGGTCGCCGTAGGCCTGGCCGACCGGATCCGTAAAGCGTCGGCGGGTTTCCGGCAGGGCGACCGCGACATTCTCGAAGACGGTGAACTCGTCGAACAGGTTCATGAGCTGGAACGACCGGGCGATACCCCGGCGCGCAATCAGGTGGGGCTTCAGCCCGGTGATGTCCTCTCCATCGAAGATGACCTGGCCGCGGTCGGGCCGGTAGCGGCCCGTCAGGACGTTGAAGCAGGTCGTCTTGCCGGCACCGTTCGGGCCCATGATGCCGGACAGGCGCCCCTTGTCGAAGGCGAGCGAGATGTTCTCCAGAACGACGCGGTCGCCGAAGCGCAGGTGCAGGTTGCGGGCCTCGAACAACGGCATGGCTCAGGCTCCCTTCGCATCCGACGCGGGAACGGGCGCCGGCGCGGGCGGTTCTTTTCGGCGCAGGCTCTCGAGGAAGCCGGCGATGCCGTCCGGGCGGAACATCACCAGAATGACGAAGAGAAGCCCGAACCAGAGCATCCAGCTCGTCGTCCAGGCGCCGATCAGGTCGCGCGCGAGCAGAAAGACGACGACACCGATGACCGGCCCCCAGTAGGAGACGAGACCCCCGCCGACCAGCGTCATCATCACGATGTAGCCGGAGTAATGGAGGCTCATCACATCGGGAAAGGCCGATCGCTGGGCCATGGCGAAAAGGCCGCCGGCAAGGCCCGATAACGCTGCGGAGATCACGATCGTCGCAAACTTCGCGGCCCAGACATCGTAACCGACAAAGCGCGCGCGTTCCTCGTTCTGCTTGATGGCCTTCACCACGCGTCCGAACGGCGAGTGGACCAGCCGCCAGAGTCCGAGCGAGACGGCGACGAAGACAGCGAAGACCGCATAGTACAGGGCGACGTTGCTCTCGGTGGAAAAGGCCGCGACTCCGATGTCCATCGGCAGACGGGCGATCTTGAGGAGGCCGTCCTCGCCGCCGGTGATGGCATGGGCCTTCATGGCGATGAACCAGAAGACCTGGCCGAAGGCGATGGTCATCAGCGAGAAATAGATGCCGCGGCGATGGGAGATGAACAGCGCCACCACTGCCCCGGCGAGCGCAGCCGCCAGCAACGCCGCCAGCAGGCACACCCACAGGTTCGCGGCGATGTTGAACTGGGCGAGGCCGAAGGCATAGGCGCCGATCCCGAAGAAGGCGCCGTGCCCGAAGGACGGCAGCCCCGCATGGCCGAGGACGAGGTTGAAGGCCAGGGCATAGGTCGCCCAGATCAGGATCTCGACGCCGAGATACTGGTAAAGCCCGACCTTCTCGATCCACAGGGGGAGGCTCGCCAGCAGCGCCCAGGTGATCAGCATGGTGGGGGTGAAGGTCTGGACTGTGGTCTGGGGGGGAGTCGCGGTCATGTCAGGCCTCCAGCGCGCTCTTCTTGCCGAACAGGCCGCGGGCGCGGAACGTGACGACCGCAATCAGCAGCAGGTACATCGACAGCAGCGACCATTCCGACGCGTAGGCGCCTGACAGTCCGACGACCATCCCGACGAGCAGGCCCGCCAGAACGGCGCCCCAGAAGGAGCCGACGCCGCCGAGAACGATGACCAGGAAGGCCGGCACCACCGCATCCACGCCCATATGCGGCCGGATGCCCCAGATGGGCGCCATGATCACACCTGCGAGCGCCGCCAGCATGGTGCCGAAGATGAAGACGCCTGTGCGCAATCGGCCGATGTCGATGCCCAGCGCCTGGACGATCTCGGTGTCGTGCGCTCCGGCCTTCACCATGGCGCCGAAGCGAGTTCGCTCGACAATGAGCCAGACAGCCGCGATGGCCGCCACCGCGAAGGCCGCCGCCCAGAACCGGTAGCGCGACCAGATGAGGTCGAGGAAGAAGAAGCCACCCGACAGGTCTCGCGGGACCGGAAGCGTGTAGTCCCGCGTTCCCCAGACGGTGCGGATCAAGTCCTCCAGCACCATCGCGATGCCGAAGGTCAGCAGCAGCCCATAGAGCGGGTCCTTGCCGTAGGTCCTGCGCATCAGGCGCTCGATCAGCGCCCCAAAGGGGGCGACGAGGATGGGGGCGAGGACGACCGCGGCCAGGTAGCGCCAGCCGAGTGGAACCGCGGCCCAGGCCTGGAGCATGTCCGGCGGGATCGGCAGGCGCGGGGTGGCGATCGCATAGGCGAAATAGGCGCCGAGCGCGAAGAGCGAACCATGGGCGAGGTTGATCTGCTCCATGAGGCCCAGGATCAGCATGAAGCCGAGCGCGATCAGAGCGAACAGGAGACCCAGCGTCAGCCCGTTCACCAGATGCGGCATGAGATTGAGGATCATCGGCGAAGCCCGTCTGCGGCAGGTAGGCGCGGACGGCGCTGCCGCCGCCCGCGGGGATGTCGAGGATGGCGGCCGGTTACATCTCGTAGCTGGGCAGTTGCTCGAAGGGCATGAGCTTGCACTTGCCGGGAGCCGCATCGTCCAGCGCATTCTGTGGCTGGGTCTGGCTCAGGATCTCATAGAGATCGGTCGGGTCTGACGGCTTGGTGTTGCGCTTGGCGAGATAGATGGTCTGCTGGACCTGATGGGTGACCGGGTCGATATAGGCATCGAAGTGCTGCATCCGGTCGGCCGCGCTCATCTTGTGCCCTTCGAGGGCCCTGATGACCTTGGCGTTGTTGGTGGACCCGGCCCGCTCGACGGCCCGCAGCAACTCGCGCGTCGCCATGTAGCCGTTGTAGGAGACGTTGCCCGGCACCGGGATCGGTGAGCGCGGGAACGCAGCCTTCCAGCGGCGCACGAAGTCCTCGACCCCCGGCAGCGCCAGCTTGTGGTACCAGGTGGTGCCGAAGACGCCGAACAGGCTGTCCGGCGCGCCCCAGATGTCCGGCCAATCCTGCTGGTTGTTGATCCAGGCCGTCCGCTCCTCGAGCCTGAGGTCGGTGATCTGCTGGCGCAACGCCTTGATGTCGTCGCCGCCGATCGCGGTTGCGACCACGTCGGGGCGGATCTGCTGAACCTTGAGCAGGTAGGACGTGAAGTCTCGCGTGTTCTGAGGAACCAGGAGATTGTCGACGATCTGACCGCCGGCGGCCTCGACGAGCGCCTTGGTCGAGGCCGACGTCGTATGGCCCCAGACATAGTCGTTGGTCAGCAGCAGCCACTTCTTGCCGATGCGCTCGACGGCGTTCTTCACCGCGGCCTTGGAGAAGTTCGTGCCGTTGCCGTCCCAGACGAACTTGACCCGCGAGCAGTTCTCTCCCGCCTCGCTTGGCGCCGAGGAATTGGTGTTCATGTAGATCGTGCCGGTCTTGGCGGCGACCTGGGTGATGGCGTTGGCGACGCCCGAATGCACCGCACCGAGCAGGAAGGCGCATTGCTCCTGCGCGATGAACCGCTCGGCGACGCGAGTCGCAGTCGCGGGGTTGGTCTCGGTGTCGGCGGTGATCCACTCGATCTTCCGGCCGAGAACACCGCCCCTGGCGTTGAACTCGTCGATGGCCATGCGCATGCCGAGCAGGTCGTCCTGGCCGCTGTTGCCGTATTGGCCGGACGCGTCACAGGTCAGGCCGAGCTTGATGGGCTTGGCGCCCTGAGCCCAGACGCGATTGTGCGTCCAAGGGCCGAAGTAGCTTGCCGTGCCGCTCAGGGCAGCGGCCATGAGGCTGCCCTTCATCACACCACGCCGCGAAATGCGCTCTCTGCTCATCGTCTCCTCCCTGAGACCCGGGCGATTTTCGCCCTTGTTGGAAATAGAATGAACATTCCATTTGACATTGTAAAGCGGAATAGTTGATCCATTGAATGGAACGCACCACGGTGCGGCAACCTTGGCCCTCGACCTGATTCTTCAGGGAGCCTTCTGGAATGACCGATCTATCGCCGGCCCCTGCGAGCTACGACGAGTTGCGCAGCCTGATCGCGCAGCGTCATCGGGCGCTGCCGGGCCGCCTTCGTCAGATCGCCGAGTTCGTCCTCGATCACCCGACCGAGGTGGCCCTCGGGACGGTTGCAGAAGTTGCCGAACGGACGGGCGTCCAGCCCTCCGCCATCGTCCGCTTTGCCCATGCCATCGGCTTCACCGGCTTCAGCGACATGCAGCAGGTGTTCCGCTCGCGCCTGATTGCCGGTGTCGCACCGAGCTACAAGTCGCGTCTCGCGAAGATGAAGGCCGACGAGAAATCCGCCCTCGCGCGCCGGCCCGTTGCCGTTCTGAACCGCTTCGTCAACGAGGCCCATGCAGCCCTCGACACGCTGCGCGAGGCGATCTCCGAGCCTGACATCGAGGCATCCATCGCCATTCTGTCCAAGGCGCGGGACATCTATCTGCTCGGCCTCGGCGGATCCTATCCCGTCGTCGCGCATCTCGCCTATGTGCTGCGCAAGCTGGGACGGCGCGTGGTCGTGCTCGACGGGATCGGCGGGAGCATCGGCGAGCAGTCCCACGCGGCCACCCGCGAAGACGCGCTGATCGCCGTGTCCTTCCGCAACTACTATCCGGACACGGCGCGGTTGTTTCCGGAACTGGTCGCACGCGGCGTGCCGGCCATCGCCATCACCGACAGCCTGCTCGGACCGATCACCGAGGGCGCCTCCGTCGTGTTCGAGATCCACGACATGCCGGAGCCGGCCCTGCGAACCCTCGTCGCGCCCATGTGCCTCGTGCAGGCGATCGCGGTTGGTCTCAGCCTCGCCGACGAATGACCCTCTCGTCGAAGGATACACCGATGGCACCTGATCCTGAACGATCCCTGGCCGGGAAGACCGCGCTGGTCACCGGCGCCGGCCGCGGTCTGGGGCGGGCCTTCGCCGAGCGCCTCGCCAGGCTGGGCGCCAACGTTGCGATCCACGGCATGCGCGAAGAGGGGCCCGCCGAGTACGGCGAGGGAACGACCCTTACGGCCGTGGCGCAGGAGGTGGCCGCCCATCATGGTGTTCGCACCCTGCGCCTTCTAGGCGACCTCACCCGGAGTGACGATATCGACCGGGTCGTCGGCGAGTCCGAGGCCATGCTTGGACCGATCGACATCCTTGTCCACAACGCCGGTGGCGACATCGCCGCGGGGGGTGGCAAACCCGACCCGAACGACGCGGTCGGAATCAAGGTCGAGGATGTCCGGGCGGTCATCGACCGGAACCTGATCTCCACCATCCTCGTCTGCCAGGCTGTCGCGCGGGGGATGATGACGCGCCGCACGGGCCGCATCGTGACCATCGGCTCGGTCGCCGCCTTCAAGGGCCGCACCAACGGGGCGATCTACGCGACCGCCAAGGCCGGCGTCACCCACTACACCCGCTGCCTCGCCGACCAGCTTCGCGCCTACGACATCACCGTCAACTGCATCGCCCCTGGCGACACCCGCACCGGCCGCTTCCTCGGCACGCGATCGGTCGATCCGGGGCGCCTCGCCGATGGCGGAACCCTCGACCGGATCGCGACCATCGACGAGGTCGCGCGCCTCATCGAGGTCTTCGCAGGACCTCTCGGTGCCTTCGTGTCCGGCCAAGTCCTGCGCGTCGATGGGGGTAGCCAGGCCTGGCCGGCGTGACCACGCACACGGTGCGCCCGGCTCCGGCAGGCACGACGCGGCTCTGCCCTGTTGGCTCACCGACGAGCACACAATCCTTCAGGGCAAGAAGGGCTCTTGAGGCATGGATCAAGGGCGTGGCGACGCCCAGCTGCGCGTGGACGGCATATGGACAGCAAACCATTCCGGCGCAGGCCGGATGCCGCGTACGAGCCGCATAACGCCTTGAGATGATTGGTGCCGCCTATAGGATTCGAACCTACGACCCCCTCATTACGAATGAGGTGCTCTACCAGCTGAGCTAAGGCGGCAATCGGGCTGGCTTTTAGCCGCGGGTGGGGCGTTTGGCAACAGGCAAGGCGCCTCAGCCCAAGAGTTTCAGGCGGGTGATGCGGCTCGGATTGCCCTCGGCGAGGAGAATGTCGCCGGTGGGCGTGCCGTAGAGGCCGTGGGCGCCGTTGAGCATGGGCCGGCAGCGGCCGATGCGGGTGCCGTCCGGGGCGATCTTGGTCAGGCTCGGCACCATGTCGGTGATGTAGGCGCAGCCCTCGGCGTCGCCCCAGATACCCACCGGCTGGTAGAAGTCGTGCCAGGTGTCGAGGTGCTGGCCCGCCCCGTCGAAGACCTGGACGCGGTTCCAGGTGCGGTCGATGACGACGACCCGGCCGTCGGCGAAGGTCCAGAGCGAGTGCGGCCAGACGAATTCGCCGTCCTGCGACCCCTGCCCGCCCCAGCTCTGCACGTGCTGGCCGTTGGGCGAGAAGCGGTGGACGAGCGCCGCGCCGTAGCCGTCGGAGACGTAGATGTCGCCCCAGGGGGCGACGGAGACGTCGGTCGGGTGGTTGAAGGGCGAGAAGGGCCGGCCGCGGACCCCGAGCTGGCCGACGCGCTCGCCGGAGCGCGTGAACCAGATGACCTCGTGCATGTCGCGGTCCACCGCGATGAGGTGGCCCGAGGGCGTCGCGGTGAGCATGTGCGAATCGGCGATGGCCTCGCCGCCCCAGCCGGCGATGTAGCGGCCCTCCGGATCGAGCTCGATCACCCGGGGATCGGCGGGATGGACCAGCGGGTCGTGGCGCAGCATGACGAAGACGTGGCCGCGCCCGTCCACCGTCACGTCGGTGACGAAGCCGGTGTTCTGCGGCCAGGAGCCGAAGGGCCGCTCGACGCGGTAGTGCCGGTCGCCGAGGGCGACGATGAGCTCATGGGGCATGGACGGTCCTCGGCGCGCGGGCTCAGCCCTGGAAGGGATGGGTCTTCGCCCAATGCTGCGCGATGTCGAGGCGCCTTGTCACCCACACCCCCTCGTGGGACTGCACGTAATCGAGGAACCGAGCGAGGCCCGCCGCCCGCGCCGGATGGCCGATGAGGCGCATGTGGAGGCCGACCGACATCATCTTCGGGTGGGTGCGGCCCTCGGCATAGAGCATGTCGAAGGCATCCCTGTGCCACTCGAAATAGTCCTGCGAGGTGGCGAAGAAGCCGGTGCCGAACTTGCCGTCGTTGTTGACGAGGGAATAGGGCACGACGAGATGCGGGTTGCCGTCGACCGTCGTCCAGTAGGGCAGCTCGTCGTCATAGGCGTCGGAATCGTAGAGGAAACCGCCCTCCTCGACCACCAGCCTCCGGGTGTTCACGCTCGGCCCGTAGCGGCAGTACCAGCCGAGCGGGCGCTCGCCGACGGTGGCCTTCAGGGAGGCGACGGCCTTCCTGATGTGCTCGCGCTCCTCGGCCTCGTCGAGCTCGTAATGCTTGATCCAGCGCCAGCCGTGGCAGCAGACGTCGAAGCCGGAGGCTTTGACCGCGGCGGCGGCCTCGGGGTTGCGCTCCAGCGCCAGCGCGCAGCCGAAGACGGTCATCGGCAGGCCGCGCTCCTGGAACAGGCGCATCAGACGCCAGAAGCCGACGCGGCTGCCATAGGCGAACATGCCCTCGCCGGCGAGATCGCGGCCTTTGACCGGCATGTTGAGGCTGCTCGATTCGGTCAGCGCCGTCTCGGTATAGCCCTCGCCGTCCTGCACCGAGGGCTCCGAGCCCTCCTCGTAGTTCATGACGAAGTTGATGGCGACGCGGGCACCGCCCGGCCATTGCGGGTTCGGCGGATTGGCGCCGTAGCCGATGAGGTCGCGGTCATAGGGCACGGTCATGGCGGGGCTCCGGCGGGTCAGGCGCTCATGCGGCGGGTGAGGCCGGTGAACCGGTCCATCACCACCATGAGGAAGAGGATGGCAACGATCAGCACGCCGGCAATGGCGGCGATGCGGACGTCGAGGGTCGATTCCATCATGCCCCACATGCGGATGGGCAGCATGGAGGTGCGCGCCGTCGAGAGGAAGAGCGAGACCGGCACGTTGTCCATGGAGGCGATGAAGGCGAGGAAGGCGCCCGCGGCGATGCCCGGTGCGATGAGCGGCAGGGTGATGCGGCGGAAGGAATAGAGGCGGCTGGCGCCGAGATTGGCGGAGGCCTCGAGCAGGGCGGGGTCGAGCTGGGTGAGGCTCGCCAGCGTCGTGCGGAAGACGAAGGGGGCGATGACGACGAGGTGGCCGGCGATGAGCAGGTTCAGCGAGGGCCGGATGCCGAGCACGGAGAAGAACATCAGGGCGGCGAGGCCATAGGAGAGGGTCGGCAGAACCAGGGGCGAGAGGAAGCTCGCCTCCAGCGCCCGCGCCGAGGGACGGCTGACGCGGGTGATGGCGAGGGCCGCGAGGACGGAGAGGACCGAGCCGATCGCGGTGGCCCAGCCGGCGACCCAGAGGCTGTTCAGCGCGGCGTTGTGGATGGGTGCCGAGCGGACGGGATCGAAGAGCTCGCCGTACCAGCGCAGCGACAGGCCCGGCGGCGGGAAGCGCAACGCTTGCGTCGTGGTGAAGGAGGTGGCGATGACGATGAGGACGGGGGCCACCAGGATGAGGATGGCGATGCCGGCGATGATCCCGACCGTCAGGTTGAAGGAGACGTCGGCCGGCGTGGAGCGCTGCGACATGGGCGGCCTCTAGCTGGTCTTCGCGAAGCGGCCGAGCCAGCTCAGCGCCATGATGCCGGAGAGCACCGTGAAGAGGAGGGTGAGGGAGGCCACCGCCGCGAAGGGCCAGTTGTAGACCACCATGGACTGCTGCCAGATGAGCGAGGGCAGGTAGACGAGCCTGGCCCCGCCGATCACCGACTGGGAGATGAAGGCGGTGGTGGCGGAAGCGAAGACCAGGGTGGCTCCGGCGATCCAGCCGGGAAGGGTCAAGGGCAGGATCACCCGGAAGAAGGTGCGCCACTTGGAGGCCCCGAGCGCTCGCGAGGCGTCGACCAGGTTCTGGTCCATCTGGTTCATGATGGTGAGCAGCGGCAGCAGCATGAGCGGCATTTCGATCTGCGTCAGGGCGATGACCAGGCCGAGCTCGGTCTGCAAGAGGTTGAGCGGCGTCGCGGTGAGGCCGAGCGCCATGAGCGTCTGGTTGACCACGCCCTCGCGGGCGAGGATGACGATCCAGGCGAAGGTGCGGATGACGACCGAGGTCAGCAACGGCATCAGGATGATGAAGATCAGCACCCGCTGCATCCGCGGCGACGCTGCCCGGAACACCAGCGCCAGCGGATAGGCGAGGATCGTCGTCGCCACCACGGCGAGGACGCCGAGCTTCAGCGTGTCGAAGATGACCTTGAGGTAGAAGGCGTCGGTGTAGAACTTGACCCAGCTGTCGAGGCCGAGGCGGGTCTGCTCGGCATCGGCATAGAAGCTGATGCCGAGCAGGATGAGGAAGGGCGCCGCGAAGAACACCGCATAGGTGAGGCCGAGCGGCGCCGCCAGGCGCCACTCGACGGTGTCACGGAGGGGCGAGGCGCCCGGTGCGGCTGCGGCTGCGGACACGGGGAGCGCGCCTTACTTCGTGATCTCCTTGTTGAAGCGCTCGATCCAGGCGGCGCGCTGCGGATTGATCTTGGTCCAGTCGTGGGTGACCATCTTGGAGAGGTCGTCGATGGACTTGACGTCGAGGGTGTCGACGAAGGTCACGTCCTTGTTGATCGGGATCATGTTGTAGGGGCTGCGCTGCAGCTGATTCTGCACCTCGGCGGAGATCGCCGTGTCGATGTACTTGTAGGCGTTGGCGACGTTCTCGGCGCCCTTCACGATGTGCAGCGTCGTCTGGAAGGTGATGGCGCCGGAAGCGGGCGTGGCGAAGGCGATGTCGACGCCGCGGCCCTTCAGGATCGCGACCGTGTTGGTGTTGGTGTACATGACGTCGATCTGGCCCTGCTGGAACAGGCCGGGCATGGCGGCGGGGGCAGCGACGGCGGCGGCCTTGGACACGGCCTTCTTCAGCTCGGCGAAGATCGGCTCCATATTGGTCTCGGAACCGCCGAAGGCCTTGCACATCTCGATGAGCGAGACGGTGCCGAAGGTGGTCTGGAATCCGGTGAGGCCGAGGCGCTCCACATAGGGCGCGGTGAAGAGGTCGGTCCAGGCCTTGGGCGGCGTCGGGAACTTCTTCGGATTGTAGGCGATGCCGACGACCTGGGCGTTGCAGGTGACGCCATGGGACTTGATCAGTCCGGCGGGAACCTTCGCGGCGTTGGTCAGCTTGGAGGCGTCGATCGGCTCGAAGAGGCCGGCGGCCTGGGCGGCGGCGGCCGGGCCGGGATCCAGCACGAAGCAGTCGAAGGGCGGCACGCCGCGGGCGGCGCGGACCTTGGCCACCTGGTCGACCGCGAAGAGCGAGTCGAAGGCGATGTCGACATTGGCGGCCTTCTTCAGCGCCGGGGCGACGACGGCGCGATAGGCCTCCTCCCAGGTGCCGGGATAGATGGCGGCGGTGACGCTGCCGGAGGCGCGGGCGGCGCCGGGCAGGAGCCCGGCGAGGCCGAGCGCGCCGGCGCCGGCCAGGATGTCGCGGCGGTTGAGCTTGGTCATGCGGGATACTCCTCGTGGGAACGGCCGGTCAGGGCTCAGGACGATGCGGCGGGAAAGAGTGACGGGCGGGCGTGGGGGGCGAGGGCCGCGAAGGCCTCGCCCGGCTGGGCGGCGAGAGTGCCGGGCCGGCGCGGCACGGCGACCTTGAGCTGCTCGCCGCCGGCGGCGGTGACGTCGTGGATGAGCGCCCCGCCGATGGGCAGGCTGAGCTTGAGGGTGACGGGCAGGCGGTCGGGAGCGGCCTCGCCCTCCAGCACCATCTGTTCGGGGCGCACGGAGACGAGCACGGGGGCGCCGGGCTCGAAGCGCCCGCGGGCGGGCAGCGTCCAGGTGGCGCCCGCGTCGAGCACGACGCGGCAGTCGCCCTCGGTCACGGCCTCGACCCGGCCCTTCAGGAGATTGCTGGAGCCGATGAAATTGTTGACGAAGAGCGTCGCAGGCTCGTCGTAGATCTCCACCGGCGATCCGAGCTGCTCGATGCGGCCCTGGCTCATCACCGCGATTCGGTCGGCGATGGACATGGCCTCGTCCTGGTCGTGGGTGACCATGATGGCGGTGAGGGCGAACTGGCGCTGCAGGCGCTTGATCTCGATCTGCATGTCGAGGCGCAGGTTCTTGTCGAGGGCGGCGAAGGGCTCGTCGAGCAGGAGGATGCGCGGCCGGATGGCCAGCGCCCGGGCGAGCGCCACGCGCTGCTGCTGGCCGCCGGAGAGCTGGCGCGGCTTGCGGTCGGCGAAGCCCTCCATGCGCACCGTCGCCAGCATCTCGGCGACGCGCTCGGTCTGGACGGCGCGGCTCTCGCCGCGGGCGGCGAGACCGTAGGCGATGTTCTCAGCCACCGTCATGTGGGGGAACAGCGCATAGTTCTGGAAGACGATGCCGATCTCGCGCCGGTTCGGCGGCAGCTCGTCGATCGGCCGGTCGCCGATGATCACCTTGCCGTTGGTCTGGGCGATGAAGCCGGCGACGATGCGCAGAAGCGTGGTCTTGCCGCAGCCCGAGGGACCGAGGAGGGCCACGAGCTCGCCGCCCTTCACCTCCAGCGTGACGTTGTCGACGGCCAGGCCCGCGCCGTAGCTGTGGGTCACGCCGTCCAGCGTCAAAGGCTGCGCGGCCCGGGCCATCGCGGTCTGCTGGGATGCCATCAGGACGAGGTTCTCCGCATCGGGACGCCCCATGGCGAGCAACGGCCATGCCAAGTGGCTCCGCGCGGCAGCCGCGCACTTTCGGGCTATGGGCACGGCACGAATCCCGCATGGAATGCGGCGCGCCGGGTTGACCGGTGGCGAGCGGCTCGACGGCTGCGGAGGCGAACGGGCCTTCCTCACTGCCGTCAAAGGCATCACTTCGTTGCCTGTTATTTGGCCTTGCCTAATTTCTGATCCGATTGTTTCGGGGTCCGGCCGGTCGGCACGTGTCTTGCTGCCACCGGATCGGGCAGGCAGTGGCGCCGGCCCGCAATCCGGAGGAGCGCCATGACATCGACCGCAGGCCGGCAGGGCCGCGGCATCGCCGACCGTCCCGCCGCCACGGCAGGCGGCGAGCGGAACCTCGACGGCTATGGCGGCCGTTGGCCGGACCTGCGCTGGCCCAACGGGGCGCGGCTCGCCGTCTCGGTCAACGTCAACCTCGAGGAAGGAGCGGAGTGGCAGGTCGGGGACGGCGACCCGGCGAGCGAACGCATGGGCGAGGTGCTCAGCGTCGTCGAACCGGGCACCCGCGACCCGGGCCAGGAGCAGATCTTCGCCTACGGCACCCGCGCCGGCTTCTGGCGCATGCTGGAGGCGCTGGACATGCGCAAGCTGCCGGCGACCTGGCTGTGCTGCGGCCGTGCCGTCGAGCGCTCGCCCGCCCTCCTCACGGCGATCCGCGCGAGCGGACACGAGGCGGCGGTGCACGGCTGGCGCTGGCGCCCCCATGCCGACTATCGCAGCCGCGAGGCGGAGGCCGCCGACCTCGACCGCTGCATTGCGGCGATCACGGCCGCGGGCGGCGAGAGACCCGCGGGCTTCTTCTGCCGGGGCGCGGAGAGCGCCTGGACCCGCGGGCTCCTCATCGAGCGCGGCTTCCTCTACACCTCCAACGCTTTCGACGACGACCTGCCCTACTGGGACCTGTCGGGAACCCGGCCGCTCGTCGTGGTGCCCTATGCCCTGGACTCCAACGACATGAAGTTCTTCCACCCTAACGGCTTCGTGCGCGCCGGCGAAATGGCCGACTATGTCGACGATGCGCTGGAGGTGCTTCTGGCGGAGGCGGCCCGCGGACTGCCGCGCCTGCTCAACATCGGCTATCACCTGAGGATCGCCGGCCGGCCCGGGCGTTTTGCCGCCTTCTCCCGCGTGCTCGACCGGCTCGCCGGCCTCGGCGACCGGGTCTGGGTCGCGCCGCGCGCCGCTATCGCCGGCGCCTTCGCCGCAGCCGTTCCCGCGGGGTCGTGATGCGCCTGCTGCTGATCAATCCGAACACCAGCCAGGCCACCACGGCCGCCATGGTGGGTATCGCCCGCGACGCCGTCCCCGGCATCGAGATCGACGGGCTCTCCGCCCCCTTCGGCGTGCCGCTGATCACCGGGCCGACGGAACTCGAGATCGGCCGGCAGGCCGTCAACGCCCTGGTCGCGGCACGGCCACCCTTCGGCTATCGCGGCCTCATCGTCGCGGCCTTCGGCGATCCCGGCGTGACCGACCTTCGCCAGAGCGTCGCCATTCCGGTCACGGGCATCGCCGAGGCCGGCATGGCGGAGGCGGCGGCGCACGGGCCTTTCGCGGTGGTGACGACGACGCCGGACCTCGTCGAGGCCATCGCCGAGCGGGCCGAGCTCTACGGCCACGGCGACCTGTTCCTCGGCACGGCGCTGACGCAGGGCGACGTGCATCAGGTGATGGGCAATCGCCAGGGTCTGTCAGAGGCGCTGCGCGAGGCCTGCCTCAAGGCGGTGGAGGAGCTGGGAGCGAAGGCGCTCGTCATCGGCGGCGGGCCGCTGGCGGTCGCAGCGCGCGACATCGCCGGCAGCCTTCCCGTGCCGATCATCGAGCCGGTGCCGGCGGCGGTGAGGCTCGCCGTGCGCCGGGCCGAGAGGTCGGTGGACGAAGGCTAAGGCCGCGCCGCGTCAGTCCTGACCCTGGCCGGCGGGCAGGTTGATGCTGGTGCCGCCGGTGGCGGTGTGGTCGGTCTGAAGGGCGCTGGTGACGAAGCCCAGGATGTCGCGGGAATGGAAGGGCTTGCGGACGAACGTCGCGCCGCGCAGTTCCGCCGGGAGGTCGGAGGGCAGGGAGCCGGAGACGAAGGCGAAGGGAGTCCCGCGGGCGCGCAGCTTCAGCGCGACCTCGAAGGTCTTGCCGCCGACGACATCGACGTCCAGCAAGGCGCAATGGACGCGATCCTCGGCGAGGGTCTGCGCCTCGGCGAGGCTGTCGACGACGATGACCTCGGTCCTGGGACCAAGGTCATCGAGGACGGCCGCCTCGATATCCATTGCGATGAACGGATCGTCCTCGACGATCAGTATGCGATGCCTATCCATGCCTCAGACCTGAAAGCGGGAGATGACCCCTCATCACTCCGTTGCACTCAAGAGAACTCGCTGCGAACGAAAGTTCTCTTAACGACTCTTCATAGCACGATTTTGTTCCACTCGATGCCCGGCTCACAGAACGCGGCCGGACGTGCCGTAAGGAGATGGAACCCGTCACGAGCCCCCCGCCAGAGCGACGACCGCATGGGCCCCGGAAAGGGCCATGGCGAGGAGGGTGATGTCGACGACGAAAGGGGTCAGCGCCACGAGGCCGCCGAAGAGGACGGCGGCCGCGACGAGCATGGTCGCAAGCGAAAACAACATCGAATCCTCCCGGCGCCGCCGTGAAACCAGAACCCCCGTCATGGCTCACAACGGAATGCCGCGAGGAAGGTTCCCTCGCGGCATGGCAAAATCCGGCAGTGTCACCCGTGGCCCGTCTCAGGCGACCTTGCGCTCCGACCGGCGGTCGAAGAACAGGGCCTGGCTGATGGCGGCCTTCACCGCCTCGGGCTGGAACGGCTTGGTGATCAGGAAGGCCGGTTCCGGGCGGTCGCCGGTGAGGAGCCGCTCGGGATAGGCCGTGATGAAGATCACCGGCAGGTCGATGGTCTCGAGGATCTCGGCCACCGCCTCGAGGCCCGAGGAGCCGTCGGCGAGCTGGATGTCGGCGAGGACGAGGCCTGGCCGCTTCTGCTTGACGAGGGCCACCGCCTCCTTGTGGGTGCGGGCGATGCCCGTGACGGAATGGCCGAGCTCCTGCACCAGCGTCTCGATGTCGAGCGCGATGATCGGCTCGTCCTCGATGATGAGAACGTCGGTAGCCACCTGCTCGGCGATCTCGCGACCGGCCTGCTCGACGAGGGCCGCCGCCGCGTCGACGTCGATGTCGAGCACCGCCGCGACGTCCTGGATGGCGAAGCCTTCGACCGTGCGCAGGAGGAAGGCCTGTCGTGGCCGCGGCGTCAGCGCGTCGAGATTACGCTCCACGGCGCCCGCCCGGGTCGCCCCGGCATGGGAGGCGGCCATGTTGACCGGCATGGACGACCACAGCTTCAGGAAGATGCGGTAGAGGGCGATGCGGGCGGGAATGTCGCGGGGGAAGGACGCGGGGTCGGCGACCAGCGCCTCGAGGGTTGCGACGACATAGGAGTCGCCTCCGGCCTGGGTGCCGTTGAGGGCGCGGGCGAAGCGGCGCAGGTAAGGGAGATGCGGTGCGATTTCCGCAGCGATGGTCATTCTACACTCCTGTCGGTCATCGCCAAAACCAGCCCGGAACCCCTTGGTTTGGCAAGTTTTTTATTTTTTCTTTTTGGCGGAACCAATGTGTGCGAGGCACGTTTTGGGTTGGATCAAGGCCGCGCCCCACGGGTGCGGATGGAGAGATCGATGGGTGAGATGCCGGATAATGATGACAAGAGCGCGGCGGCACAGGACCGGGACATGACCGAGATCGTCCTCGACCAGCGCATTCAGGAGGCCATCGGCAAATCGCTGAAGGCCCATTACGACGATCTCATCAAGGCGCCGGTACCCGACCGCTTCCTCGTGCTGCTCGCCGAGCTCGAAGCCAAGGAGCGCCGCAATGGCCAGTGACGAATTCCGCGAGGGCCTGATCGCCGAACTGTCGAACCTGCGTGCCTTCGCGGTTTCGCTGTGCGGATCGGTCCAGCAGGCGGACGACCTGGTCCAGGACACGATGCTCAAGGCCTGGGGCAATTCCGAGAAGTTCCAGCCGGGAACGAGCCTGCGCGCCTGGCTCTTCACCATCCTGCGCAACACCTATTACTCGCTCTACCGCAAGCGCGGCCGCGAGGTTCAGGACAGCGACGGCACCTATGCCCAGCGGCTCACCGTCTCCGGAGAACAGGAAAGCGCGCTCGACCTCGCCGATTTCCGCGTCGCCCTCGCCAAGCTGTCGGAAGAGCATCGCGAGGTGCTGATCATGGTGGGCGCCAGCGGCCTGTCCTACGAGGAAGCGGCCGAGATCTGCGGGGTGGCCGTCGGCACGATCAAGAGCCGCGTCAACCGCGCCCGCGCCAAGCTCGCCGATCTCCTCGGCATCACCAGCGTCGACGAGATCGGTCCCGACCGCAACACCGTCGCCGTCACCCATCAATCACCTGCGGATATGGCGCGTACCTGATCGCGATGAATGTCACCGCATTCCGCACCGTCCGGGGCCGTCTCCTGGCCCTGATGGTCCTCGTCGTCCTGCCGATCGCCGTGATCACGGCGGTGACGGCGGTGGCGACCTATCGTTCGGTGCTCTCCTCCATCGAGGCCTCGCAGCTCCAGACGGTCGGCAATTTCGCGGTGAGGACCCGGGTCTGGTACCGGGAGTCGCTCAGGGTGCTGCTGACGGCGACGGCGGGCGTGGCGGCCGTCGACGGCGCGACGGACCGGTGCCTGGCCATCGCAAAGCGGATCGTCGGCGACAATATCGGCGTCAGCGCCATCGCCATCCGCACCGGCGAGCAGCCGGGCTGCCTCGCCAGCCGGAACGACGCCCTGGCGGAGAGTGACATCCGCGCCGTGATCGAGACCTATCGCGCGCGCACCCGCAGCGTGACCTGGATCGGCAACGATCTCGCCGAGACGAGCTACGGCGTCACGCGGATCGGCGGGCGGCGATTCATGGTCATCTACGCCCTGCGCCAGGGCGATCGCCAGCAGCCGGCGCTGGAATCGGCTCTCCTGGTGGATGCCGTCATCATGGACCGGGCCTTCGACCTCGGCACGGTCAATCCCGGCGTCACGGTCGGCATCGTCCGCAGTTCCACCGAGGTGATCGTCGCCCGCGGCATCAACGAGGACGACACCTCCTGGCTGCCCGTGACCGGGCGGACCGGGCCACAGCTCCAGCGCTGGGAATCGACCAGCCAGACGGGCATGACCGGCAGCTACGGCACCCAGCTCGTCGCCGAGCCGGACCTCTACGTGCTGGCGCGGTTCGACCAGCAGGCGGAGCGGGCGGCCTTCCTGCAATTCATCGCACTGCTGCTGACGCCGCTGGTGACGCTGATGGTGCTCTTCGCGGTCTACTCGCTGGCGATCGATGCCAACATCGTGCGCTGGATTCGCGGCATCGAGGCGGCGGCCGTCGCCCGTGCCTCGCAGCAGCCGCGGCTGGCGCCCGTCGACCCCTCCATGCCCGAGGACATCCGCCGCGTGTCGGAAGCCTTCAACGCCCTGGTCACCGACCAGGCGGAGAGGGTGGAGAAGCTCAACCTCACCATCGGCGCCAACCGCCATCTGGTGCGGGAACTGCACCACCGCGTGAAGAACAGCCTTCAGGTGGTGCAGAGCTATATCAGCCTGGCCCGGCGGCAGCAGTCGCCGGAGCATCGGGCGGTGCTGGCGCCCGTCGAGGCCAAGGTCCATGTCCTGTCCATCGCCTATCGGCACGCGCTGGCGCTGGGCGAGATGCGGCCGGTGGAGCTGAAGCCCTTCCTCGACGAGGTCTCGGTGATGCTCAACGGACTGATGCGCGCCGGGAGGCCCTGGATCTCGACGGTCGCCCCGGAGGATGTCGGCCTGGTGGTCGACAGGGCCATCCCGCTGGGCCTGCTGGTGGTGGAGATCGCGTCCCACGCGCTGGAGGACGGTCAGGCCGACCACGTCGCCGTGGAGGTGACGCGCGGCGAGGAGGGCAACCTCACCCTCTCGGTGATGACCGACGACAGGCGTCTCGACGCGGTGGAGACGAAGATCGCCCACGGCCTGCTGCGCCAGATCGGCGCGACCCGGACCAATGAGGCGGAGGGCGCGAGCGCCGGGCGCTGGACCGTGCCGCTCTGAGGCTCAGGCGACGTTCCGGTAGGTCTCCGTCGGATTGATCTCGACGCCCACCGACAGGCTGATCTGCGCCCCCACCGGCCCGATGAAGCTGCCGGCCACCGGCGAGGCGTCCCAAGGCACCCGCGCTACCGCCACCCGGATCAGGTGAGGGTCGGCGACCAGGGCGTTGGTCGGATCGAACTCCACCCAGCCGTCCCCGGGAACGAAGACCTCGGCCCAGGCATGGGTGAGCCCCACCGCCGCGCGGTTGGCGGGATCGTCGTTGTGGCTGTTGTGCAGGTAGCCGCTGACGAAGCGCGCGGCGTAGCCGAGCCGGCGCACCGCCTCGATGAACAGCCAGGCGAGGTCGCGGCAGGAGCCGGAGCGCAGGGACAGCGTCTGCGAGGGAGGCTGCGTGCCCTCCTCGTAGCGGACGGAATAGCCGAAGCCGGCGTGGATTTCCTGCGACAGCCGCGCCAGCGGATCGTGCTCGGGCCCGCCGTTGGACAGTACCTGGGCGATCCAGGCGGAGAGGGCGCCGTCCTCGTCGCTGGTGGCGGGCGTCATGAAGGGCTGCAGCACGATGCGCTCCCCGTCCGAATAGTGCGGCACGAAGAGGGCGCTGGCGGAGGTGCGCTCGCGCGGGAAGGCGGAGGCGTAGCGGCGTAGAACGAGCCCCGAGGTGATCTCCAGCCGGTCCGCCGACGCGGCGAAGGTCGCGACCGCGACGGTGTTGCCGTAGACGTCGTGCGACCAGTGCAGCTCGGCCGCGGGGAAGATGTCGATCTCGGTCTCCAGGATGCGCATGTCGAAGCTGTCGCGCGGGCGCAGCATGAGGCGGTGCGGCCCGAACTGGACGGGTCCCGCATATTGGTAGGTCGTGATGTGGCGAACGTGGATATCCATGGCGGCCGGTCGTCCTCTGCGCGGTGCGGACCCGGGCCCGTCTCGCCGACATCGGCGTCGGCGGGGCAAAAAAGAAGCCGCCAGCGGCGGCTTCAGTGGAGAGGTCCACATCGCGGGAAGGGAAATTGCGATGATCAGAGAGGTAACGCGGGCGGGGGGCGAGGGTTCCCGCGCCGCGCGGAATTTCTGAAAAGGGTCACGCGGACTGGGTGTTGCGCAGCACCTTCCACCAGGGCTTGCGGATGCGGCTCGACTGCATGTGGGCACCGGCCGGACGGCGGATCAGGGTCACCTTGCGCGTGTGGAAGGCCTCGAGCCCTGGCCTGTGGCCGACGCTGATCAGCGTCGAGCCCGCCAGCTCATTCTCGAAGAGGGCGAGAAGGCTGTCCTGGCTGCCCTCGTCGAGGGCGGCGGTGGCCTCATCCATGATAATGATGGGCGGCTTGTTGATCAGCAGACGGCAGAAGGCGACACGCTGGCGCTCGCCGCCGGAGAGGACGCGGTCCCAGTCGTCCTCGTCGCCGAGACGCCTGACCATGTAGTCGAGGCCGCAGCGCTCCATGGCGGCGCGGACGGTATCGTCCGGCACCGGCGCGTCGGATTCGGGATAGAGCAGCACCTCCTTCAGCGTACCGCGCGGCATGTAGGGCTTCTGCGGCACGAAGGCGTAGCGGACGTTCTTCGGGAAGGCGATGGAGCCCGAGCCCCAGGGCCAGAGCCCTGCGAGGGCGCGGATCAGGGTGCTCTTGCCCGTGCCGCTCTCGCCGGCGATCAGCACCTTCTCCCCCGGTTCGATGCGGATGGAGGCGGCGTCGATGACGACGCGGCCGTTGCGGTGGGCGAGGGAGAGGTTGTCGATGTGGATGGCGTCGTCGTCGCTCTCGCCGAGCTTGATCTGCTGCTCGTCCTCCATGATGGCGCCGATGTCGACCTCCTCGAGGGTCTGGGCGAATTCGTCGACGCGGACGACGGAGGCATACCACTCGGACAGGCGCACGAAGTTGTCGACGAACCAGATGAGAGCCGCCTGCACGGCGCTGAAGGCCGCCGCCACCTGCATGACGGCGCCGAGCGAGAGCTCTCCCGACAGATATTTCGGGGCGGCGAGTAGCAGCGGGACGATGGGGAAGAGCGCCCCGTTGGTGTTGAGCACGAGGGCGAGATAGCCCTGCCGCCGGACCACGGCCATCCAGGCCTTGACGACGTTGCGATAGGTGTCGCGGACGGAGGCGCGCTCGTCGGCATCGCCCTTGATCAGGGCGATGCTCTCGGCGTTCTCGCGAAGACGCGTCATTTCGGCCCGAAACAGGGCCTCCGTCTCGTTCTTGGCGGCGACCTTGCCGACCAGCGCACGGCCGACGAAATAGGCGGCGAGCGAGGCCACCACCGCATAGACGACGGCGGCGATGGCCATGTAGGCGGGGATGAAGATCCGCACCCCGCCGACCTCGAACGTGATGGAGCCGGCGACCGTCCACAGGATGGCCGCGAAGGTCATGGCGGTCACGGCGGCCGAGATGAGGCCGATGGCGAATTCCACCAGCGGCTCGGTGGAAATGCGCACGTCCTCGGCGATGCGGAACTCCGGCGCGGAATGCTCCTGCGCCAGGAAGCCTAGCCGGTAGTAGCGCTGGTCGGCGATCCACCAGCCGGCGAGCTTGTTGGTCACCCACTCGCGCCAGCGCACCTGCAACAGCATGCGCGAGACCACGAGACCGGACATGGTGAAGGCGGCGACGGCGAGCAGCACCGGCAGGAGCCCCACGGTCGTGCCGACGGCGGCGATGTCCTTGCGCTCGAGAGCGTCGAAGAAGAGCCGGTTCCAGGTGTTGATGCCGACCTGGGCGGCGATCTGTGCGAAGGCGAAGGCGAGGACGACGACCGTCAACAGCCAGGCCCGGCGGGCAGAGCCGCCGCTCCAGAAGCCGCGCGCCATCGAGAAGAATGCGCGCGACCGCGACCGGCTCTGCCGGTCGACGGGTCCATCTACCATCGTGTCCATGAGGGTGTTCCGAAGGATCGTCAGGCCGTCCCCCGTCGCCGCGATCCTCGATACGGCGAAAGGACCTCTGAGAGGCCGGGGCTATGAACGCGCCGGCCGCGTCGGAGTTCCGTTGCTCCCGGAACGGAATAGCCTTAACGACGGAAACACGAACTGCCGAGGCCTCATGCTGACGAACCCGCCCCCGCGTCCCTCGGCGCACCTGTGGTGCCACGCGTGCCCCCTGCGCCAGAAACAAGCCTTTCATCCGAAGAGCGCGGAAGAGGTCGATTTTCTGGCCGAGATGAAGATGGACCACCGGCGGATCGCCGCCGGCCAGGAGATCATCTTTCCCGGCCAGGCCGACGCCGAACTCTTCACGCTCTTTTCCGGCTGGGCCTTCCGCTACAAGGTGCTGGCCGACGGGCGCCGCCAGATTCTCAACTTCCTGCTTCCGGGCGACCTGATGGGCCTGCAGGCCTCGCTCCTGTCGGTCGCCCAGCACGGCATCGAGGCCCTGACCGACGTCGAGGTGTGCGTGTTCCCGCGCCGCAAGGTGTGGGACCTGTTCGTGAAGATGCCGCAGCTCGCCTATGAGGTGGCCTGGCTCGGGTCGCGCGAGGAGAGCCTGATCGACGAGAACCTCCTGTCCATCGGCCAGCGCAACGCCACCGAGCGCATCGCCTCCCTCGTCATCTCTCTCTACCGCCGCGCCGAGGCGCTGGGTCTCGTCAACGACCGCAGCTTCGTCTTTCCCCTGTCGCAGCAGCAGCTCGCCGACGCCCTCGGCCTGTCGCTGGTGCACACCAACAAGACCTGGGCCAAGCTGCGGCGGGCGGGGCTCTTCAGCTTCGCCCAGGGCCGCCTGACGCTGGAGAACCCGCGCCTGACCGAGCGGATCGCCGCGCAGTACGAAAGGGATTTCGCACAGCGCCCGCTCCTGTGACATGATGATGGCCGCCCGCTGAGCGGCCGGAACCGCGACCGCCCGGAACTCCGGGGCCGGGATCGGCGTTTTCGACCGGGGGACAGCGGTCCGCGCCTTGCGAGACCTCTCGGGCGGCGCGGTGCGGCCGCCGGTCGCCTTGACCCGGCAGGCAAGGAGACCGCGATGCATATCCGCTACGGCTTCGACATCGAGATCACATGCGATCAGGCGCTGCCTTCCATCCTGCTGCTCGACGTACACCCTGACCGGCGGACCGACATATCGCAGCCGGACACCATGGCCGTCACCAGCCTCGCCGACGGCGCCCCCTGCCCGACCGACGTCTATGTCGATTCCTTCGGCAACCTCTGCCGGCGCGTCACCCTGCCGCCGGGCGGAGCGCGGATCGCGGCCGAGGGTGTGATCCACGATTCCGGCTTCCCCGACGCGACGCCCGAGGAAGCGGGACTTCCGCCCCCCGACGCCCTGCCGGCAGACACGCTCGGCTTCCTCCTCGGCAGCCGCTACTGCGAGACCGACCAGTTGATGGGGGTCGCATGGCCGATGTTCGGCCACCTGCCGCCGGGCGGCGCACAGGTTCAGGCGATCTGCGACTTCGTCCACAGCCGCATCCGCTTCGACTATGCCGCGGCGCGACCGACGCGAACCGCCCTCGAGGCCTATGGGGAGCAGGTTGGCGTGTGCCGCGACTTCGCGCACCTCGCCATCACGCTGTGCCGTTGCATGAACATCCCGGCGCGCTACTGCACGGGCTATCTCGGCGACATCGGCGTGCCGGCGGACCCCCAGCCGATGGATTTCAGCGCCTGGTTCGAGGTGTTCATCGGCGATCGCTGGTACGCTTTCGACGCGCGCCACAATCGGCCTCGCATCGGCCGGATCGTCATCGCCCGCGGCCGCGACGCCACGGACGTGCCCTTCTTCCATTCCTTCGGCGCTCACATCCTCTCGCGCTTCTCCGTGGTCACCGAGGAGGTCGGCGGCGAGCGGTTTCCGCAGACCGCCGAGAACCGGCGCGACCACTGGCAGTCCATCGCCCGCATTCGCGGTGCCGGCTAAGGACCGGCATGCGCCGTCGGCCGCCGACATTTCTGGGGAACATTCCCCCCCTCGACCGGTTGATTGGACAGCAGTGCCGCCCGGGCCCTTTGAAGGCTCGGCGGCGCTGGTTCGATCCACCCCACATCCCGAGGAGGCATCCCCATGCTGAAGACCTATCTTGTGACGGCATCCGTCGCCGCCATGCTCGCCACCGGCGCCCTGGCCCAGACGACCGCTCCGGCCCCGCAGGCTCCCGCCGCCCCGGCCCAGACCCAGACGACCGTTCCCCCGGCCAACAGCACCATGACCCGTGCTGCCAACGAGCAGCTCACCACCACCAAGCTGGTGGGCATCTCGATCTATGCGCCGAAGCCGGATTCGGCCGCCACCACCGGCTCGACCGCCGCCCCGGCCGCGCGCTCCGACGCCGGCTCGACGGCGACCCGCGGCGCGACGGCCGGCACCACCGGCACCACCGCGCCGGGCACCGGTTCGGGCGCGATGACCCCGGGCGCGACGGCGGCCAACTCTTCGGCCGGCGGCCAGATGGCGATCACCCCGGTGAGCGACGAGCAGTGGCGCGCGATGCGCGATCAGCACGACTCCATCGGCGAGGTCAATGACCTGGTGATCGGCGCCGACGGGCGCATCACCCACGCCGTCCTCGGCGTCGGCGGCTTCCTCGGCATCGGCGAGAAGAACGTCGCCCTGCCGCTCGGTCAGGTGCGCCTGATGCGCCAGTCCGACGGCACGCTGATCGGCTTCGTCACCAGCACGAAGGCGCAGCTCAACGATATGCCGAGCTTCAGCGCCAAGCGCTCCTGATCCTGACGCTGATCGGGCCCCTGCGGCCCGATCGACGGAGCCCCGTGCCGCAAGGCGCGGGGCTTTCGTCGTTGAACTGAGCAAGACGGCGGCAGGCGAGACGCCGCCAGCGGGGACAGTCACTGGCAGAGCCGGCTCTCGCCATTGCGGCCGCGCGGCTCGCGATCGAGGTGCAGGTGGTCGGCATGGGCGGCGTCCGATCCGGGGCCGAGGACGGTCGTGAACCAGCCGCAGGCCGCCTTGCGCAGGGCGCCGATGAAGCGGGACATGGCTTCGCCTGAGGGGGCCTCGACCCGTTCCCGCACGCCGCCCTCGAAGGCGAACCAGGCGATGTCGACGGCGAGCCCCTGTCCGTGCGCGCTGATGCGTGCGCCGGCGGCACGATTGCGCCCGCGGCACTCGAACCCGCCCCCCGTCCCGAAGGCGGTCAGCGGCCGTCCGGCAAGGGCGCGGGCGAGGGGCTGGGCGGCGTCCCGCGTGAAGCCGGCGAGGACCAGTGCGAAGCCGCAGCTCACCAGCGGCCGGTCCGGCCAGACAATCTCCGTCCCGTTGGCGCGCATGGCCTCCAGCCGTACCGGATCCTCGATCCGGCAGGCGGCGCCCGACGAGGGGGCCTCAGCCGGAGCGAAGCGGACAGCGAGAGCCGACAGGGCGGCATGGCAAGTGGAGGGAGCGGGCGAGGCGGGTTCGGGCGCCGCAGGTTCGGGGGCCGCAGGTTCGGGGGCCGGCGAAGGGGCGGCCGGTCCGGCCGGGCGCGGGTGGGGAAGGGGAGCGGAGGCGGGAGGCGCCGCGGCGGCGCCTGTGGCAATCGCGAAACAGGCCGCGGCCAGCGACAAGCTGCGGACGGGGCCGCGCCCTGCCCCCGCAGCGTAAGCCGTCACCGGCTGCAGATGGCGTGCGCCGCACAGGCGATGGCGGCAAACATCAGAACGTGGAGGTTGGCGAACATCTCGACCATGGGAAGCTCCGCATGCGCTCGATCCCACCGATCCGGCGGTCATCGGCACAACCTGCCGCAGCGCCAACTGTTCCGACGTCTTGCGCCGATCTGAACTTTTCGGGTCGCCGCACGTTGTTTCCGCAAGATCGTCCATCGAGGAGACAAGCCATGCAGGTCCGTACTCCCGCCCGCCGCACCGGCATCCGCCTCGTCGGCGCAGCAGCCTTCGCCGCGCTCGTCGCGTTCGGCGTCGCGTTCCTCTCCCGGACGGCGGACGAGGCCGGGACGCCTGTCGCCGGCGCCATCGTCCACGCGCCGTCCGCCGCCTATGTCGACTTCGCGCACGGCGCCTTCGACCGCTTCCGCGACGCGCCGCCCGCCCGGACGATCGATGCCGCCGGGCAGACCCAGGCGCAGCCGTCGCGCATCTGACGCTCTTCAGCCTCTGTCGTCCCAGCCGGGCCCTTGTTCAAGGGCCCGGTTTTTTGATCGCACAGCCCAAGCAAAAGCGGCGGCCCCGGGGAGGCCGCCGCTCGCGCATGTCTGGCGATCAGGCCCGTCAGTGACGGGCGTAGGGCGCGTAATAGTCCATGGAGGGCGCCTGGCCCGACCCGTCCTGCTTCATCAGGTCGTTGAGGTCGTAGGACGGCGCCTTCTCCAACACGTCGCGGGACAGGCCGACCACATAGCCGCCGGTGTCGGAATTGTAGTCGAGCATGGACCAGGGCATGGCGTGATAGCGCTCGCCGATGCCGAGGAAGCCACCGAAGCCGAGCACGGCGAACATGATCTTGTCGGACATCTTGTCGAGGACGACGTCCTCGACGTGGCCGATCTTGTCGCCCTGCTCGTTGTAGACGCTGGTGCCGGTGACGCGCGAGGCGGCGATGGCACGGGTGTGGCCGGACGGGGTGGGCATGAAAGGCCTCCTGTGATGGTTGAACGATACCTCATCAACGCGGCGCCGGTGCCTTCGTTCCCGCCCTGCCGACCGGCAAAGCCCCATGAATCACATGGGTTTGCCGAGGGGCGACGGTGCCGCCGCGCTCTCCTCGCGGGCCCGCTTCGCCTGAACGGCCGCGGCGATGAGATCCTGGAGCACGGCCGGCTGGATCGGCTTCGGCAGGAAGACGTGGTCCACCCGCGCCAGCACGCTGTCGATGGAGGTGTCGCCGGAGATCACCACGATGCGCAGGCCGCGGTCGGCGAAGATTTCCGCCAGCCTAGGGCCGGAGCGCCCGTCGTCGAGATGGAGGTCGACGAGGACCAGGTCGGGAGCGGTGAGGCCGGCGAGGTCGCGCGCCTGGTCGAAGGAGGCCGCGGAGCCGCAGGTGACGGCGCCGCATTCCACCACCATGGCCTCGAGCTCGAGAGCAAGGATCGGGTCGTCTTCGCAGACGAGGACCCTGAGGGGTTCCAGGGGGTGGATCGGCTGGCGCAGGCGGCGGGCGGCCGACACGAGGAATTTCCCCGCGCGGGCGGGGGTTGCATTCGCGGGCAAGGGTTCGGTCATGGAATGAAGAACTCTTCGAAAACTGTCGGCTGAAGGCGGGCGGTGGAGGCTCAGCTTTCCTTGCCCCACTGGCGCCCGAGAATGGCGCCGAGGGCGACGATGCCGGCCACGACGCCCGCGCTCATGCCGGGATGGCGGACGAAGGTGCGGATGACGGAGGGCGCCATGACGGGTGCGACCATCATGGCGGTGGTGGCGGCGGTGCGACGATTGCGGGCCCGCGCACGAATAAAGGCGGCGACCAGCATGATCACCACGCCGACAGCAGCGAAGATCGCGGCGAAGATCAAGCTCGCGCGCGTGTCGCCGTAGGTCTGGGCGAGCATGTCATGGCCGGCCGCCACGAGAAAGCCGAAGGCGCAGGCGAGACAGAGCAGTGCCAGAGCGTAGATCATCGCGCCGAACATGCTGCGCTTCATCGCGCTGCCGACCTCGGTCGCAGCGAGGAGTGAAAGCCCCCTCCACATGATGCTCACCGCGACGAGAGGAAGCCGAGGACGATGCCCGCAGCGGCGGCGAGGCCGAGCGTACGCAGCGGACGGCTCTGCATCTCGTCCGCGAGCATCTGGCGCAGGCCTCCGAGCTGGTCCTTGGCGGCGCCGGCCATGACCTCGGTGTCGATGCCGACAGCCTTCAGGCGGGCACTGACGTCCTGGGCGATGTCGGCGGCCGCCTCGCTGGCGGCCTCGCTCGCGGCCGAAGCCTTGCCGGCCAGTTCGGAGGCGAGATCGGCCGCCGTGGCGGCGCCGGCGCGAGCGCGATCGCCCATGGATTCGGCGGCCTCGCCGACCGCCTCGAAGGTCGTGTCGTTATCCGCTTTGGCGCGCGCCATGGACCAAACTCCTGCAGTTCAAGCCGTGATGGAAACAGGGGATTGCGGCTGAGCGCCATCCCGCATCGTTAAACGCGCCGTCTCGTCGGCGGTTCCCGTCGTCGTCGCGGCGTCGCTGCCGCCCTCGGACGGCTTGTTGAGGTGACGATAGGCCGACAACACCTCCACCATCACCATGCCGATCAGGAGCAGGGGGGTGGAGAGGATGGCGCCGACCGGGCCCCAGAGCCAAAGCCAGAAGACGAAGGAGAGGAAGACGAGGAAGGGCGAAACGGTGAGCCGGCGGCCGACGAGGCTCGGGGTGAGCACATTGCCCTCGACGAGGTGGATCAGGGCATAGACGCTGACGGGCCAGAGGGCGGCGAAGGCGGTGTCGCCGGTGGTGACGCCGGCGCCCAGCATGAGCGCGGTGAGGATCAACGGGCCGATGAAGGCGAGGTAGTTGAGGACGAAGGACAGCGCGCCCCAGAACAGCGGATAGGGAAAGCCCGCCAGCCAGGCGATGGCGGTGGCTATGACGCCCACGACGAGGTTGATGACGGTGACGACGGCGAAGTAGCTGCCGATGCGCTGCTCGACCTCCTCGAAGAAGGAGCCGGCGACCTGGCGCGCGTCGCGGCCGAGGCAGAGGCGCAGCACGCGCGCCTTCAGGTGACGGCGGGCGGCGAGGTAGAAGAAGATCGTCGCCACGAAGATCAGCATGCCGCCGGCGGCGCTGGACGAGGTGACGGCGATATTGAGGAGCGGGGTGAAGGAGGCGCCCGCGGCCGTCTCCGTCGCAACCGGCGCGGTGGCGCCCTGGGGCACGCCCTGCAGCCGCCGCATCATGTCGAAGAAGCCGTCGAACTTGGCCCTCAGCGTGTCGACGATGGCGGGGATCTGGTCGGCGCCGAGCGCCACCGGAGCCGCGAGGATGGCGAAGAGGCCCATCAGCAGGACGATGCCCGTGAGGACGACGATGGCCGCCGCCGCAGCATGGGGCAGGCCGCGGCGCACGAGGGCGTCGGAGACCGGGCCGAGAACCAGCCCGAAGACGATGCCGGCGGTGACCGGCAGGGCGACGGGCCGGGCGATGGCGAGGGCCGCCGTCGCCATGATGACGAAGATGCCGAGCGTCGCGTAACGCAGGACGGGATCGTGATCGCCGATGTCGAAGAGGTCGTGGTCGTCGGTCGGCGGCTCCGGCGCCTCCTCGTGACGGGGCAGAAACCACAAAAGCTCGCTGCGCATGATGCGGTCCCCGGGAACCGAAGCGCCGGCAGGATGCCGGGCATGGCCGGCAATCAGAACGACCGGCCCGCCGCAAGGTTCCAAGGATCGGGCAGCGTCAGCGCACGTCGTCCTTGCGCAGGACCACGTCGATGCGGGCGACGACTCCGTCTGGGCGGTAGTCGATGGCGACTTCGCCGCCGAGCTGGGAGGCGAGCAGCCGGTTGAGCAGGAGCGAGCCGAAGCCGCTGCGCTCCGGCACCTTCACCGGCGGGCCACCGCTCTCGCGCCATTCCAGGGTCATGCGGGGCTCCGGGACGGCACCGTCGGAGGCGATGGTGACGTGGACCCGCCCCTCCGGTACCGACAGGGCACCGTATTTCACCGCGTTGGTGGTGAGCTCGTGGATCGCCATGCCGATCGGCACCGTCATGTCGCGCGGCACCACCAGAGCCGGGCCGTCGATGACCACGCGGGACTCGCCGTCCTGGAGATAGGGCGAGAGCTCGCTTTCCAGGATGTCGCGTATGCCGGCTCCCGCCCAGGCCTCGCGGGTGAGGAGGGAATGGGTGCGGCCGAGGGAGACCAGGCGGTCGGAGAAGCGCTCGCGGAAGGCCGAGAAGCTGGTGGAGGAACGGCCGGTCGCCGAGGCGATGGCCTGCACCGTGGCGAGGATGTTCTTCACGCGGTGGTGCAGTTCGCGGATCAGCATCTGCTGGCGTTCCTCGGCCTGCTTGCGCGAACCGATGTCGAGCGCCGTGCCGAGAACCTGGATGACCTTGCCGACGGGATCGCGCTGGAACGGGGTCTCCCGCACCAGGAACCAGCGATAGCTGCCGTCGGTGTGGCGGATGCGGTACTCGATCTCGCGGACCTCGCCGTCGGCGATGCGCCGCACCTGCGAGGCGAACTCGGCCACCCGCCGGCGGTCGTCCGGATGGACGAAGGCGCCGAGCGTCTTCAGCGGCCGGCCCATCAACTCGGAGGGGCCGTAGCCGAGGCTCTCGAAGATCTGCGGGTTCACATAGGCGTTGCGGCGGCGCTGAAGGTCGTTGATGTAGATGAGGTTGGGGGCCGAGAGCATCAGCCTTTCCAGCCGCGCCTTCTCCTGGGCGAGTTCGGCGACCCGCGCCTTGAGTTGACGCTGGGTGGAGACCAGCGCCTCCTCCACCAGCTTCTTGTCGTGGATGTCGGTGCAGGTGCCGAACCAGCGCTCGATCCGGCCGGTGGCGTCGCGCATGGGCACGGCGCGGCCGATGAACCAGCGATAGCCGCCGTCGGCGGACTTGAACCGGTATTCGATCTCGTAGGGCTCGCCGGTCTCGAGGGACTGGGCCCACCGCTTCGCCGCGCGCTCCTGGTCGTCGGGATGGAGCAGGTCGTTCCAGATCCCGCCCATGGTGGAGCCCGGCGCCGTGCCGGTGAATTCGTACCAGCGCTCGTTGAAATAGTCGTGGTAACCGTCGGGAAGGGTCGACCAGACGAGCTGCGGCATGGCGTCGGCGATGGTCTGGAACCGCCGTTCGCTCTCCTTCAGTTCGGCGTCGCGGATGCGGAGGCTCCTCGCCACCTCCTCGCGCAGGCTTTTTTCCTCCGCATAGCCGCGCCGCACCGCCGAGAGGATGCGCCGCGAGGCGAGCATGGCGATGACGAGGGCGGCCAGGACCAGCAGCCCGCCGATCAGGGCCACCGGGCGGAGGGCGGAGAAGAAGACCCGGCCGAACACGACCTCGGGAACGGCGATCACGGCCGCGTAGCCGCTGATCGGCGCCCGGGCGAAGGCGAGGGTGGCGGTGAGGTTCTCCACCGTGCGGGTGTGGATGAGGCCGCTGCTCCTCGCCGCCAGCGCCTGCCGCACGGGCGCCACGGCGGTGGTTCCGACGAAGCGGTCCGGGTCGCGGGAGCGGGCGATGACGATGTCGTTCTGGTCGAGGACCGCCGACAACCAGTCGGAGGGCAGGTTCTGCTGGCCGAGGAGCCCCGACAGGAGCTGCGACGGCATGACCAGCATCACCGCGACGCGGCGGCCGGAGGCTGTGTCGCCGCCAAGCATCGCGACGACGGCCGGCCCGCCCATGGCGGTGCGGTCGACGATGCCGGAAAAGACCACCTCGCCGCTCTCCAGCGCCTTTCGCACGGTCGGCGCGGCGGAGGTCTCGACCGGGGTGAGCCCGCCTCCGTCGAGGGGGAAGAAGGTGTTGAGCAGCCGCCGGCCCTCGCCGTCCAGCACCGCGACGAAGGTTCCGCGCGGCGCCGACTGGAGCGCCTGGCCATGGAGGGCGCGCCAGTCCTCGGCGGCGAGGGAGGGCGACGAGGCCAGAGCCCGCAGGTAGAGGCCGGCCCTGTCCATCTCCACGTCCACCGCCCCGGCGATGGCGCGGGCCTGGTCGACGAGCCGGCCCTCCATGCGCCGCCTTTCGCTGGCGGTGGTCTGCCAGACCGCGCCGAGCGCGAGGGCGAGCAGCGGCACGGCGATGCCGACCACCAGGATGAGCAGGCGCACGCGAAGGGCCCGCAGGCGCCGGCTTTCGTCGGCGGATGCGGGGGTCGTGTCGGCTTCCGATGTCGGGGGACTCACCTCAGCCATGAATCATCCGGCTCGATTGTCCCGCCACGGACCGAGGCTCGTCAGCACGACCGGACGGATACCGGCGTTGGGGCTGAGCGAAATTCCCTGCGGACCCGGCGGTGGTCCGCCTGGTGCCGATCCTGGTGACGACATCATCGGTAACCCTTGTCGGACGGGGTGGAGAAGCGCAACCGGACGCCCTCCAGAGCATGGCCGCGTGAGGCCGAAGCGGGGCGGCCGACGCACCCCTGACGGTCGACAAACGCGGCGGCGGGCCCGAAGTTCCCAAGATTCCACGATCATCCCACGATCGCCCGTGCCGGAACCCGTTCAAAGGGCCGGCGTTGTTGGCACGACATTCACTGTCTGCATAGGTCCTCGAAGACCGTTCAACAACACCGTCAGGAGATTGCATCATGGGTACCCTTCTCCACTGGGCCGTCGTCTTCCTCATCGTCGCGCTGGTCGCCGCCTTCCTCGGCTTCGGCGGCGTCGCCGGCACCGCCATGGGCGGCGCGCAGCTGCTGTTCTGGGTCGCGATCGTCCTCTTCGTCGTGTCGGTGGTCGCCGGCCTGATCCGGCGGGCCTAGACCTTTCCGTCGCCCTAACGGCGACACTTCATTTTCCTGCGGCCCGCGACGATTTCGTCGTGGGCCGTTGGTCTGCTCGGCGCTACGTCTTTTGACACCAACGGCTCCGATCCTGATGGTATGGATGGCGGTTGGACGGCGCCCCGCGGGACCTACATGAACGATCGGCATTGGCTGTTGCGATATTCCGTGGGCGTCGGCCTGTTTCTGGCGGCGCTCGCCCTGCGCTTCCTCGCAGAACCCTCGCTGCCCCCCGGCTTTCCCTTCCTGACCTTCTTCCCGGCGATCATCGTCGCCACCTTCGTCGCGGGCGCCGGGCCGGGAAGCCTCTGCGCGGTGCTGAGCGGCCTCGCCGCCCTTTATTTCTTCATCCCGCCCGCCAACGCCCTGGTCCTCGACTACCAGTCAGGCGTCGCCATCGCCTTCTTCGCCTTCATCGTGGTGGTCGACATTCTCATCATCGACCGGCTGACAGGGGCCCTCGCGGCCCTCCGCGCCGAGCGTGAAAAGGCAGTCCTGCACGCCGAGCAGCGCGATACGCTGTTCAAGGAGCTCCAGCACCGGATCGGCAACAACCTCCAGTCCGTGTCCGCCCTGCTCAACATCCAGCTCCGCGCGGTGAAGGATCCCGAGGCCCGCCGGGCCCTCGCCGACAGCGTGCAGCGGGTCGGCGTCATCGCCGACATCCACCGCATGTTCCACGACCCGGCCCATGCCGACGGCCGGATCGACGACGACTTCGTGCGCGAGCTGGCGGAGCGCTGCATCGATGCGGCGGGCGCCCGTGACCGCGTCACGCTCGTCACCGACATCACGCCCGTCGCCCTGCCGCAGGACAAGTTCCTGCCCGTCGCACTGATCCTCACCGAGTGCATCAACAACGCCCTCGAACACGGTATCGGGTCGCGGCCGTCGGGCATCATCTCGGTGACGCTGGAGAAGAGCGGCGGCCTCGCCGAACTGCGGGTGGGGGACGACGGCCCCGGCCTTCCCGCCGGCTTCGACCTCGCCACTGCCCGCAGCATCGGCCTGACCGTGCTGAGATCTTTTGCCTCGCAGCTCGGCGGGACCCTGTCCATCGCCAGCGAGGGCGGCACGCTTTGCCGGCTCCGATTCGATGTTCCCAAGGTTGCCCAGCACGAGGTGGCTTGGTCCACGACGGGATTGAAGGCCGCTTACCCCACATGAATCACAGTACCTGGACGGAACGCCTGACCACCCGCGGCGGCGAGATCGGGCGGCTCATCGCATCGCATGACTGGTCGGGGACGCCGCTGGGTCCGATCGAGGACTGGCCTGCATCCGTCCGCACGGTGATCAAGCTGATCCTCGCCTCCCCGGTCCCCCAGACGCTGATGATGGGCCCGGCCGGGATCATGCTCTACAACGAGGGCTATGCGCAGATCGCCGGATCGCGCCATCCGCACATCCTCGGCCAGCCGGTGCGCGAGGCCTGGCCCGAGGCGGCCGCGTTCAACGGCTCGATGATGGAGACGGTGCTCGGCGGCGCGACCCTCACCTTCACCGATCAGCCCTTCGTGCTCTACCGCAACGGCGGGCCGGAGGACGTCTGGTTCGATCTCGCCTACAGCCCCGTGGTCGGCGAGGATGGCGAGCGCATCGGCGTGCTCGGCGTCGTCACCGAAACGACCGAGCGCATCCGGGCGCAGGAGGAACTGGCGCGCAGCCGCGAGCGCCTCGCCTTCGCGCTCAATTCCGCCGGAATGATCGGCACCTGGGACTGGCATATCGGCTCCGACCTGTTTTTCCCCGACGCCCGCCTCGCGGAACTGTTCGGCAGCGGGCCCGGCCCCAGTCAGGACGGCATGCCGGTCGAGCACTATCTGGAGGCGATTCATCCCGACGACCTGCCGCGGGTGCGCGAGGCCTTCCAGCAGGCCATGACGACGAAGGAGAAATACACGTCGGAGTACCGGCTCAGGACCCGGGACGGCGGCTGGCGCTGGGTGATCGCGCGCGGCGAGTGCCTCTACGACCACGAGGGCAAGCCGGCACGCTTCCCCGGTGCCATCGTCGACATCACCGAGCTCAAGGAATCGGAGGAGGCGCGCTCCATCCTGCTGCGCGAACTCAACCACCGGGTGAAGAACATCTTCGCGGTGGTCTCGGGGCTGGTCTCGATGACCGCCCGCACCTCGGCGACGCCGCGCGAGATGGCGGAAGCGCTGCGCGGGCGCCTGTCGGCGCTGGCCGCGGCCCACGACCTCATCCGCTCCGCCGTCTTCGGCGAGAGGGAACAGGCCGAGACGACGCACCTGTCGGATCTGCTCACCCGCATCCTGGCGCCGCATCTCGGCCGGCCGGACCAGGTGACGCTGTCGGGGCCGCAGATCTCGCTCGGGTCGACGGCGGCCACGAGCCTCGCCCTCGTCTTCCACGAACTCGCCACCAACGCCGCGAAATACGGGGCGCTGGCCGAGGATGGCGGCGAGCTGACGGTGGAATGGACCGCCTCGGCCAGCGACGTCACGCTCAACTGGAACGAAAGGCGCACGGCGGTGATGGACGAAGCGCCGACCCATCGCGGTTTCGGCAGCCAGCTCATCGAGATGAGCGTCCAGCGTCAGCTCAAGGGCGCGATGACCTACGACTGGTCGGCGGCCGGGCTGCGGGTCAGCCTGACGGCCCCGACCCAGCAACTGACGCGCTGAAGCGTCCCTGTGGACGCGAAACAGGGTCCGGACGGAGCCCGGACCCTGTTTATGTTCGAGGCGCCCCGGTTCAGGGGGCGAACCTGCTCAGCTCCAGAAGATGGCGAGCAGGATGATGATCGGCAGGGGAATGCCGAGGAGCCACAAGAGAGCACCGCGTCCGAGACCCATTTCCATCTCCATGATTGTGCGTTGTTGACCTGACAACGTCGCACCGACGGAGAAGGTTCCGAGCCTCTAGGCGGCGATGGCCTCGCGCCCGTCGTGGCCGGCGACCGTGACCGGGACAATGGCGCCGGGCTCGGCGGCGCCGGCGAGACGGACGGGGGTGAAATGCTCGGTGCGGCCCATCTCGCCGGTCTCGACAAGCACGTTGTAGCTGCGGCCCACCATGCTCTGGAGATGGGCGGCGAGCGCCGCCTCGCCCTTCGCACGCAGGCGGCGGGCCCGATCCTTGACGACGTCGCGGGCGACCTGGGGCATGCGCGCCGCCGGCGTGCCCGGCCGCGGCGAATAGGGGAAGACGTGGAGGTGGGTCAGGCCGCACTCCTCGACGATGGCGAGGGAGCGGGCGAACATCTCCTCCGTCTCGGTGGGGAAGCCGGCGATGATGTCGGCGCCGAAGACCATGTCCGGCCGGAGGCGGCGGACCTCGTCGCAGAAACGGATGGCGTCGTCGCGCAGGTGCCGCCGCTTCATGCGCTTCAGCACCATGTCGTCGCCGGCCTGGAGCGACAGGTGGAGGTGCGGCATGAACCGCTCCTCCCCGGCGATGACGTCGAGCAGGTCGGGATCGGCCTCGACGGAATCGATGGAGGAGATGCGCAGGCGCTCGAGCTCCGGCACGTGGCGGAGGATGGCCTTCACCAGCGCGCCGAGTTTCGGCTCGCCGGGCAGGCCCTGGCCGTAGCTGGTGATGTCGACGCCGGTCAGCACCACCTCGCGATAGCCGTTGCCGACCAGGCGGCGCACCTGCTCCACCACCTCGCCCATGGGCACGGAGCGGCTGTTGCCGCGGCCGAAGGGGATGATGCAGAAGGTGCAGCGGTGGTCGCAGCCGTTCTGCACCTGGACGAAGGCACGCGAGCGGCCGGTGAGGCCGTCGATGAGGTGCAGCGCCTGTTCGCGCACCGCCATGATGTCGTTGACCGCCACCTTCTCGCTGGCCGCGATGCCGAAATCGGGACCTCGCCCGAGGGCCGTGCGGGTCTCGCCCCAGGCCTCGGCCTTCATCTTCTCGTCGTTGCCGATGACCCGATCGACCTCGGCCATGGCGGCGAAGACCTCGGGCTCGGTCTGCGCGGCGCAGCCGGTGACGACGATGCGGGCCTGGGGGTTCTCGCGCTTCATGCGGCGGATGGCCTGGCGCGCCTGGCGCGTCGCCTCCGCGGTGACGGCGCAGGTGTTGACGACGATCGCCTCCGTCAGCCCCGCCTCGGCGGCGAGCCGCTGCATCACCTCGGATTCGGAGGTGTTCAGCCGGCAGCCGAAGGTGACGACCTCGACGGAGGGGCGCGCCGCGTTCATGGGGCTCAGGCCGCCGTGGCGAAGAGGGTGGGCGGGAAGGTGCCCTGGTGCTCGAGCTCGGTCGGCCCGGTCATGATGACGTGATTGTCCTCGCGCCATTCGACGAAGAGGTCGCCGCCCGGCAGCGACACGGTGGCGGCGCGGCCGGTGCGCTTGGTGCGCGCCGCCGAGACGAGGACGGCGCAGGCGGCCGAGCCGCAGGCGCGGGTGATGCCGACGCCGCGCTCCCAGACCCAGAGGACGATGTGGTCGCGCGTCTTCACCGCGGCCAGCGAGATGTTGGCGCGCTCGGGGAAGATCGGGTGGTTCTCCAGCATGGGGCCGATCTTCGGCAGGTCGTAGGCATAGGGATCGTCGACCCAGAAGACGGCGTGCGGATTGCCCATGGAGACGACCGACGGCGAATGGAGGACTGGAGCGTCGATGGGCCCGATCTGCAGCTCGATGGCGCGGGTGTCGCGGAACTCCTCGGCGAGGGGAATGTCCTGCCAGCCGAAGCGCGGCTCGCCCATGTCGACGGAGAAGGCGTGGGGCCCGACGCGGCGGCAGGCGAGAAGGCCCGCGACCGTCTCGACGGTGAAGCTCTCGGCGCCGTCCTCCTCGGCCAGCACCCAGGCGACGCAGCGCGTGCCGTTGCCGCAGGCGCCCGCCTCGCTGCCGTCGGTGTTGTAGATGCGGATGTAGCAGCGCGTGCCCGGCGTGCGCGGCCGGTGCAGCACCATCATCTGGTCGAAGCGCGAGCGCTCGTCGGCGGCGATGGCGCGCGCCTCCGTCGCCGTGACCACATGGGTCGAGGCGCGCAGATCGACGACGACGATCTCGTTGCCGGCGCCGTTCATCTTCCAGAACGAATGGTTGGCGAGCGGGCTCATGCTCGGGACCCGTGGTGACGCGTGGGAGTTGGTGTCCGAATGTGATGACGAGGACACAATGGGCGGTCTCTATATAGGCTATCCTGCACTTGTCCAAAACCGGCGCTCCGCATCGGGCGGAACGGCGCGGGACCGTGAGAGGCTCGACATGATGCGACGGGGTGCCGGATACGGGGTGAGCACCGCACTCCTCGCGGCGCTCCTCGCCTTCGGAGCGGGGCCGACGGAGGCCGTGGCGCAGACCGCATCGCCTCCGCCCGCCGCCGCGCAGCCGACGCCGCCCGCCGCTGAGCCGCCCGCCGCACCCGCCCCGCCGCCTGCGGCGCAGGCTCCCGCCGCCCCCGCCGGCCCGGCAAGCGTGCTGCCCTCGGACGAGGCGGTGCAGGCCGCCGGCTTCGGCGACGAGGTGACGCTGACGGCGCGGCCGGCGCTGGTGCTCGCCGGCAAGACCACCTGGGACGACCTCTACGGCACGTTCCGCAAGGCCATCACCGAACTCAAGGCGATCGCCGCCCGCGAGGGCGCCGAGATGACCGGACCGCCGATGATCCGCTTCGTCTCCTCCTCCGACGACGCCGTCGATTTCGAGGCGATCCTGCCGGTGCGCGAGGCGGCCAAGCCCGCCGCGGCCTATGCGCCGGCCAAGCCCGGCGAGACGCCGGCCGGCAAGGCGATGCGCTTCGTCCATCATGGCGGCTACGACACGATGGAACAGACCTACGACGAGATCACCAACCATCTCGACGAGCGCTCGATCGTCGCCGAGGACGCCTTCGTCGAGGAATATGTGCGTGATCCCGACGTCACGCCCGAGACCGGGATGGCGACCTTCATCTACGTCTTCCCGAAGACGAACTGACGCACCATCGCAAGCATCACGCCGGAAGCCCGCACAGCCGGCTTGCACGCATGCAAAGACTTTGCCATGGCGCCCCGGCCAAGGCCGCCTATCTTGCCGTCAACAGGACGCGCACCGCGTCCGGCAGGAGGCTTCCATGTCCTTCAACGGCCAGTCTTTCAACGGCATCCATCACGTTACCGCCATCTCCGGCCCGGCGCGGCGCAACCTCGCCTTCTACGCGGAGGTCCTCGGCCTCAGGCTGGTGAAGAAGACCGTCAACTTCGACGATCCCGGCACCTACCACCTCTATTTCGGCGACGCGGCGGGAGCGCCCGGCACCATCCTGACCTTCTTCCCCTGGGAGCATGCCGCCCCCGGCCGGCTCGGCGTCGGACAGACGCAGGAGACCGTGTTCCGCGTGCCGGAGGGATCGCTCGGCTGGTGGGCGCACCGCTTCGTCGAGAAGGGCGTGCCGCACGAGACGATCACCAGGCGCTTCGGCGAATCCGTTCTGGCCTTCAAGGACCCCGACGGGATGAGGCTCGCCCTGGCCGGCATGCCCGGCATCGGCGACGAGCCGGCGTGGAACGGTGGCGGCGTGCCGCCCGAGCATGCGATCCGCGGCTTCCACGGCGTCTCCCTGCTCGTCGAGGCGGGCGACAAGACCGGCGCCATCCTCACCGACGTCTTCGGCTATGCGAAGACGGCGACGGAAGGGACGGTCACCCGCTACGCGGTCCCCGGCAATCCGGTCGGCGGCATCGTCGACATCCGCGCCGCCGGCGGCTTTTTGCCGGGGCGCGAGGGTGCGGGATCGGTGCATCACGTCGCCTTCCGGGCGGCGGACGATGCGGCGCAGGAGGCCATGGTGGCGCGGCTCAGGGAGCATCACGGCCAGCGCGTCACGGAACAGCGCGACCGGAACTACTTCCGGTCGGTCTATTTCCGCGAGCCGGGCGGCATCCTGTTCGAGATCGCCACCGACGTTCCCGGCTTCGCCGTGGACGAGCCGGCGGAGAGCCTCGGGCAGGCGCTGAAGCTGCCGGCCCAGTACGAGGCGCAGCGTGCCCGCATCGAGGCCGTGCTTCCGGCTCTCGACTGACCGCCCCTCATGAGACCGCCGCGCCCGTCCGGGCGTGGCGGATCCATCCCAGGAGATCTCTGCCATGGCCACCCTCACCGACGGCGGCTTCGTCCATCGCTTCGTGCCCGGCGCGACCGCCGACAGCCGCACGCTGCTCCTGCTTCACGGCACGGGCGGCGACGAGACCGACCTCCTGCCGCTCGGCCAGATGATCGCGCCGGGAGCGGCGCTGCTGTCGCCGCGCGGCAAGGTGTTGGAGAACGGCATGCCGCGCTTCTTCCGCCGCCTGGCGGAGGGCGTCTTCGACCACGAGGACGTGGCGCGGCGTGCCCACGAGCTCGCCGATTTCGTCGCGGCGGCGCGGAAGGCCCACGGGCTGCCGCCGCCGGTGGCGGTCGGCTTTTCGAACGGCGCCAACATCGCCGCGGCGATGATGATGCTGCGGCCGGAGGTGCTGGACGGCGCCGTGCTCATCCGCGCCATGGTGCCGCTGCCCGATCCGCCCGCCGTCGACCTCACCGGCCGGCGGGTCCTGATCCTGTCGGGCGCCATGGATCCGATCGTGCCGGAGGAGGATGCCGCGCGGCTCGCCGGCCAGTTGCGGACGGCCGGCGCGGCGGTAGAACACGAGGTTCTGCCCGCCGGCCACGGCCTGACGCAGGCCGACGTCACGCTGGCGCGGCGCTGGTTCGCCGCCGCGCCCTGAGCGGGCAAAGGCTCAGCGGGTGACGACGACCGTGGCGCCGACGCCGACGCGGTTCATCAGGTCGACCACGTCCTCGTTCAGCATGCGGAAGCAGCCGAAGGAGGCCGCGGTGCCGACCGAGCGGCGCATGCTGGCGGAGGTGCCGTGGATGGCATATTCGCCGCCGGCGAGGGTCAGCGCGCCCTCGCCCATGGGATTGTTGGGGGCGCCGCCGGGAATGACGTCCGGCAGGCTCGGATTGGCGCGCCGGACCACGGCGGGCGGCGACCAGGCGGGGCGCACATGGCGGCCGTTGACGACCGTGCGGCCCTCCCACTGCTCGGAGGAGCGGCCGACCGCGACGCGGTAACGGATCGCCGTGCCGTCGCTCTGGACGAGATAGAGCCGGCGCTCGGAATTGCGGATGATGATGGTGCCGGGCTCGGCCTGAATGTTCAGGCGAACCACCTCACGGGCCGAGGCCTGCGGTGCCTCAATACCGTTAATAACGCACAGCGCGAATGCCGCGGCCAGCAGCGGCCGCGCCCAACGACGTCCCATGACCCTCTCCCATACCGCCCATACCCACCCGGCGGTCACGCGCCGAAAGAGCGGGGCGATCAGTTTCTCTTCAGTTGTCGAGAGAAGAAAATCCGGAACGAGAGTCAACGACTCCTTGCTTTGTGGCGGCGAGGTGGCGAGAGCGTGTTGCACGCCAGCAACGCTGCCGGGGGCGGTCGTGGTGAATGCTCATAAACCATTCACCACGCTGCACATTTACCGTGCGTCAACCATGCCGCTCAACCCGGCGGTGGTCGCTGCGCCGTCAGGCTGGCCCCGTCGAACGGAGGGCGGGTCTTGCGCACAACGGTTGGAGAGGTCGTCAGGCTGCCAGACAGGCGGACGGGCCCGGCACTGCTGGCCCTCGGCGCCTTCGCCGTCATGGCCGGGCTGCCGGTCGTGCTGCTGTGGAACCTCGCGGCGCAGCGGCCTGCCCCCGCCGAGCCGATCCGCCCCTCTCTCGTCGCCGAGGAGGCGGCGGACCCGCAGCCGGTGTGGCGGCCGGTGACGGCTCGCCACGGCGGCTTCGACGTCGACGCGCCGCGCTGGCGGCCGCTCGGCCAGGAGGTCACGATGTTCCGGCGCTCGGACGGGCTGGCGCGCGAGGTCTTCCGCTTCGGCTCCGCCGAGGACACGCGACGCCACGCCGCGCTCGTCGTCGACCGCGGCGAGATGGCGCCGGCGACCGCCGTGGCCGATCTCGGCGCCGTGGTGTCCGACCTCGGCCTGTCGGCGGCGGTCACCGCCAATCCCATCCCGCTCGCCACCAAGTTCGGGGCGATGCGGACCGCCGACATGACGCTCGAATCGGAGGAGGGCAGCAAGGCCTGTCTCGGCTTCGCGCTGCGCGAGAACGAGGCGGGGATCAGGATCACGGGCTGGGTGTGCAGCGGCGGACCCGAAATCGTCAGCCGCCAGGAGGCATCCTGCTTCGTCGACCGGCTGTTCACGGTGGGCGTCCGCGATGCCGCCATCGCCGGCCTCTTCGCGCGCGCGGAGCTGTCGCGCCACCCCTGCCCTGCCGCCACCGCCACGACGGCGGCGAACCCGCTCGTCTCCGAGCGCGGCGGCCGGCCCGCGCCGCTCCGCCTGAACCGGCTCTGACCGGGAGCCGTACCGGAGCCGCGCAGGGCGTTTACCCGCCATTAACCATGTTTCTTCATGGTCTCCTCACAATCGGATGGAGGAGGCAGCGATGGCCGTCGGTCAGATCGGTACGGGCGCAGTCGGCCCGGCGGGCGCAGGCGCCGCGGGTGGACAGTCCGCGGCCAGCGCCGTGCGGCCCGCCGAGACGGCGCCGCGGATCAAGACCGCCAACGTCACGGTGACGCTGACGCCCGAGGCGCGCCAGCACCTCTCGCGGCTCGAGGGCTTTACGGCGACCATCGGCACGTCGAAACAGCCGAAGCAGATGACCAAGCCCGGCATCAACGTTGACTTCCGCACCTGAGGCCGGCGCGGGACCACTCCCGCCCGGCAGCGGCGGGATCAGCCGGCGAGGTGCTGCAGTTCCTTGACGATGGCGTCGCCCATGCCGGCGGTGCCGACCACATGGGTGTTGTCCGAGCGGATGTCGGCCGTGCGCAGGCCGGACGCGAGGACGTTGGTCACGGCCTTGTCGAGCATGTCGGCCGCCTCGATCGCCTTGAACGAATAGCGCAGCGCCATCGAGAAGGACGAGATCGTGGCGATCGGGTTCGCCGCGCCCTTGCCCGCGATGTCGGGGGCCGAGCCGTGGACCGGCTCGTAGAGCGCTTTGCGTTTGCCGGTGGCCGGGTCCTCGGCGCCAAGCGAGGCCGAGGGCAGCATGCCGAGCGAGCCCGTCAGCATGGCCGCCACGTCCGAGAGGATGTCGCCGAAGAGATTGTCGCAGACGATGACGTCGTACTGCTTCGGCCAGCGGACGAGCTGCATGGCGCAGTTGTCGGCGAGGACGTGCTCCAGCTCCATGTCGGCGAACTCGGCCTTGTGGATGCGGGTGACCACCTGCTTCCACAACACGCCCGTCTTCATGACGTTGTGCTTCTCGGCCGAGGAGACCTTGTTGCGGCGGGTGCGGGCCAGTTCGAAGGCGACGCGGGTGATGCGCTCGATCTCCGAGGTCGTGTAGACCTGCGTGTCGATGCCGCGCTGCTGGCCGTCCTCAAGGGTGACGATCTCCTTCGGCTCGCCGAAATAGACGCCGCCGGTGAGTTCCCGGACGATGAGGATGTCGAGGCCCTCGACCACCTCCGGTTTCAGCGAGGAGGCCGCGGCGAGCGCCGGGAAGCAGATGGCGGGCCGCAGGTTGGCGAAGAGCCCGAGATCCTTGCGCAGACGCAGAAGGCCCGCCTCCGGCCGCTTGGAATAGGGAACGTCGGCCCATTTCGGACCGCCGACGGCACCGAAGAGCACCGCGTCGGCGGCCTGGGCGAGCGCCATGTCGCCGTTGGAGATGGCCTCGCCATGGGCGTCGTAGGCGCTGCCGCCGACCAGGCCCCGCTCGGTCTCGAAGGCGGCGACGCCCTGCCGGCCGAACCAGGCGACCACCTTCTCGACCTCCGCCATGACCTCGGGGCCGATGCCGTCGCCGGGCAGGATGAGAAGCTTGTGCGTCGCCATGGTCGGGTCCCCCGTCTCGCGTGTCGGCGCGCTCTAGCGGTCCGGCCGCCTCAGGGCAAGCTCCCAGAACGCATGAGGGCGCGCCTTTCGGCACGCCCTCGCTGCTGCAATGGTCGCGGGATTACTCCGCCGCGGGAGTCTTCTCGCCGGCCGGGGCGGCCGGATCGTCCTCGACGCGCGGGGTGCGGCGCTTGCGGACGCGGGGGGCGGGCGCCTCCCGCTCGTCGGCCGCGGCGGGCACCACGGCGGCGCCGCCGGTGATGAAGGACGGCAGGCCGAGGCCGGCATCGTCCTCGCGCGCGGCGGGAGCCGGCTGGGGGGCGGGAAGATGGTCGCCGCCCTCGGCGTCACCCTCGAAGCCGCCGGCCTCGCGGCGCGCCTGGCGCTCGGCGAAACGCTCGGCGCGGCGGCGCTCGAAGCGCTCGCGCCGGCTCTCGTAGGGACGGCCGTCGCGGCCCTGGCCGCCTTCGCCCTCGGGGCCGGAGCCGCCGATGTCGGGCTGGTCGCCGCCGACGGCCTCGGGCTGCGGACGGGGACGGTCCTGGCGGTCCTGACGGTCGGGGAAGCGCTGGCCGCCCGGAAAGCGGTCGCGGTCGCGGTCGCCGCGGTTCTGGCCCTGGAAATCACGCTGGCCCTGGTAGTCGCGGGGCTCGCGCTGACCCTGGAAGTCGCGCTGGCCCTGATAGTCGCGCTGACCCTGGAAATCGCGCTGGCCCTGGAAGTCCCGAGGCTGGCCGCCGCCGAAGTCGCGCGGTTGCTGCTGCGGCACTTCGGGCTTGGCCTGGACGGGGGATTCGAAGCGCTTGTCGAAGGGGGAGGCGAAATCGTCGTCGTCGTCCTCGTCCCCCTCGTCGTCGACCTGCTGGCCCTCGACGCGCGGCGCCTGCTGCTGGCGGAGCGCCTCCTGGGCGGCGGCGATGAGGCGGAAATAGTGCTCGGCGTGCTGGAGATAGCTCTCGGCCGAGACCGGGTCGCCCGAGGAATGGGCGTCGCGCGCGAGCTGCAGGTACTTCTCCGCGACATGCTGGGCCGTGCCGCGAATCTTCACGTCGGGGCCGTTGGACTCGTAGCTTCGCGAGAGCGGATTGGGGCCCTTGCCGCCGCCGCGGTTGTTGCGGCCGCGCATGCGCTTGTTGTTGCTGTTTCTCATGTCGGTCCTTTATCGACCTCCTCAAGCGGAGCCCGCGTCCAAGCGATGCGTCCGGATCCTTCGGCTGATCGCAGGCAGACCTCGCAGGCGCCCTGCGCCCGGCCTTGCCGCGTTCGGCAGTTCAACGATCTTCAGGGTTCAGGGCGACGCTGGAGCGTCCCGCCCTTCGCGCCTCTTGCGCGCCTCGTCCTTCATTCGGGATCGGATTCATGGCGCCCCTCGCGCCCTGGCTCCGACGTACCAAACCCCACCAGACCTGTTTGATGTTGCGTTCGACGCGCGGATATGACCCCGGACCGCTTCGAATCTTATGGAGCCATGTTTAGCCGGTCCGCCGGCGGATTCCAAGCGGTTTCTCCGTACGGCGCCCCGCCCCTCAGGGCGCCGGGTTGCCCCTGAGCTGGTGGACGGCGTCGATGGCCGCGAGAACGTCCGGCGACAGGGTCGTCTCGCCGGCGTCAATGGCGGTCTTCAGCTGCGCCATGGAGGTGGCGCCGATGATGGCCGAGGTGACGAAGGGGCGGCTCGCCACGAAGGCGATGGCCATGACGGCGGGGTCGAGGCCGGCCTCCCGCGCGATGGCGACATAGTCGCGGATTGCCTCCTCCGAGCCCGGTTTCTGGTAGCGCTGCTGGCGGTCGAAGAGGGTGACGCGGGCGCCGGCGGGACGGGCACCGTCCAGATATTTGCCGGTGAGGAAGCCCTGGGCGAGGGGTGAATAGGCGAGGAGCCCCACCTGCTCGCGCAGCGCCACTTCGGCGAGGGCCGTCTCGAAGGTGCGGTTCAGGAGGTGATAGGCGTTCTGCACCGTCTGGACCCGCGGCAGGCCGCGCGCCTCTGCCTCCTTCAGGAAGGTCATGGTGCCCCAGGCGCTCTCGTTCGACAGGCCGATGAAGCGCACCTTGCCGGCCCTGACGAAGCCGTCGAGGGCCTCCAGCTGCTCGCCGATCGCCGTCTCGTCGGCGCGCGGCGCCCAGCCCTCGGGGTCGAAGCGGCTCGGATTGGCGCCGAAGGGGGCCGGACGTTCCGGCCAGTGCAACTGGTAGAGGTCGATATGGTCGGTGCCGAGCCGCGTCAGGCTCTGGTCGAGGGCGATCTGCATCTGCGCGCGGGTGAGGCGCGTCGGCGCGCCGTCGGGGCGCAGCCAGGTCATGGCGCCGGCGCCCGCCACCTTGGAGGCAATGACGATGTCGTCGCGGCGGCCGCGCTTCTTCAGCCAGGAGCCGATGATCCGCTCGGTGGCCCCATAGGTCTCGGCCTTGGGCGGCACCGCATACATTTCCGCCGTGTCGAAGAAGGTGATGCCGCGCGAGACGGCATAATCCATCTGCTCATGGCCCTCCGCCTCGGTGTTCTGCTGGCCGAAGGTCATGGTCCCGAGGCAGACGACGGGAACGGACAGGCCGGTGCGGCCGAGGGGACGGGTCTGCATGCGGAATACCGATCGCTGCGGGGATGAGGGTGGGTAGGCGGCCGGCGGCGCGCGGTCAACCGCCGCGGCGGGATCGCACCTCGGCGATCAGCTCCTCGACCTTCGGCAGGATGCGCCGGACGACGGCGTCGACGCCCCGGGCGTTGGGATGCATGCCGTCGGAGAGGTTGAGCGAGGCGTCGGCGGCGACACCCTCCAGGAAAAAGGGATCGAAGAGCACGCCGTGCTTCGCCGCCAGCTCTGGGAAGATCGGGTTGAAGGCGGTGGCGAAGGCGCTGCCCATGTTGGGGGGCGCCAGCATGCCGGTGAGGAGGACGGCGATGCGCTTTTCCTTCAGCCTGCCGATGATGGCGTCGAGATTGCGCCGGGTGACGGCGGGGTCGATGCCGCGCAGGGCGTCGTTGGCGCCGAGTTCGAGGATGACGGCGTCGACGCCCTCGCCCACCGCCCAGTCGAGCCGCTCCAGCCCGCCCGAGGAGGTGTCGCCGGAGACGCCGGCATTCTGGATCGTCACGTCGTGGCCCTTCGCCCTCAGCGCCGCCTGCAGCTTGACGGGAAAGGCGTCGCCGGGGCCGAGCCCGTAGCCGGCGGTGAGGCTGTCGCCGAGGGCGACGATATTGACGGGTCGCGCCTGCTGGGCCGCCGCCGGAAGGGAGCCGAGGCCGAGGACGAGGGCCGTCAGGCCGATCACGAACTGTCGCACGGAGCTTCCCTTCCCAAAGGCCGATACCGGTGCCATCTAGGGTCGCAGGTGCAATGCCGCAATGTGCGGCGCGATGCGAGCGACCCAGAGACATGCCCTTGCCGACCGATCCGCTCCACCCGGCTCGCCCCGCCATCGTCATCGACAAGGTCGAGCTGTCGCTGGGGCGCGGTGCCTCGAGGGTCCATATCCTGAAGAGCCTGTCGCTGTCGGTGGCGGCGGGACAGTCGGTGGGCCTGGTCGGCCCCTCGGGTTCCGGCAAGTCGACGCTGCTCATGGTCATGGCCGGGCTCGAGCGCCCGGATTCCGGCAAGGTGACCGTCGCCGGCACCGACATCACCGGCCTCGACGAGGACGCACTGGCGCGCTTCCGCGGCCGCCATGCCGGCATCGTCTTCCAGTCCTTCCACCTCATCCCGACCATGACGGCGCTGGAGAACGTCGCCGTGCCGCTGGAGCTCGCGGGAGCTCGCGACGCCTTCGACCGGGCGGCGGACGAGCTCGACGCGGTCGGGCTGGGCGCCCGCCTCAACCATTATCCAACGCAGATGTCCGGCGGCGAGCAGCAGCGCACGGCGCTGGCCCGGGCCCTGTCGGTGCGTCCCGACATCCTCTTCGCCGACGAGCCCACCGGCAATCTCGACGAGACCACCGGCCGCACGATCATCGACCTCATGTTCGCCAAGCAGGCCGAGCGCGGCGCCACGCTGGTGCTCGTCACCCACGACCGGGCGTTGGCGGAGCGCTGCGACCGCGTCGTGCGCCTGCGTTCGGGCGTCATCGTCGAGGACAGCCGCGCGCCGGAGACGGTGGCGTGAGCGGCTTCGTCGCCCGGCCGAGCCGCCTTCCCACAGCCGTCCGTCTGGGGCTGCGCGACCTGCGCGGCGGCCTCAGGGGCTTCGGCACCTTCATCGCCTGCATCGCCCTCGGCGTCGCGGCGATCGCCGGCGTCGGCTCCTTCGCGCACGGGCTCGTGGACGGGCTCGCGCGCGAGGGCCGCGTCATCCTGGGCGCCGACGCCTCCTTCCAGGTGCTGCACCGCGAACTGCCCGACGCCATCGTCGCGGCGCTCGCCGAACGCGGCACCGTCGCCACCATGGCGACGACCCGCGCCATGGCGCGCACCCCCGCCGTCGGCGATGCCGCCAAATCCTCGCTCGTCGAGATCAAGGCGGTCGATCCCGGGCTCTATCCGCTGGTCGGCACGCTGGAGAGCGAACCGGCCGCCTCCACGCGGGACGCGCTGGCCCCTCGGAACGGCCGGGCCGGCGTTCTGGTCGAGCCGGCTTTGCTGGTGCGTCTCGGCGTCGCCGTCGGCGACGAGGTGATCCTCGGAGACCTCCCCGTCCGCATCGCCGGCGTCATCCGCAGCGAGCCGGACAGGCTCGCCGGCGGTCTCGGCTTCGGCCCGCGCCTGCTGCTCTCCCTCGACACCTTCCGGCAGACCGGCCTCATCCAGCCGGGCTCGCTCATCCGCTGGATGTACCAGCTCGATCTCGGCTCCAGCCAGGCCACCGACGCGGAGCTGCGGCGGGTGATCGCCGACATCCGCGGCCGTTTCCCCGATGCCGGCTTCGAGATCCGCACGCGGATGAACGCCTCGCCGCAGCTCACCACGCAGATCGAACGCTTTTCGCAGTTCCTGACCCTCGTCGGCCTGACCGCGCTGCTGGTCGGCGGCGTCGGCGTCGCCAATGCGGTGGCGAGCCTCGTCGACCGCAAGCGCGACGACATCGCGACCTTGAAGGCGCTCGGCGCCACCGGCGGCATGGTCTTCGCCGCGACGCTGACCCAGGTCGGCCTGCTCGCGCTGGTCGGCACCGCCATCGGCCTCGCGGTCGGCGCCGCCCTGCCCTCGGCGGTGGTGGCCGCCTTCGGCTCGGCCATCCCCATTCCCGTCGCCACCAGCGTCCAGCCGGGCGAACTCGCCACCGCGGCGGCCTACGGCCTCCTCGTCGCCCTCGCCTTCGCGCTCTGGCCGCTCGGCCGTGCCCACGACGTGCCGGTCTCGGCGCTGTTCCGCGACACCGTGGACGGCGAGCGCCGCTGGCCGCGCCCGCGCTACCTCGCCCTCGTCGCCGCCACCCTCGCCGTGCTGGTGACGCTGTCGGTCGTCACCTCGTTCAATCCGCGTCTCGCCATGGGCTTCATGGCGGGCGCCGCCGGCATCTTCGTGGCCCTGCGGCTGGTGGCGGCCGGCATCATGGCGCTGGCCGCGCGCATGCCGCGCTCGCGTCGCACCAGCCTGAGGCTGGCCGTGGCGAACCTGCACCGGCCCGGCGCGCTCACCCCCTCGGTGGTGCTCTCCCTCGGGCTCGGCCTGACGCTGCTGGCGGTGATCGCCCTGGTGGACGCGAGCTTCCGCCGCCAGATCGAGGACGCACTGCCGGAGCGGGCGCCGTCCTTCTTCTTCGTCGACATCGTCAACTCGGATGCCCCCCGTTTCGACGCCTTCATCGCCGAGAACGCGCCCGGCGCCGATCTCAACCGGGTGCCGATGCTGCGCGGCCGCTTCGTGCGGCTGGGCGGCCGTCCGGTGGAGGAGATCCGCGCCAGCGACGACATCGCCTGGGCGCTGCGCGGCGACCGCGGCATCACCTATGCCGCGACGGTCCCGCGCAATTCCCGCGTCACCTCCGGCGATTGGTGGCCTGCCGACTATGACGGCCCGCCGCTGGTCTCCTTCGACGAACGCATGGGCCGCGGCTTCGGGCTGAAGCTCGGCGACGAGGTGACGGTCAACGTGCTCGGCCGCAACATCACCGCGCGGATCGCCAATTTCCGGCATATCCAGTGGGACAATCTCGGCATCAACTTCATCGTCGTCTTCTCGCCCAACACCTTTCGCGGCGCGCCGCACGCCCATCTCGCCACCCTCACCTATCGCCAGCCGGCGAGCGCGGAGACCGAGATCGCCCTGCTGCAGCAGGTGGCGGCGGCCTTCCCGGCGGTGACCACGGTAAGGGTGAAGGACGCGCTGGAGGCGGTCGGCCAGCTTGCGACCCAGATCGCCACCGGCATCCGCGGCGCCAGCGTGGTGACGCTGGTGGCGGCGATCCTGGTGCTGGCCGGAGCGCTCGCCGCCGGCCACCGTGCCAGGGTCTACGACGCGGTCATCCTGAAGACGCTCGGGGCGCCGCGCGCCATGCTGATCCGCACCTACGCCACGGAATATGCCCTTCTCGGCACGGTCACGGCGCTGTTCGGCCTCGCCAGCGGCTGCGTCACCGCCTGGGTGGTGGCGACGCAGGTGATGAACATCCCCTTCGCCTTCGCACCCCTCCAGGCCCTCGGCATCATCGTGCTGGCCATCGTTCTCACCGTCGGTTTCGGCCTCGTCGGCACTTGGCGCGCCCTCGGCGAGAAGCCGGCCCCGGTGCTGCGCAACATGTGAGCCGGCGGACGAGCCACCGCCCCTCCGCCACGGGCCGGCGCAAGCTTGCGACAAAGGGACGCGAAGCCCGGCCAATGCTGGAACGGCCGAAGGGAGGGCCTTGTTTCCGCCATGGCGTCAGCCATATTGCGTTGCGGATGACGGGCCCGTCGTGGCCCGTCCTGAGGGGAAAGCCAGAGGTTCTTCCATGTCGCACTACGATCCGAATGCCCAGGCCTATGGCGGCTACGGTTATGGCCAGCCGACGGCCGTTCAGCAGGCCCAGATCGACCAGGGCCTTCGCTCCTACATGGTCGGCGTCTACAACTACATGATGATCGGCCTCGCCATCACCGGCATGGCGGCGCTCGGCATCTACATGCTCTCGGTCACCGGCGACGCCTCGCTGGCGCAGCAGACGGCGCGCGGCGCCCTGCGCGTCTCCGGCGGCCAGTACCTGACGCCCTTCGGCGCCTTCCTGTTCACGAGCTGGTTCAAGTTCGTCGTCATCCTCGCCCCGCTGGGCGTGGTGATGCTGCTGTCGTTCCGCGCCGACCGTCTGAGCGCTCCCGCCGCCCAGATCACCTTCTGGGTTTATGCGGCGCTGGTCGGCGTCTCGATGACCACGATCCTGCTGGTCTATGCCCACACCTCGGTCGCCCGCGTGTTCTTCATCACGGCCGCCTCCTTCGGCGCGCTGTCGCTCTGGGGCTACACGACCAAGCGTGACCTCTCGGGCATGGGCACCTTCCTGATGATGGGTCTGTTCGGCCTGATCATCGCCATGCTGGTGAACATCGGCATCGCCGCCTTCACCGGCACGCCCTCGACCATGCTGCAGTGGATCATCTCGGTGGTCGGCGTGCTGATCTTCGCGGGCCTGACCGCCTACGACACGCAGAACATCAAGAACGAGTACATCTACAGCCTGGCCTATGCCAATGACGGGTCGCTGGTGCAGAAGGCCGCCATCTTCGGCGCCCTCCAGCTCTACATCGACTTCGTCGGCATGTTCCAGTTCCTGATGTCCCTGCTCGGCCAGCGCGACCAGTAAGCGCCAGCCCATCCGGCATCCCCGATCGAACGATCCCCCGGCCCCGCGGCCGGGGGATTTTGTTTGTGCGGACGGCAACAGGGGAAACGGGCGGCCGGGTCGGCCGACATGAGGCCGATGAGGCCGTCGGCGACAAGGGGTCCATCGCCCTCCTCACCCCGGACCGCCCGATGACCGCCCGCCGGCTCCTCACCTGCCTCGCCCTCCTCACCACCCTCGTGTGCCCCGCCGGCGCGCGGGAGCTCGGCCAGGCGCCGCAACTGCGCATCCTCGGCTTCTCCGCCGACGGCCGCTATTTCGGCTTCGAGCAGCAGGGCGGCGACGGCGTCAACGAGAAGGGCGCCTTCGCCCTCGACGTGGTGGACGCGACGACCGGGCGCTCCGCCCGCGGCTTTCCGCGCGGCGTCACGCAGGTCGCCTGGGACAGCGAGGCGAGCGATCCGCGCCGCACCGCCATGCGCGGCTTCCGCTTCTCCGAGGACGACGAGGCGAGCGCCAGCACCGCCGCGGTGCGCCGTTGGGCGCGCGGCGTGACGCAGGCTCCGCTCCGCGCCCTCAGGCTCACCGATCCCGGCCGGCGCCTCGGCGGCCAGGCCCTCACCGACCTCACCGAGACCTCAGGTCCCGTGCGCGTCATGGCCGAGCCCGACATCATCGGCACCCACCCCGGCACGGCGATGAAATACACGGTCACCGCCCGCATGCCGGTGCCGGAGGACCCGGACCTCGCCTGCCGCGAGCGGGCCACCGGCGAGGCCCATACGCTCACCGTGACGCTGAAGCCGGAGATCCCCTCCTGGGACCCGGAGGCGGCGACTCGCGCGCCCAAGGCCTTCCGCGAGCGGAGCGTGGCGCTGCCCTTCATCCTGCCGCCGAAGACCTGCCTCCACCAGGTGCGGGTCACCGACGTCTATCGCAGCGAGAATGGCCGCAGCATCGCCGTGGTGATGGCGGTGACCTTCGACGTCGGCTTCACCGACTCGGCCGAGTATCACGCCACGATCTTCGCCCTCGGGGAGGACTGAGGCATCGCCTCAGCCGGCGGCACCGTCCTGTCGGAAGACGAGGGCGCGGGGAATGCCGGCGAGGTCGGAGGCGAGCCGCCGCAGCCGGAAACCGCAAGCGCAGGCGATGGCGGTGACATCCGGCGCCTGGCCGATGCCGATCTCCAACGCGACGTGGCCGCCCGGCTTCAGGACGCGGCCGACGCCTGAGAAGATGGCGCGATAGGCGTCGAGCCCGTCGACGCCGCCGTCGAGGGCGAGGCGCGGGTCGTGCAGCGCCACTTCCGGTGCGAGGGCGTCGCAGTCGCGGGCGGGGATATAGGGCGGATTGGAGACGATCAGGTCGAAGGCGCCGGCGAGCCCTTCCGTCCATCGCCCCTCGGCGAAAGTGGCGCGGTCGTCGAGGCCGAGGGCCCGGGCGTTGGTCCGGGCCGCCTCCAGCGCCTCGGGCGAGAGGTCGACGCCGAGGCCGCGCGCCTGCGGGCGCTCGGTCAGCAGGGTCAGGAGAACCGTGCCGGGTCCGACCCCGAGATCGAGGATCTCGGCCCGCTCGCCGGGCGGCAACAGGCGGAGCGCCGCGTCGACCAGGGCCTCGGTGTCGTCGCGCGGCACCAGGCAGGCGCGGTTGAGGGCGAAGTCGAGGCCGTGGAAGGCGCCCTGGCCGGCGATGCGGGCGAGAGGCTCGCGCGCCAGGCGCCGGGCCGCGAGACCGGAGGCGCAGGCGGCCTCGCCGGCGTCGAGGCAGGTCTCGGCCGCCATTCCGGCGAGAGCCGCATCGCGGCCGGTGGCGAGCTTCAGGAGATGCCGGGCCTCGGCGCCGGCATCGTCGATGCCCGCCGCCGCCAGCCTGTCCGCGAGGAGGCGCCGCGCCGCGGCCAGGGTCGTGCCGGCGGGGATCACGCCGCCGTATCCAGCGCCAGGAGACTCGCCTGATGGTCGGCGATGAGGGCGTCGACGATCTCGCCCAGCGCCGTCCCGGCCATGATCTCCGGCAGCTTGTACAGCGTCAGCTCGATGCGATGGTCTGTGACCCGCCCCTGCGGGAAATTGTAGGTGCGGATGCGCTCGGAGCGGTCGCCGGAGCCGACCTGAAGCTTGCGGTCCTCGGCGCGCGTCGCGGCGAGGCGGCGGCGCTCCTCGTCGAAGATGCGCGAGCGCAGGATGGCCATGGCCCGCGCCTTGTTCTTGTGCTGGGAGCGCTCGTCCTGGACGAGCACGACGGTGTTCGTCGGGATGTGGGTGATGCGTACCGCCGACTCGGTCTTGTTGACGTGCTGGCCGCCGGCGCCCTGGGCGCGCATGACGTCGATCCTGAGGTCGTCCTCGGCGATGGCGACGTCGACCTCCTCGGCCTCGGGGAGGACGGCGACGGTGGCCGCGGAGGTATGGATGCGGCCGCCGGACTCGGTCGCCGGCACGCGCTGCACCCGGTGGACGCCGCTCTCGAACTTCAGCCTCGCATAGGCGCCGGCGCCGCGGATCTCGGCGACGATCTCCTTGTAGCCGCCGACCGTGCCCTCGCTCGCGGAGATCAGCTCCATGGTCCAGCCCTGCAGGGCGGCATAGCGCTCGTACATGCGGAAGAGGTCGCCGGCGAAGAGCGAGGCCTCGTCGCCCCCGGTTCCCGCGCGGATTTCGAGGATGGCGTTCTTGGCGTCGGCCGCGTCCTTCGGCAGGAGAGCGAGGCGGAGCTGGTGCTCGAGCCCGGCGAGCTTCTCCTCCAGCGCCGGCTTCTCCTCGTGGGCGAGATCGGCCATCTCGCGGTCGGTGGCGGGGTCGGCGAGGAGCTGCTCGACGTCGGCGAGCTCGGCCTGCGCCGTCCGGTAGGCGTTGATCGCCTCGACGACGGGCGTCAGTTCGGAGAACTCCCGCGACAGCGCCACATAGCGCTCGCCCTCGACGCCGGCGGAGAGCTCGGCCTCGACGAGATCGCGGCGGACGATCAGCGCCTGGAGCTTGGCGAGCGGCAGCATCAGAGGGTCACGCCCTCGGCTTCGGCGAAGTCGCGCAGGCGCTGGCGGATCGAGGCCCCCGGGCGCGGCTGGTCGATGAGGTCGTCGAGCAGGGCGGCGAGGCGCGCCAGGTCGAGCTCGAGCAGCATGGACTTCACCGGCCCCATGGCGGCGGGCGACAGGGACAGGGAGCGATAGCCGAGCCCCGCCAGCATCATGGCCTCCAGGGGGCGCGAGGCGAGTTCGCCGCAGAGGGTGACGAGCTTGCCGTGCTCCCGACCCTTGCGGGCGAGCAGGCGCAGAGCGCGGAGAATGGGGGGCGAGAGCACGTCGAAGCGGTTGGCGACGCGGCTGTTGCCGCGGTCGACCGCGAACATGAACTGGACGAGGTCGTTGGAGCCGACCGAGAGGAAGTCGACGCGCGGCAGAAGCTCGTCGAGCTGGAACAGCAGGGCCGGCACCTCGACCATGACGCCGATCTGCACGCGGTCCGGCATGCGGTGGTCGTGGCGCCGCAGGTGGGTCAGCTCGCGCTCGACGATGGCCTTGGCGGCGTCGAACTCCTCCACCGCCGCCACCATCGGGAACATGATGCGTACCTCGCGCCCGGCGCCGGCGCGCAGCATGGCGCGCACCTGGCTGCGCAGCAGGCCCGGACGGTCGAGGCCGAGGCGGATCGCCCGCCAGCCCATGGCCGGGTTCTCCTCCTGGATGACGTCCATGTAGGGCAGCACCTTGTCGCCGCCGATGTCGAGGGTGCGGAAGGTGACGGGCCGTTCGCCCGCCGCATCGAGCACCTTGCGGTAGAGGTCGAGCTGCTCGGCGGTGCGCGGCAGGGCGTTGGCGACCATGAACTGCAGCTCGGTGCGGAACAGGCCGATGCCGGAGGCGCCGGTCTCCTCGAGGAAGGGCAGGTCGACCATCAGGCCGGCATTGAGGTTGAGCTTGATCTCGACGCCGTCGCGGGTCACCGCCGGCAGGTGGCGGATGGCGGCGTACTGGGCCTGGCGGCGGGCGCGGAAGCGCACCTTCTCGGCATAGGCGCTCTCGACGTCGCTCGTGGGCCTCAGGTGCACCTCGCCGGTGGCGCCGTCGATGATGATGGCGTCGCCCGGATCGGCGAGGCTGGTGACGTTCGCCGCCTGGCCGACGGTCGGGATTCCCAGCGCCCGGGCGACGATGGCCACGTGGCTGGTGGCGCCCGCCTCCTCCAAGACGAGGCCGCGCAGGCGCGAGCGGTCGTAGTCGAGCAGGGCGGCCGGCCCCATGTGCCGCGCCACGACGATGGCGTTGTCCGGCAGGTCCATGCGCACCTCGCCCTTGTCGCCGGTGAGCTGGCGCATCAGGCGGTTGGCGAGGTCGTCGAGGTCGTGCATGCGCTCGCGCAGATAGGGGTCGGTCTGGCGCATCATGCGGGCGCGATTGTCCGACTGGACGCGCTCCACCGCCGCCTCGGCGGTGATGCCGGTGCCGATCGCCTCCTTCAGGCGGCGCACGAAGCCGCGGTCGTGGGCGAACATGCGGTAGGCTTCGAGGATGTCCTTGTGCTCGCCGCCGCGGGCGACGTCCTCGGCGTCCAGCATGTGGTCGATCTCGGCGCGCAGGGCCTCGATCGCCGCCTCGATGCGGACGAGTTCGCGGGTGGGATCGTCGGCGATCAGCTTGGTGACCTGGATGCGCGGCTCGTGCAGCACCACGTGGCCGAGGCCGACGCCCTCGGCGAGGCCTTCGCCGGGCAGGTGCAGCGGACGGCGGGCGGCGGGCTCCTGGCCGGGCGGGGCGAGCGCCGAGAGCTCGCCCGAGGCGATCATCTCCGCCAGCACCATCGAGGTGGTCTGGAGCGCCTCGACCTCGTCTTCCTCGTATTTGCGGTGCGCGCGGTTCTGCACGACGAGGACGCCGAGCGTGTTGCCGCCGCGCAGGATCGGCACGCCGAGGAAGGAGTGGAAGATCTCCTCGCCCGTCTCCGGCTTGAAGGAGAAGGAGGGGTGCTCCTGTGCGTCGGAGAGGTTCAGCGATTCGGCGGTCTGCGCCACCATGCCGACGAGGCCCTCGCCGGCGCGCATGACCGTGTGGTGGACCGCCTCGCGGTTGAGGCCCTGGGTGGCATAGAGCTCAAGGGTTGAGTCGACGCGCAGGACATAGACCGAGCAGACCTCGGCCACCATGTTGGCCGCGATCAGCACCACGATCTTGTCGAGGCGTTCCTGCGCCGAGATCTGCTCCGCCATCACCTCGCGGAGGCGGCGGAGCAGGAGGCGCGGACCGCCGAATGCGGGGCGCATCGGCATCGTCACGATCTGGGCGTCAGCCCGTTCCTCAGCATAAGACGCGGCGAGCCTCCGCCGCTGAACCCACCATTAAGGTGGTGATGGCGGTTTGCAAAGCCGGCCGCAGGCAACCTGCGGTCCGCGCCGCGACGGGACGGGAGGGCCGGGCGGGGCGCCCCCGCCGCGACGGTCACGCCGCCTTGTCCAGCCCGTAGAGCGTGTGGAGCGTGCGGGCGGCGAGCTCGGTATAGGCGGCGTCGATCAGCACGGAGAACTTGATCTCCGAAGTGGTGATGGCGCGGATGTTGATGCCCTTGTCGGCCAGGGCCTTGAAAGCCTTTGCCGCGACGCCGGCATGGGAGCGCATGCCCACCCCGATGCAGGACACCTTGACGACGTCCGAGGCGGTCTCGAGCGCCTTGAAGCCGACGGCCTCGCGCGCGTCCATCAGCACGTGGCGGGCCCGCTCGAGGTCGGCGCCCGGACACGTGAAGGTGATGTCGGTGGTGGCGCCGTCCGAGGAGACGTTCTGGACGATCATGTCGACGTTGATGTTGGCCTCGGCGAGGGGACCGAAGATCGCGGCGGCGACGCCCGGCTTGTCGGCGACGGCGCGCACGCTCACCTGGGCCTCGTCCTTGGAGAAGGCGATGCCGGTCACGACCTGCTTTTCCACGATTTCCTCCTCGTCGCAGATGAGCGTGCCGCTCTGCGGATTGTCCGGATCGTCGAAGGAGGATCGGACATAGGTGCGCACGCCATGGATCATTGAAAGCTCGACGGAACGGACCTGCAGGACCTTCGATCCCAGCGAGGCCATTTCCAGCATCTCCTCGAAGCCGACCTTGTCGAGGCGGCGAGCCTTCGGGACGATGCGCGGATCGGTCGTGTAGACGCCGTCCACGTCGGTGTAGATGTCGCAGCGCTCGGCGCGGATCGCCGCGGCGACGGCGACGGCCGAGGTGTCCGAGCCGCCGCGGCCGAGGGTGGCGATGCGGCCGCTCTCGCGGGTGACGCCCTGGAAGCCTGAGATCACCGCCACCTCGCCGGCCGCGAAGGCGGCGTCGAGATTGGCCGAGGGAATGTCGGCGATGCGGGCGACCGAATGGGATTCGTCGGTGACGATCGGCACCTGCCAGCCCTGCCAGGAACGCGCCTTGATGCCCATGGCGGTCAGCACGATGGCGAGGAGGCCGGAGGTCACCTGTTCGCCGGCGGCGACGACGGTATCGTATTCGGCGAGGTCGTAGAGGGGGGCCGCCTCCTTGCACCAGGCGACGAGCTCGTTGGTCTTGCCGGACATGGCGGAGACCACGACGGCGACCTGGTAGCCGGCCTCCACCTCGCGTTTGACGTGCCGCGCGACGTTCTTGATGCGGTCGACATTGGCGACGGACGTGCCGCCGAACTTCATCACGAGGCGAGGCATGGTTTCAAAAGCGATCCGGCGCCGGCGGCGCCCCTTGGGTCAAAAAGGCGCGTATCCATAACCATCGATCGGATGTAAGGCAACGCGGGAGACCACCCGCCCGACGAATGCCGAGGATCGGAAGCCCATGCGCCCGACCGAGACGCCCACCCCCAGCACGCTAGACCCCGGCGAGGTCGACAAATTCTCCCGGCTCGCCGCCGAATGGTGGAACCCCGCCGGCAAGATGGGCGTGCTGCACAAGTTCAACCCGGTGCGGCTCTCCCATATCCGCGAGATGGCCTGCGCCCGCTTCGGCCGCGACCGCAACGCCCTGGACGCCCTCGCCGGCCTCACGGTGCTCGACATCGGCTGCGGCGGCGGTCTCCTGTGCGAGCCGCTGGCGCGGATGGGGGCGACGGTGACGGGCATCGACCCGGCCCGCACCAACGTCGAAACCGCCAGGCTGCACGCCAAGCTCTCGGGCCTGTCCATCGACTATCGCTGCACGACGGCGGAGGAGCGCGCGGCGGCGGGAGAGCGGTTCGACATTGTCCTCGCCATGGAGGTGGTGGAGCATGTCGCTGATGTCGGCCTGTTCGTGAAGGCCTGCGCCACGCTGGTCAAACCGGGCGGCCTTCTGGTCATGGCGACAATCAACCGCACCATGAAGAGCTATGCCCTCGCCATCGTCGGCGCCGAATACGTGCTGCGCTGGCTGCCGCGCGGCACCCATGAATGGGACAAGTTCGTCACGCCGGAGGATCTGGCCCGGGCGATGGTCGAGAACGGCCTCGCCGTTAACGACCGCAAGGGCGTGCGCTACGACCTGCTGCGCGACCGCTGGGTGGAGACCGACGATCTCTCGGTGAACTACATGATCACCGCCGGGCGCGGCTGAGCGCGCTCTCGTCGCAGTGGACGGCGGCGACGGGGCTGATAGTCTCCCGTCCCATGCGCCCCGCGGTCATGGTTCTCATCGCCGTCCTCGTGGCCGCCCCCGGAACGGCGGCGCAGCCGCTCGGGCCGGAGCCGGCGACCCCTTCGCCCGAAATCGCCCAGCGCCAGCCCTTCACGCCGGGCCCGCCCGTCACCCTGCCCCCCTGCACCTGCCGTGCGGCCGGCAAAAGTTGGGTCGTCGGCGAAACAATCTGCCTCAAGACCCCCGGCGGCGAGCGCCTGGCGATCTGCACAACCGACGAGAATGTTACAACGTGGCGTATATCACCTGTCCCATGCGCCACATCTTCTTTGCGTCCGTATAGATCCGCCCTCCTGACGCAGGGAAACACACGCTGATTCAGCAAAAAGGGGGCTGTGCAGTCCGAAAAATCCGAGTTACGCTTCTTTCCGGCTCTCAGGTCCGGGCGGCAAGGATCTGGCGGCGATCCGGTTCCACCATGGCGCCGGAGCATCGCGGATATTTCCTGGTCCGGAGCTCTAGCAGGTTCGCAATCGTGCGGAACCGGCAGTGCATTCGGAAAGGCTGACCGGCATGTCGATGACGGGGACCGTCAAGTTCTTCAACACAGAGAAAGGCTACGGCTTCATCAAGCCGGACGATGGGGGCAAGGACATCTTCGTCCATATTTCAGCCGTCCAGCGCTCGGGGCTTGCCAGTCTGGCCGAGGGGCAGAAGCTCGAATTCGAGCTCGAGCCCGACAAGCGGGGCAAGGGACCGAAGGCGGTCAATCTCGCGATCCGCGGCTGAGGCCGGACCGACCGGCGCAGAGGCCTGCGCCGGCCGGGCATGGTCGCTGGGCGAGCCCGGCTCGCCGCAGCGTGACCTCGCCTGAGATCGCGGCCTCGCCTGAGATCGCGAGCCTGCCTGATCTGGCGCGCTCTGCCCGGGCCTTCGGCCGGTGCGGTCGCCGCATGCGAGGTCCGCGGGGACACGAGCCGATTTCCTCGCCCGGCGAAGTCCGCTAGGTTCGACCCATGAACCAGGAAGCGCTTTCGCCCGCCCGCACCGCCGTCCTCATCGCCGGCGGCGGCATGGCGGGATTGTCCCTCGCCGTCGCGCTGAAGTCGTCGCTCGGCCCCTCCTTTTCCATCACGGTCGCCGATCCCGCCCTCGCGACCCCGCCGGCCGATGTCGGCCGCGCCTCCGCCTTCGCGGCGGCGGCGCGTCGCATGTTCGAGGCGACCGGCGCGTGGGAGGCCATCGCGCCGGAGGCGCAGCCGATCCTCGACATGGTGGTGACCGACAGTCGCACCCTCGACGTGGTGCGCCCGGTCTTCCTGACCTTCGACGGCGAGGTGGCACCCGGCGAACCCTTCGCCCACATGGCGCCCAATGCCGTCGTGACCCGCGCCCTGTGGGAGCGCGCCAAAGCCCTCGGCGTCACCCTCGCCGCGAGTTCGGTGGCGGCCTTCGAGGCCGACGCCCACGAGACCCGCGTGACGCTCGCCGACGGTCGCGTCGCCTGCACCCCGCTGCTGGTCGCCTGCGACGGCGGACGGTCGCGCCTGCGCGACCTCGCCGGCATCCGCACCGTCGGCTGGGATTACGGCCAGTCGGGCATCGTCTGCACCGTCGGCCACGAGCACGACCACGAGGGCCGGGCGGAGGAGCATTTCCTGCCCGCCGGGCCCTTCGCCATCCTGCCGCTGACGGGCCGGCGATCCTCCATCGTCTGGACCGAGGAGAGCGGCCGCGCCGAGCGGCTCTGCCGGCTGCCGGCGGAACTCTTCCTCGACGAGCTGGAGACGCGGTTCGGCCATCGTCTCGGCGAGATCCGGCTCATCGACAAGCCCGCCGCCTATCCCCTCGGCCTGAAGGTCGCCCGCGACTTCGTCGGGCCGCGCCTGGCGCTGGTCGGCGACGCGGCCCACGTCATCCACCCCATCGCCGGCCAGGGCATCAACATGGGCTTCCGCGACGTGGCGGCGCTGGCCGAATGCATCGCCGACGCCGCCCGGCTCGGCATGGACCACGGCGCGGGCGACGTGCTCGACCGCTACCAGCGCTGGCGGCGCTTCGACACGGCGGTGATGGGCGTCACCACGGACGGGCTCAACCGGCTGTTCTCCAACGGATCGCAGCCGCTGCGTTTCGTGCGCGATCTCGGCCTCGGCCTCGTCGACCGGATGCCGGGCCTGAAGAGCTTCTTCATCCGCCAGGCGGCCGGGATCACCGGCGAGGTGCCGAAACTGCTGCGGGGACAGACGCCCTGAGGCTCACAGCCGTCCGGCGAGCCAGTGCAGGTCGCGGTCGCGGAAGCCCATCTCCTCGATCGCCCGGACCGTGTTGATCACATAATCGGGATTGGCGCCGGACCGGCCGTGGCCGTGGCGGACGATGTGGAGCTGGCGGTCGAGCGGCAGGCGCCCGGCATACTGGATGTGGCCGCGGTCGACGATATAGGTCAGCGCCCGGACGCGGGCCCGGTCGGGACGCTCCAGGGTGATGTTGCGATAGACCTCGAGGTAGACGGAGGTCGCCTGCTCGCGCTCGCGCAGATAGGCGATGGTCTCTTCGGCCTTGGCCGCGGCGACCCGAAAGGCCATGCCGCGGCAGGTGCCGCCGCGGTCGAGGCCGAGGACGAGGCCGGGCTGTTCGGGCGTACCGCGATGGACGTGCGAATAGACGCAGAGCGAGCGGTGCAGACCGACCAGCCGCGCCGGATGGCGCTCGACGAAGTCGAAGCCGGGGCGCCAGATCAGCGAACCGTAGCCGAAGACCCAAAGATCGCCGGATTCCTGCATGATGCGTCTTGACGGGGTGAGGGACGAGTCCTGCGGGTTCTGCTATAGACCCAGCCCTGCCAGCGCAAGCATTCCCGCCGGACGGAGCCCCATGCGACCACGCACCATCATCCTGCCCCTCGCCATCGTCGGCCTCGCCATCGCCGGATGGAGCGGCGTCTGGGCCTGGGGCTCGAACCGCGCCGAGGACGCCGTGCAGCGCTGGCTGGCGGCGGAGGCGGCCAACGGCCGCGTCATCCAGTGCGGCGAGCGGGCGCGCGGCGGCTATCCCTTCCGCATGGAGATCACCTGTTCGAAGCCGATGGTGGAGCTGCGCGACGAGGCGCGGCCCTACCAGACCTACCGGTTCGAGACGCTGAAGGTGGTTTCGCAGATCTGGAGCCCCGGCCACGTCATCTCCGAATGGACCGGGCCGATGACCGTGGTGACGGAGGGCGACCCCTCGGTGACCACCGCCACCTGGCGGCTCGCCCAGGCCTCCGCCCAGTTGCAGATCGGCGGCTACGACAGCTCCAACGCCGTCATCGACGGGCTCGAGGTGGTGCGCGACGGCGTGGTGCTGGTGAAGGCGGCGCGCAGCGAGCTGCATACGCGCCCGAACCGCACCGACCCGGTCAGCGTCGACGTGGTGGCGAGCCTGAAACAGGCGACCTTCGCCGCCCGTCCCATGGCGCCGGTGGATGCGGAGATCCAGTTCGTCGCGCGCAAGCTGCTGCGCACGCCGAGCCGGCCGCAGGTGCTGCCGGTGCGCCAGTGGATGGCGGCGGGCGGGGCGGTGGACCTGGTGCTGCTGCGCCTCGTCCAGGGCCCGGCTCTGGCGGTGGCCAAGGGCTCGCTGCGCCTCACCCCCGAGGGCAAGCCGGACGGCGAGATCGAGTTGCGTGTGGCCAATGTGGAGGCGGCGCTGCAGCAGACCGGCCTCGGCGCCACGCTCGGGCCGCTGGCGGCGGGTGCCATGACCATGGCGAGCCGCCCGACGGAGGTCGAGGGCAAGCCCGGTCGCATCTTCACCCTGCGGGCGGCGGACGGACGTTTGCAGGTCGGGCCGCTGCGCATCGGCCTTCCCACCATCGTTCCCTGACGGCGCCCCCATGACCGCGACGACATCGACCGGCGCGAGGGGCGCCAGCCCCGCGCCAGTGCGCGGCACCCGCACCGAAGAGCTGCAGACACGGCTCGCCGAGGCCATCGTCACCGGCCGCCTGAAGCCGGGCGCGGCCCTCGACGAGGTCCAGATCGCCGCCGAATATGCGGTGTCGCGCACGCCCGTGCGCGAGGCGCTGCGCCAGCTCTCGGCCTCGGGCCTCGTCGAGATCCGGCCGCATCGCGGCGCGGTGGTCGCCAAGCCAGACCACGCGCAGCTCCGCGACATGTTCGCGGTGATGGGCGAGCTGGAGGCGCTCAGCGCCGGCCTGTGCGCCGCGCAGATGAACCGCGCCGAGCGCACCGCGCTCGAGGAGCTGCACCAGTCGATGGCGGGGCTGGTGCGCGCCGGCGACCTCGACGCCTACAGCGTCGCCAACATCGCCTTCCACGTCGGCATCTATCGCGGCTCGCACAATTCCTATCTCGCGGAGCTCGCCTCGGCGACGCGCCGCCGGCTCGCCCCGTTCCGGCGGGCGCAGTTCGAGGGCCGGGACCGGCTGGCACGCTCGCACCACGAGCACAGCCTCGTGGTCCAGGCGATCCTCAGGGCCGACAGCGCGCGGGCGGCGACAGCCATGCGCGAGCATATCGGGCTCTCGGCCCGTGCCTGGGACGACCTGTCCAGGGCATCCTCGGAGTCATCCTGACAGGCATTTGCCTTTCTCTTGTGCAATATTTCAGCGTCTTCGGTTGATTGCATACAATAAGACGATGATCAAAGACCCCTGGCGGGGGCTGCCGGTCCGCGTCGATTCGGCAGATCGGCCAAAGGCTTATTGGGCCGGCTGACGTCGCGGCCGGGCTCCGCGCGGCCGCGGATCGGGCGGCCGCGGCGCTTGGCATGGGCATTGCGACGGGTTCTGCGGACGAGCAGGACCGATGCACAGCGACAGCCCACCCACCATAGCCGACCTCCACGCCGCCTATGCCGGCGGGGTGACCGCCGCGGCCACCGTGGCGGCGACCTACCGGCGCATCGCGGCGGTGGACGATCCCGGCATCTTCATCCACCTGCGGCCGGAGGCGGATCTTCTCGCCGATGCCGCGGCGCTGCCGCCCTTCGATCCCGCCCGCTTCCCGCTCTGGGGCGTTCCGGTGGCGGTGAAGGACAACATCGACGTCGCCGGCCTGCCGACCACGGCCGCCTGCCCGGCCTTCGCCTTCGTGCCGGACCGCTCGGCGACGGTGGTGGAGAAGCTGGTCGCCGCCGGCGCCCTGATCGTCGGCAAGACCAATCTCGACCAGTTCGCCACCGGCCTCGTCGGCGTGCGCTCGCCCTATCCGGTGCCGCGCAACGCCTTCGATCCGGCGCGCGTGCCCGGCGGCTCCTCGTCGGGCTCGGCGATCGCGGTGGCGCAGGGCATCGTGCCCATCGCCCTCGGCACCGACACCGCCGGTTCGGGCCGCGTGCCCGCCGGGCTCAACGATCTCGTCGGCCTCAAACCCTCGCTCGGCGCCCTGTCCACCCGCGGCGTCCTGCCGGCCTGCCGGACGCTCGACTGCGTTTCCGTCTTCGCCCGCACGGTGGACGACGCCTGCGCGGCCTTCGCCGTGATGCGCGGCTTTGACGCCGAGGACGCCTATTCGCGGCCGGCGCCGGACCTCCTGCCGGCCGATGCCGCGGCGATCACGCGCCTCGGCGTGCCGCGGCCGGCGGACCGGCTGTTCTTCGGCGACGGCGCCATGGCGGACGCCTATGAGGCCGCCCTCGGCCTCGTCGGGCCGCTCGCGGGCGAGGCGACCGAGATCGACCTCACCGCCTTCTTCGAGGTGGCGAAGCTCCTCTACGAGGGGCCGTGGGTCGCCGAGCGCCATGCCGCCATGCGGTCCTTCCTCACCACCAACGCCGACGACGTGCATCCCGTCACGCGCCGGATCGTCGGCGCCGCCGACCGCTTCTCCGCCACCGACGCCTTCGAGGGGCTCTACCGGCTGGCGGCGCTGAAGCGCGCGACCGAGAGCGTGTGGGAGAGGGTCGAGGCCCTGGTGGTGCCGACGGCGCCGATCTTCCCGACCCTCGCCGATCTCGCCGCCGACCCGATCGGCCCGAACAGCCGGCTCGGCACCTACACCAATTTCGTCAACCTGCTCGACCTCGCGGCCCTGTCGGTGCCCGGCCCCTTCCGGGCCGACGGCCTGCCGGCCGGCATCACGCTGATCGGCCCGCGGGGGAGCGATGCGGCGCTGGCGCGGCTCGGCGCCGCCTTCGTCGCCGCCGTCGGCGATCGACGCCGCGCCGCGGCCTCGCGGGCGGCATGAGCGGCGGGGATGACGATGACCACGAACAACAAAGCCCGGGGGAGGACGCCTTGCAGGACCTGATCGAGATCGTCGTCGTCGGGGCGCACCTGTCCGGCATGCCGCTCAACGGCGAGCTGACCAGCCGCGGCGCCAGCTTCCGGCGGGTGGTGCAGACCCTGCCGGACTACAAGCTCTATGCGCTGGCGGGCGGGCCGCCGAAGCGGCCGGGCCTGATCCGCGTGGCGGCGGGTACCGGCGCCGCCATCGCCTGCGAGGTCTGGGCCCTGCCGCCGGCGGGTTTCGGCACCTTCGTCGACGGCATCCCCTCGCCGCTGGGCATCGGCACGCTGAAGCTCGCCGACGGCACGACGCCGAAGGGCTTCCTCGTGGAGCCCGAGGGCCTGGCAGGCGCCGAGGACATCACCGCCCACGGCGGATGGCGCGCCTATATCGCCGCGCTGTCCGGCCAGGCGGCATGAGACGCATGACCTCCTCATTCCCCGCCGCGTCGGCGGCGGGGCCGCACAAGCAGACGGGATGAACCCGCAATCCCTTCCACTGGAGCCACTCAGATGATTGTTCGCCGTCACTTCCTCATCGGCGCCGGCCTCGCCGCCGGCACGCTCTCGGCACCTGCCGTGCTGCGCGCCCAGGAGCGCGTGATCAAGATGGGCGCGCTGCGCCTCATCCACTCCATGCCGCCGCACTTCTACGAGCGCTTCGCGCCGGCAGGCACCAAGATCGAGATCATCACCTTCGACAGCCCGACCGACGGCAAGAACGCCGTGGTCACCAAGTCGGTGGACTTCGGCACCTTCGGCATCGCCGCGGCCATCCTCGGCGCCGCGGCCGGCGAGCCGGTGGTGGTGGTCGGCGCCCTCTCCAACAAGGGCATGGGCGTCATCTCCAAGGCCGGCTCCGACGTGAAGACGGTGAAGGACCTCAAGGGCAAGCGGGTCGGCATATGGCCGGGCTCGACCCAGGAGGTCTTCATCATGGAGCGCCTGCGCATGGAGGGCCTCTCCATCCGCGACGTCACCTCGGTGCGCGTGCCCTTCGGCGAGATGCACGCCATGCTGTCGCGCGGCGACATCGACGCCTATGTCGGCGCCGAGCCGGGCCCGGCCCTGTCGATCACCTCGGGCGTCGGCCAGCTCGTGGAGTATCCCTACGGCACCGCCATGGGCGGCCTCAACATGATCTTCGGCACGCACGAGGAGACGGTGGCGGCGAAGCCGGAGCTGATCACCACCATGCTCAAGATCCACCGCCAGGCGGTCGAGTTCATGAACGCCAACAAGCAGGTGGTCGCCGACACCACCGTGCAGCGGCTCGGCGCCAACCGCGCTGCTGTGGAGCAGGCGCTCGGCGCCAACAACATCGAGTACGTCTGGAAGCTGGACGAGACCGTGCAGAAGCAGGCCAAGACCTACGCCGAGCAGATGCTGTCGCTGCGCCAGATCCGCGCCCTGCCGGACTTCGCCAAGTTCCTCAACCCGAAGTTCTCCAACGAGATCTCCGCCTGACCATCGACCCCGGCACCGCCCGCCGCCCGGCGGGCGGTGCCACCCCGTTTGCGAGCCACGAGAGGACAGCCCCCATGGCGCTGGTTGAGACGGTGCCGCCGCCGGCGGCCGTGATCATCGAGAAGCCCGCCGGCAAGACGCCGTGGGCGCGGGTGAAGCCCTTCGTGCTGTCGCTGATCGTGCCGGCGCTGCTCCTCGCCTTCTGGCAGGTCGCGACCACCCGGCGCTGGACCCGCCTGATCCCGACCCCCTACGAGGTCGGCGAGTACATGATCGACTTCGCGGTCGGCGGCATCTACGACGACGCCTTCTCGGCGACGCTCCTGACCCATCTCATGGCCTCGATGAGCCGCGTCTATGGCGGCTTCGCCCTCGCCGCCCTGTTCGCCCTGCCGCTCGGCCTGATGATCGGCCGCATTCCGACCGCGCGCATGGTGCTGGACCCGTTCCTGCAGGTGATGCGGCCGATCCCGGTCACCGCCTGGCTGCCGCTCTCCATGATCCTCTTCGGCCTCGGACCGCGTTCGGCCTTCGCGCTCGTCTGCCTCGGCGCCTTCTATCCGATCCTCCTCAACACCATCTTCGGCGTGCGCTCGGTCGACCCCAAGCTGTTCGAGGCGGCCTCCATGCTCGGCTGCCAGGGCAACGCCCAGTTCTACAAGGTGGTGCTGCCGGCGGCCCTGCCCTCGATCTTCACGGGGCTCCGCCTCGGCCTCGGCCTCGCCTGGTTCGTCATCGTGGTGGGCGAAATGACCGGCGTGCCCCAGGGGCTCGGCGCCGTCATCATGGACGGCCGCACGCTGTCGCGCACCGAACTCGTCATCTGCGGCATGATCATCATCGGCATCGCCGGCTACGTCTCGGACCGGATCGTGGTGCTGATCGGCAACCGCCTGCTCGCCTGGAGCCCGACCCATCATGGCTGAATCGAAGACGCCGATCATCGAGATCAACAAGGTCTCCAAGGTCTTCAAGCTGCAGGACCAGACGATCAACGCGCTGCACGACGCCAATATCTCGATCCGCAAGGGCGAGTTCGTCTGCCTGATCGGCGCCTCCGGCTGCGGCAAGTCCACGCTGCTGCGGATCATCGCCGGCTTCGAGCAGCCGACGACCGGCGAGGCGCTGATGTGGGGCTCGCCGATCAAGGGGCCGGACCCGACCCGCGGCATGGTCTTCCAGGACTATGCGCTGTTCCCCTGGCTCTCGGTGCGCGACAATATCGGCTTCGGCCCGGCCTCGCGGGGCCTCGCCAAGTCGGTGGTCAGGGAGACGGTGGACAAGTTCATCGACCTCGTCGGCCTCGCCAAGTTCGCCAATGCCTATCCGCACCAGCTCTCCGGCGGCATGAAGCAGCGCGTCGCCATCGCCCGCGTTCTGGCCAACGACGCCGAGATCGTGCTGATGGACGAGCCCTTCGGTGCACTGGACGCCATGACGCGCGAGCGCCTGCAGGACGAGCTCCTCGACATCTGGCAGCGCACCGGCCTGACGGTCGTCTTCGTCACCCATTCGATCGAGGAGGCGATCTTCCTCGCCGACCGGGTGGTAGTGATGACGCCGGGTCCGGGCCGCATCGAGAGCGACAATCTGCTGGAGCTGTCGCGGCCGCGCGACGTGGCGAGCCCCGAGTTCAACGATATCCGCCGCGTGATGGGCGCCAAGCTACACAGCCACCACGGCAAGAAGGCGGCCTGAGGCCACTCCGGTCTTCCCACTGCCCCTCACCCCTGCCCTCTCCCCGCCAGCGGGGAGGAGGCCCGCGCGTCGCGCCCTCTCTTCCGGGGGCCCCTGACAATCCGCTGCGAGACGCCCCGATGACCGAGCCCCTGCGCCCCGAACAGCGCCTCGCCTATACCGCCGCCATCGACCGGCCGCGCATCGAACTGCCGGAGGGCAAGTCCCTCGCCGTCTGGCCGGTGGTGAACGTGGAGAACTGGCGGATCGAGAACCCGATGCCGCGGCAGGTGCTGGTGGCCCCGACCGGCGCCGCCCTGCTGCCGGACATCGCCAACTGGGCCTGGCATGAATACGGCATGCGGGTGGGGTTCTGGCGCTTCGCCGAGGCCTTCGCCCGCCACGGCATCCGCCCGACCCTCTCCATCAACGGCTCGGTAGCGGTGGACTATCCGCGCATCGCCGGCGCGGCGCGCGACGCCGGCTGGGAGTTCATGGGCCACGGCTGGCACCAGGTGCCGACCCACCGGATCGAGGACCAGCGGGCGATGATCGCCCGCACGGTGGAGACGCTGTCGGCCTTCACCGGCGAGCCGGTGGTCGGCTGGCTTGGCCCCGGCCTCACGGAGACGCTGGAGACCGCCGACCATCTCGCCGCAGCCGGCATCCGCTATATCGCCGATTTCGTGGTGGACGACCTGCCCTGCCGGCTGAAGACCAGCTCGGGCGAGGTGCTCACCATGCCCTATTCGGTCGAGCTCAACGACATCCCGACGATGATGATCCAGCACCACAGGGCCGAGGAGTTCCTCGACCGCGCCCGCGCCCAGGCCGACCGGCTGATCGCCGAGGCGACCGGCGCCGGCCCGCTGGGCGGGGCCAAGGTGCTGTCCTTCGCCATCCATCCCTTCATCATGGGCGTTCCGCACCGGGTCGCCGTGCTGGAGGCCCTGCTCGCCGACCTCGCGGCGCGGCCCGAGGTGGTCTTCATGCAGGGCCGCGAGATCATGGACTGGTATCTCGCCTCGGGCGACCCGACCTGATCAGGCGGCGGCCGTGGGCTCTGCCAGGACGAGGGCCCAGAACACCCGGTAGCGCGAGCCCGGCCGGTAGCCGGTGGCGATGCCGAGGCGGGTGACCGCAGGGTTCAACATGTTGGCGCGGTGGGGCGGGGAATCGCGCCAGCCGGAAAAGGCCTCGGCGAGGGTGAGATAGCCGGCCGAGGTGTTCTCGACCGCCGTGCGGTGGCGATAGCCGGCGGTGGTCAGCCGGGCGGCGACGGCGCCGGTGCGCACGCCGACCTGGTCGGCCTGGGTCATGGCCGAGGCCTGGGCCTCGGCCACCGCCATCAGCACCGGATCGACCGCGAGATTGCCGCGGCCGTTGTTGCGGCGGAAGCCGGAGATCATCTCGGCCGCCATGGCAGCGTCCACCCGGGCGCCGGCCTGGGCGAGGTTGCGGTAGAAGCTCGGCTGGCTCGGCGCCTGCACCGGCGGCGCGGAGCAGCCGGCGAGGAGGAGCGAGGCGCCGCCGCCGAGGATGAGGCCGCGGCGCAGCAGGATCACACCGCTCCCGTTCATGTCACAGTCAGCCATCGAACCTTTTCCTTCCCAGAAACCACCCATGCCCATGGTCTGCATGGATGGGCCATGAATGGTTAAGCAAACTTCTCAACGCTCTCTCAACCTCGACGTGGTTGAGAGAGGTTTGATCAGGAAATCGGACGAGAACATGCCCTGGTACCGTTGTGACGCCCACGGAGATGCCGACACCGCGACCGGCTCGCGATTCGCGGCGACCCGCTTCATCGAGGCCGACGTCGCGGAGACGGCGGCGGCGCAGGCGCGAAAGAGCCTCGGCCGCGAGCTCGTGCGGCGCGGCATCTGCCCGCTGAACGCCGAAAAGATGGTGTCGGTCGACGCCGTCCGGCGCATCGACGAGGAGGACGTGCCCGGCATCGTCGCCCCGGACATGGTGTGGATGGCGCGGGCCTGACGCCGCGATTCAGTGGATGGCGAGCGCCGGCATCTCGATGAGGGCGGCGCCATGGATGACGCCGGGACGGCGCGGCGAACCCGCCTGCACCACGACCGCGAGGCGCTCGCACTCCGGCGAGACCAGTTCGCGGCGCGAGACGGTGAAGGTGCGCTCGGCCCCCGTCCATTCGCCGAGCACGGCATGGGACCTGACGACGTTGCGATAGGTCACGGTCTGGCCGCGGTTCTCGCCGCGGGTGATGTCCACCGGCTGGCGCGAGGCGACGCCGAAGAGGAAGACGGTGGCGGGGCTGTCGGCGCCAGGACCGCCGGGGGCGGCACGCGGCAGGGTGACGGTGATGGTGTCGCCGCTGATGCGCAGGGTCACCGGCACGGAGAGGACGCCCGCCTGCAGACGGGTCTGCTCCATGACCCGCTCGACGGCGGGACGGTCGGAGCCGATGGCGTGGCCGACGCCGTTGACGATCATCTGCGGGGTGTAGATCTGCCGGTCGCCGCGCATATAGGCATAGGCCTTCTGGCGCTTGCCGTGGATGGGGTGGGCGAGCGTGTCGCGCCAGCCGAGATAGTCCCAATAGTCGACGGCCAGCGTCAGCGCGATGATGTCGGGCCGGTCGGCCATGTCGGAGACGAAGCGGTCGGCCGGCGGGCAGGACGAGCAGCCCTGGCTGGTGAAGAGCTCGATCACGGCGCGGGGGCGCTGGAGCGGCGTCGCTTCCGCACCTCCCAACGCGATCACGACGCACGCGAGCGCGCCAAACAGCCTTCCAAGCACCATCGGATTCCGCCCCGATTTCGGGGACCCGTCCGGTCCCGCGAGCGCTGTTTACGCCCGCGGCACCTCTCGCCGCCACTCACGGTTGGGTGAAAACCGTGCAAACGACCGTGAGCCCCCACTCACGCGCACAGCATAACGGCGGCCTAGCGCTTGCCAAGCCGCCGTCGTCGTCACGTCGAAGAGGTGATGTCCACCGCTCAGGCGGCGAGATCGCGCAGCACGTACTGCAGGATGCCGCCGTTCTTGAAGTACTCGATCTCGTCCAGCGTATCGATGCGGCAGAGGATCGGCACCTTCTTCACCTTGCCGTCGGAGAAGGTGACCTCGGCGGTCATCTTCTGGCGCGGCTTGACGGTCTCGAGGCCCTTGATCGTGACGGTCTCGTCGCCCTTCAGGCCGAGGGAGGCCCAGGTGATGCCCTCCTCGAGGGTGAAGGGGACGATGCCCATGCCGACCAGGTTCGAGCGGTGGATGCGCTCGAAGGACTGGGCGATGACGGCGCGCACGCCGAGGAGGTTGGTGCCCTTGGCCGCCCAGTCGCGCGAGGAGCCGTTGCCGTATTCGACGCCGGCGAAGACGACCAGCGGCACCTTCTCGGCGCGGTACTTCATGGCGGCGTCGTAGATCGACATCTCCTCCTTCGAGGGATAGTGGATCGTGTAGCCGCCCTCCTTGCCGTTCGGGCCCATCATGTGGTTGCGGATGCGGATGTTGGCGAAGGTGCCGCGCATCATCACCTCATGGTTGCCGCGGCGGGTGCCGTACTGGTTGAAGTCGGCGACCTCCACCTTGTTGTCGATGAGGTACTTGCCCGCCGGGCTCGCCGCCTTGATGGAGCCGGCCGGCGAGATGTGGTCGGTGGTGATCTTGTCGCCGAACAGGCCGAGGATGCGGGCACCCTCGATATTGCTCACGGCGCCGGGCTTCATGCCCATGCCGACGAAATAGGGCGGGTTCTGCACATAGGTCGAACCGTCGTCCCAGGCATAGGTCTGGCCGACCGGGGCCTTCACCTTGGCCCAGTTGGCGTCGCCCTTGAACACGTCGGCATAGCGCTCCTTGAAGAGCTTCTTGGTGACGTTCTGGGCGATGAAGGCGTTGATCTCCTGCGAGGAGGGCCAGATGTCCCTCAGGTAGACCGGGTTGCCCTTCTTGTCGGTGCCGAGCGGGTCCTTGGTGAGGTCCAGCGTCACCGAGCCGGCGAGGGCGTAGGCGACCACGAGGGGCGGAGAGGCGAGGTAGTTCGCCTGCACGTCGGGGGAGACGCGGCCCTCGAAGTTGCGGTTGCCCGAGAGCACCGCCGCGGCGATGAGGCCGGCATCGTTGATGGCCTTGGAGATCTCGGCCGGCAGCGGGCCGGAATTGCCGATGCAGGTGGTGCAGCCGAAGCCGACCAGGTTGAAGCCGAGCTTGTCGAGGTCCTTCTGCAGGCCGGAATTCGCCAGATATTCGGCGACGACCTGGCTGCCGGGGGCGAGCGAGGTCTTCACCCAGGGTTTGGTCTTCAGGCCCTTGGCCACCGCGTTGCGGGCGAGCAGGCCGGCGGCGAAGAGCACGGCCGGGTTCGAGGTGTTGGTGCAGGAGGTGATGGCGGCGATCGCCACGTCGCCGTGGCCGAGGGTGAAGTCGCGACCCTCCACCTTGACGCGGCGGCTCATCTCGGCCGCCTTCTTGTAGTCCTTCTCCATCGCGTCGGCGAAGCCGGCGCCGACGGCCTCCAGCGCGACGCGGCCCTCGGGGCGCTTCGGACCGGCCATGGAGGGCACGACGGTGTCGAGTGCGAGCTCGAGCGTGTCGGTGAAGACCGGGTCGGGCGAGCCCTTGGTGCGGAACAGGCCTTGCGCCTTCGAATATTTCTCCACCAGGGCGATGCGCTGGGTCTTGCGGCCCGAGGTGGTGAGATAGTTCAGCGTCTCCTCGTCGACGGGGAAGAAGCCGCAGGTGGCGCCGTATTCGGGCGCCATGTTGGCGATGGTGGCGCGGTCGGCCAGCGTCATGTTGTTGAGGCCGGGGCCGTAGAACTCGACGAACTTGCCGACGACGCCCTTCTTGCGGAGCATCTGGGTGACGGTGAGCACGAGGTCGGTGGCGGTGACGCCTTCCTTCAGGCGGCCGGTGAGCTTGAAGCCGATGACCTCGGGCAGCAGCATGGACTGCGGCTGGCCGAGCATGGCGGCCTCCGCCTCGATGCCGCCGACGCCCCAGCCGAGCACGGCGAGGCCGTTGACCATGGTCGTGTGGCTGTCGGTACCGACCAGCGTGTCGGGATAGGCGACCTCGTAGGTGACGGTCGTCTTCTTGCCCTTGACCGTCTTCACGGCCTTTTCCTTCTTCGTCCAGACGGTCTGGGCGAGGTATTCCAGGTTCACCTGGTGGCAGATACCGGTGCCGGGCGGCACGACCGAGAAGTTCTTGAACGCCTGCTGGCCCCACTTCAGGAAGCGGTAGCGCTCGCCGTTGCGGGCATATTCGAGGTCGACGTTCTTCTTGAACGCCTTCGGCGAGCCGAACTCGTCGACGATGACCGAGTGGTCGATGACGAGGTCGACGGGGACGAGCGGGTTGATCTTCTGCGGGTCACCGCCGAGCGCCTTCATGGCGTCGCGCATGGCGGCGAGGTCGACGACGGCGGGAACGCCGGTGAAGTCCTGCATCAGCACGCGGGCGGGGCGGAAGGCGATCTCCTTGCCGGCCTTGCCCTTGTCGCCGATCCAGGCGGCGACGGCCTCGATGTCGGCCTTGGTGACGGAGCGGCCGTCCTCGGCGCGCAGCAGGTTCTCGAGCAGCACCTTCATCGAGAAGGGCAGGGCCGAAATACCGGCGAGGCCGTTCTTCTCGGCCTCCTTCAGGCTGTAATAGACGTAGGACTTAGAGCCGACCTTGAGCGTCTTGCGGGCCTTGAAGCTGTCGAGCGACATGTGTCGATGATCCCCTCGTTCTGGAGGCCGACGTCGCGCCCTAAAAACCCTGGGCCCAGAGAAGACGCATGAGACGCGGCGGCCGATCGGCGGCGTTATAGAGGGATTCCAATCAGCCCGCCATATGGTTAGAAGCGCTTATCGCCTCTCGCAGGTCACCCTTTCGTCGGTTAGGAATGCGGCATGATGCGCCTGACCGCCCATGCCCTGACCTGCCAGCGCGGCGGGCGAATCGTTTTCGCCGGCCTCGACTTTTCCATCGCGGCGGGCGAGGCGGTGCAGGTCACGGGTCCGAACGGGGCCGGAAAGTCGAGCCTGCTGCGCCTCGTCGCGGGGCTGGTGCGCATCGAGAGCGGCCGGCTGGCGCTCGAAGGCGGCGACCCCGAGGCGAGCATCGGCGAGCATTGCCACTATTGCGGCCATCAGGACGCCTTCAAGGGATCGCTGACGGTGGCCGAGAACCTCGCCTTCTGGACAGCCTATCTCGGCGGCGGCGGACAGGATCCGCAGACGGCCATGGACCGGCTCGGCATCGGCCATCTCGCCGCCCTGCCGGCCGGCTATCTCTCCGCCGGACAGCGGCGCCGGCTGGCGCTCGCCCGCCTCCTCACCGTCGCCCGGCCGGTCTGGCTGCTCGACGAGCCGACGGCCGCCCTCGACGTCGCCAGCCAGAAGGTGCTGGCGGGGATCATGGCCGAGCATGTCGCCGCGGGCGGCCTCCTCCTCGCCGCCACCCACGGGCCGCTCGGTCTGCCGACCCGCGAACTGGCCATCGGGCGGGCCACATGAGCGGAGCTCTCGCCGCCATCTTCCGCCGCGACCTGACGCTCGCCATGCGCATCGGCGGCGGCGCCATGGTGGGCGTCGTCTTCTTCCTCGCGGTGGTCACGATCGTGCCCTTCGGGGTGGGGCCGGACATGAACCTGCTCGCCCGCATCGGCCCGGCCATCCTGTGGATCGGCGCATTGCTGGCGACGCTCCTCGGCCTCGACCGGCTGTTCCAGGCGGACGCCGACGACGGCTCGCTCGACCTGATGATGATGGCGCCGACGCCGCTCCCCCTGGTGATCGCCGCCAAGGCGGCAGCGCACTGGCTCGCCACCGGCCTGCCGCTGGTGGCGGCGGCGCCTCTCCTCGGGCTGTTCCTCAACGTGCCGCCGGAGGCGATGGGCGCCGTCGCGCTGACGCTCGCGGCGGGCACGCCGGCGCTGAGCCTGATCGGGGCGGTGGGCGCGGCGCTCTCGGTGGCGCTGCGCCGCGGCGGCCTCCTGATGGCCATCCTCGTCCTGCCGCTGACCATTCCCGTGCTGATCTTCGGCGTGGCGGCGACGAACGCCGCCATCGTCGGGCCGCTGCCCTTCGGCCAGCCCTTCACGATTCTTCTCGCGCTGTCGCTGATGAGCCTGGTGCTCGGGCCGATCGCCGCGGCCGCCGCCCTGCGCTTCGGCCTGGAATAGGATCAGGTCTTCGGCGTCGTCTCGGCCCAGGCCTCCGGCATGAGGGCGACGAAGCCCTCGAGCCAGGCGACGAGGCTGGGATGGCTCTTGCGCCAGGCGCCCTCGAAGCGGATGTCCTGGTAGCCGAGGGCGCAGGCGAGGGTGATGGTGCCGACATGGACGGCGAGGGCCGGCGGGGCGGTCTCGAGGGCCGCCATGGCGCGCTCGACCTTGCCGCGCTGGTGGGCGAACCATTTCTCCGACCGCGCCCCCTCGTCGTGGAACATCACCTCGTAGCGGGTGAGGATGAGCGCATCCATGATGCCGTCGGCGAGGGCCTGGAGCGTGAGCGCGGCGATGCGCGCCTTCGGCTCGGCGGGAAGGATCTTGCCGCCGCCGGCGGCGATGTCGAGCTGCTCGAGGATGACGCGGCTGTCGTAGACGACGGTGCCGCCTTCGAGGACGAGGGCGGGAATCTTGCCGAGCGGGTTGGTCCGGCGGATCGGATCCTCCGCATTCATCGTATCCGTCGTCACCACGGTCACGTCACCCATGAGGCCGAGGTGGTGCAGCGCCAGCTTCACCTTGCGGCCGAACGGGGACAGGGCGGAGGAGTGCAGGGTCATGGACATGACGGCGAGTTCCCGAACGGCAGGTGGCGTGGAGCACCGACCCTTCGCAGCGCCGCGCGCCCCGGTCAAGGGCGGCGGGCGGAGGTCCCCCGCCCGGCCGCTCGCCTTGCCGCGGCAGGCCCGCGTCCCCATAATCGGGCATCTGCTTCGCAGGACCTCATGAAGATCGACTCGCCCTATTTCGACCGCATCCGGGTCAAGCCCGAGGACGACCGGCGCGCCCGCGCACGGCCGGGTGCGCGCGTCTGCGGGTTCAACGGCTGCCCCTGCGAGGCGACGCACCGGGCGCCGCTCGGCCGCGACCGGGAGGGCGAGTTCGTCTGGTTCTGCCTCGACCACGTCAAGGAATACAACGCCAGCTACAACTACTTCGCCGGCATGAACGACGCCGCCGTCGCCGCCTATCAGAAGGACGCGCTGACCGGCCACCGGCCGACCTGGAGCATGGGCGTCAATTCCTGGACGAAGAGCGGCCGGCGCGAGGACCCCAAGCCGCATTTCGACCCGCGCAAGGCGGCCGACCCCTTCGGCATGTTCGACGGCGCCGACTGGCGGCAGGCCAGCGAGCGGCCCGCCGAGCCGGAAGGGCGGATGATCCGCAACGCCGAGCGCAAGGCTCTCGACGCCCTCAACCTCGACATCCACGCCACCGCCGCAGAGATCAAGGCGCGCTTCAAGGAGCTCGCCAAACGCATGCATCCGGACGCCAACGGCGGCGACCGCTCGCGCGAGGACAAGCTGCGCGAGATCATCCAGGCCTACAACTATCTGAAATCCGTCGGCTTCTGCTGACCTCACGAGGTCGGCACCATGATGCGACGCATCAGAATTTCGAATGGCATTCCCGCGAAGGGCACCCTTCCGGGCTTTGGATGCGATCTGGTAAGGTCGCCGCCATCATGAGGATTTGGCTCGCTGCGCCGAACGCGGCATCGGAGGTTCTTTCGTGACAGTGCAGACTGACAATGTGTCCGGGCTCCCGGATACGACCGTTTCCGTGCGCCAGACGTTCGGCATCGATTCCGACATGCAGGTCCCGGCCTATTCCACCAGCGGCGACCATGTGCCGGATCTCGACCAGGACTATCTGTTCGACAAGCCGACGACGCTGGCGATCCTGGCGGGCTTCGCCTTCAACCGCCGCGTCATGGTCTCGGGCTATCACGGCACCGGCAAGTCGACCCATATCGAGCAGGTCGCGGCCCGCCTCAACTGGCCCTGCATCCGCGTCAACCTCGACAGCCACGTCTCCCGCATCGATCTCGTCGGCAAGGACGCGATCGTGCTGAAGGACGGCAAGCAGATCACCGAGTTCCGCGACGGCATCCTGCCCTGGGCCTACCAGCACAACGTGGCGCTGGTGTTCGACGAGTACGACGCGGGACGCCCCGACGTGATGTTCGTCATCCAGCGCGTGCTCGAAAGCTCGGGCCGTCTGACCCTGCTCGACCAGAGCCGCGTCATCCGCCCCCACCCCGCCTTCCGCCTCTTCGCCACGGCGAACACGGTCGGCCTCGGCGACACGACGGGCCTCTATCACGGCACCCAGCAGATCAACCAGGCGCAGATGGACCGCTGGTCCATCGTCACCACGCTGAACTATCTGCCGCACGACAACGAGGTCGGCATCATCCTCGCCAAGTCGAAGAACTTCGCCAAGACGGCCGAGGGGCGCGACCAGGTGAACAAGATGGTGCGCGTGGCGGACCTCACCCGCAACGCCTTCATGAACGGCGACCTCTCCACCGTCATGAGCCCGCGCACCGTGCTGACCTGGGCGGAGAACGCCGACATCTTCAAGGATATCGGCTTCGCCTTCCGGCTCACCTTCCTGAACAAGTGCGACGAGCTGGAGCGGGCGCTGGTCGCCGAGTTCTACCAGCGCTGCTTCGGCCAGGAGCTGCCGGAGAGCGCCGTCAACGTGGCGCTGAGCTGAGAATAAGGTCTGGCCATCGGAGGACTGCCCACCATGACTCGTATTGAAGAGAAAATTGGGCAGTCCATTCGCGAAGCCGCTGAAGTATATGTGGGGATGGCCGGGTGGTGGCTTTCCCACGCTCCCGAGTCATTTCTTCAGATGAAGATCGCGGATGGCATCCATAGCCTTGGTTATGGAGTTTTTGTCGATGCGACCTACCAAAAGATTCGGAGGGAAGTCGGGCTGCTCAAAGGGCCAAAGCCGCAGACTGCGTTGTCTCGGCCGGACATATGCGTCTGGAGCAAAGACGATCGGACGCTGAAGGCCTTCATCGAAGTCAAAAAGGCAAACCACCTTGCCCCTGTTCAAGCGGATTGCACTAAGATTGAGGGCCTGATGCGTCCCCCATACGCCCCACCTTACGGGTATGTGATCGCTTATTCGGAAGCAAAAGGCATGCGGGCGGCAGAAACGCTGAAAAACCGGTTTAAGACCTGGGGTCAGATAACTGGTTGGAAGGTCATCGAGAGCGGCCTCTGCGAGGCCCCCGACGATGAAGGATACCAATGGGGCCACGTAGTATTGAAGCGATACATCCGGCCGCGCAGCGTTCATGATTAGTGATTTTCGCATCGCCGAGGAAACCCGCGTCGCCGAGACGGCGCGGGCCGTGGTCAAGGGCCTCGTCGCCTACAACACGGCGAAGGCCGGGCCCACGAAGTGGAAGCGCTTCGCCGTTTCGGTGCGCGACGAGGCCGGCGCCATCAAGGGCGGCATCGTCGGCCACACGCTCTGGGACTGGTGCTTCATCGAGCTCCTGTGGATCGACGAGGCGCTGCGCGGCACCGGCGTCGGCACGGAGCTGATGGCGAGGGCCGAGGCGGTGGCGGCGAAGCGTGGCGCACGCCATGTCTATCTCGACACCTTCTCGTTCCAGGGCGACGGCTTCTACCAGAAGCTGGGTTATGAGATTTTCGGCGAACTCGGCGACTTTCCGCCCGGGCATCGCCGCATCTGGCTGAAAAAGGATCTTTCGTGAGCTCCAATTCCAAGGCCAAGCCGAACACCAAGGAAAGCCCGACCGAGCCGTTCAAGCGCTCGGTGGCTTCCTGCATGCGCGCCATCGCCCGCCGCGACCTCGAAGTCACCTATGCCGCCGACAAGCCCGGCCTCGTCGGCGACAAGGCGCGCCTGCCCGAGCCGCCGCGCAAGCTCTCGCCGAAGGATGCCGCCATCGTGCGCGGCCACGGCGACGCCATGGCGCTGAAGCTCGCCGTGCACAATTCCAAGGTCCACCGGTCGATGATCCCCGAGGGGCAGGCCGCCCGCGCCGTCTTCGAGGCGGTGGAGAACGCCCGCATCGAGGCGATCGGCTCCAACCGCATGACGGGTGTCGCGCAGAACCTCACGGCGCGGCTGGAAGACCATTACCACCGCATGGGCAAGTACGAGGAGATCACCGACAAGGCCGATGCGCCGCTGGAGGATGCCCTCGCCCTGATGGTGCGCGAGAAGCTGACCGGACAGGCGGCGCCGGCCCAGGCGGCGAAGATCGTCGACCTCTGGCGGGAGACCATCGAGAGCAAGGCCGGCAAGAACCTCGAGGCGCTCGTCGGGCTCGAGAACAACCAGCGCGCCTTCGGCAAGGCGGTGCGCGACCTCCTGACATCGCTCGACATGGGCGACGAGCAGGGCCGCTCGGACGAGGACAACGACGAGGACAGCTCCGACAGCCAGGAGCAGGAGAGCCCGGAATCGGGCGAGAGCCCGGACAGCCAGGACGAGGAATCCTCCGAAGGCATGCAGATGGAGGATGCCGAGGAGATGGCGGACGAGTCGCCGGAGGGCGCCCAGGAGGCCTCCGACGCCGAGACGGCCGAACTGCCCGACGAGAACGACCTCGGCGACGCCGAGGACGCCAGCGAGCCGTGGCGGCCGAAGAGCCAGAACGCCGAGCGCAAGGGGCCGGAATACAAGCCCTTCACGCCGAAATTCGACGAGATCATCGACGCGCCCGACCTCTGCGACGCCGAGGAGCTGGACCGGCTCAGGGCCTATCTCGACAAGCAGTTGTCCAATCTCGGACCCGTCGTCTCGCGCCTCGCCAACCGGCTGCAGCGCCGCCTGATGGCGCAGCAGAACCGCTCGTGGAACTTCGACCTCGAGGAGGGCATCCTCGACCCCGCGCGCCTGCCGCGCGTCATCATGGACCCGATGGCGGCGCTCTCCTTCAAGCAGGAGAGCGACACCAACTTCCGCGACACGGTGGTGACGCTGCTGCTCGACAATTCCGGCTCGATGCGCGGCCGTCCGATCACGGTGGCGGCGACCTGCGCCGATATCCTCGCCCGCACGCTGGAGCGCTGCGGCGTGAAGGTGGAGATCCTCGGCTTCACGACGCGCGCCTGGAAGGGTGGGCAGTCGCGCGAGCACTGGCTGCAGAACGGCAAGCCGGCCAATCCGGGCCGCCTCAACGATCTCAGGCACATCATCTACAAGGCGGCGGACGCGCCCTGGCGGCGCGCGCGCAAGAACCTCGGCCTGATGATGCGCGAGGGGCTCCTCAAGGAGAACATCGACGGCGAGGCGCTGGACTGGGCGCACAAGCGCCTGCTCGCCCGCTCCGAGCAGCGCAAGATCCTGATGATGATCTCCGACGGCGCGCCGGTGGACGATTCCACGCTGTCGGTGAACCCGGGCAACTACCTGGAGCGCCACCTGCGCTGGATCATCGAGGAGATCGAGACCCGCTCGCCGGTGGAGCTCATCGCCATCGGCATCGGCCACGACGTGACGCGCTATTACCGCCGCGCCGTGACCATCGTGGACGCCGAGGAGCTCGGCGGCGCCATGACGGAAAAGCTCGCCGAACTCTTCGACGAACATGCCAGCGAAGGCGGCGGCGCCGCCCCCGCCCCCCGCCGGCGGGTCGCCTGATGCACAGTCCGACGCGCCGCGGGGCCCTGGCTCTCGCCGGGGGGCTTCTCGCGGCGCCGGTCCTCGCGCCGGCCGCCGAGGCCCGCGGCCCCCTGCCCCGCGCGCCCGTCGACATCGAGATCCGCTCCTTTCCCATCAACGCCTTCACGCCGCGCGAGGCGGACAAGCAGCAGTTCGGCGCCTTCGCCTTCCGTGGCGGCCTCGAACTGCAGTCCGACTACCGCGGCTTCGGCGGCCTGTCGTCGCTGCGCACGGATGCGACGGGCCAGCGCCTCACCGCGATTTCCGACCAGGGCCAATGGCTCACCGCGAGCATCGACCTGGAGGGCGGGCGGCTCTCGGGCCTGTCGAAGGCGCGCATGGCCGCGGTGCTCGGCCCCGGCGGCCGGCCGCTGGCCGAGACCGGCAACTGGGACACCGAGAGCCTGTGGATCGAGGGCGGCACCGCTTTCATCGGCGTGGAGCGAACCCACCGCATCTTCCGCTTCGACGGGTTCGGCCGCGAGGGCGTGCTCGCCCGCGGCGTGCCGAGCCCGGTGCCGATGGGCGCCAACCGCCTGCCCTCCAACCGCGGCATCGAGGCGCTCGGCGTGCTGCCGCGTCCCTCGCCGCTCGCCGGCACGCTGCTCGCCCTGTCGGAGCGGGCGCTCAACGAGGCCGGCGACATCCGCGGCTTCCTCATCGGCCAGGGGCCGGCGCGCGAGATCTTCGTCAAGCGCACCAACGATTTCGACATCACCGACCTCGCCTTCCTGCCGGGCGGCGACATGCTGCTGCTGGAGCGCTGGTTCTCGGCCTGGCGCGGCGTCGCCTTCCGCGTGCGGCGGATCGACCTCGCCGCGGTCCGTGCCGGCGCGACGCTCGACGGGCCCATCGTGCTCTCGGCGGACATGTCCTCGCAGATCGACAACATGGAGGGCATCGCCGTGCACCGGAACGGCGAGGGGGAGACCATCGTCACCCTGGTGTCGGACAACAACTTCTCGTTCCTGCAGCGGACGCTGCTGCTGCAATTCGCCTACCGGGGCTAGGGCTGCACCAGGGGAGTGCGTCCTTCGAGGCTCACCGCCGGACGATGCTGACGCATCGCCGGGGCTCGCGCCTCAGGATGAGGAGGTCGAGATCGGCAGGAGGGCTGGACGGCATGCCGGTCTGCCGACGGGCCAGTCTCCGCCCTCCTCATCCCGAGGTGCGAGGCCGGAACGGCCGAGCCTCGACGGACGCACTTGGGTCCTGCCGCCCACCGCCCGATTCACAAAACTCGGCGCGGGCACTGGCAAGGCCGGGAGAAAGCGTGTATAGGCCCGCGTCTCACGATTTCGCCGTTCGCCCGGGGGGCTTCCTCCTGCGGCCCCGCCAGAAGAGAGTTCCATGGCCGTTCCGAGAAGAAAGACGTCGCCCTCGCGTCGCGGCATGCGCCGCTCGCATGATGCCCTCGTGGCCCCGACCTATGTCGAGGACAAGGATTCCGGCAACCTGCGCCGCCCGCACCACGTCGACCTCAAGACCGGCATGTATCGCGGCAAGCAGATCCTGAAGCCGAAGACGACGACCAACGACTGATCGCCTCCTCGCTTCGCATGTCAAAAAGGCCGGTCCCGCGACCGGCCTTTTCCGTTGGAGATCAGGCGCCGGTATCGGCCTTGAGGCCGACGGCGGCGATGCCGGCCAGCGCACAGACCTCGTCGTTGTCGGAGGTGTCGCCGGAAATGCCGACGGCGCCGAGGATCGCGCCGCCCGCGTCACGGATCAGCACGCCGCCGGGAACGGGCGTCAGGCGGTCCTTGGTGAGGCCGCCGAGGGCGCCGATGAAATGCGGGCGCTCCTTGGCCATGCGCTCCAGCGCCCGGCCGCCGACCCCCACCATCACGCAGCCGAAGGCCTTGCCGTGGGCGATGTCGGCGCGCAGCGGCGCGTTGCCGTCCTCCACGAGGGTGAGGCGCACCGCGCCGCGGGCATCGACGATGACCACGCCGAGGGGCTTCATGCCCTTCTCGCGGCCGGTGGCGAGCGCCGCATGGGCGAGGCTGCGGCAGGTGTCGAGGGAAAGGCTCATCGTCGGCTCCGGGACAGGGGTGTCGGCGTCAGCGCATGGGCCGTCCGGCCGGAGCATGCTTGCAACAAGCCCTGCGCCCCGTGCACAAGCCGGACCCACCCGCATCGTGGCGGGCGGCCGACCCTTGTGTTATTCATAGAACAAGAATGCGGCCGCAAGCCGGTGATGCCAGCTTTTCAGTCCCGGCGAAAGTCCGGGCGAGGGAGGATGCCCCCGTGACCTACCAGACGCGCGACTTCCACAATCCCGGCCGCTCCCCCGCCTATGCCACGGAGGCCATGGCGGCGACCTCGCACCCGCTCGCCACCGCCGCCGCCATCGACATCCTGAAAGCCGGCGGAACAGCCGCCGACGCGGCCATCGCCGCGGTGGGCGTCATGGCCGTGGTGGAGCCTCACATGACCGGCATCGGCGGCGACTGCTTCACCCTCATCTCGAAGCCGGGCCAGCCGATCTGGGGCTACAACGGCTCGGGCCGGGCGCCGAAGGCCGCGACGGCCGAGAAGCTGCGCGCCCAGGGCCTGACCTCGGTGCCGACCGACTCGGTCCATGCCGTCACCGTGCCGGGCGCCATCGAGGCCTGGGAGACGATCCTCAGGACCCACGGGCGGTTCGACCTGGGCCGGGTGCTGCAGGCCGCCATCGGCTATGCCAAGAACGGCTGGCCGGTGACGCCGCGCGTCGCCTTCGACTGGCCGGCCGACGCCGCAGCCCTCGCCAAGGATACGGGTGCCTCGCGCCACTACCTGCTGAACGGCCGCGCCCCCACCGCCGGCGAGCGCATGACCAGCGCGGCGCTCGGCGCCACTCTGGAGGAGATCGCCGCCAAGGGCGCCAAGGGCTTCTACGAGGGCCGCGTGGCCGAGGACATCGTCGCCACGCTGAAGGCCAAGGGCGGCCTGATGAGCCTCGAGGACCTCGCCTCCCACCGCGGCACGGTCGAGACGCCGGTCATCGGCGACTACAAGGGCACGGGCGTCGCCGAATTGCCGCCGAACGGCCAGGGCATCACCGCCCTCATCATCCTCAACATCCTCGAGCAGTTCGACGTGAAGGGCATGGACCCGACCTCGCCGGAGCGGCTGCACATCGGCATCGAGGCGGCGCGGCTCGCCTATTCGCTGCGCGACAGCCACATCGCCGACCCCGCCGCCATGACGGTGACGGTCGAGCAGCTCGTCTCCAAGGACTTCGCCAAGACCCTCGCCGGCATGATCGACCCCGGCAAGCGTACGCCGCGCCTCATCCCGCCGCCGCCGGGCACCAACACGATCTACTGCTCGATCGTCGACCGCGACCGCATGGCGGTGTCCTTCATCAACTCGATCTTCCACCATTTCGGCTCGAAGATCTGCACGCCCGAGACGGGCATCCTGCTGCAGAACCGCGGCTCCAGCTTCAACCTCGACGAGACGCACCCCAACTGCATCGGACCGGGCAAGCGGCCGATGCACACGATCATCCCGGCGATGATGCTGGAGAAGGGCGAGGTCACCTGCTCCTTCGGCGTGATGGGCGGCAGCTACCAGTCGTCGGGCCATGCCCACGTGGTCTGCAACACCGTCGACTACGGCATGGACCCGCAGGCGGCGATCGATTCGCCGCGCGCCTTCTTCGAGGGCGAGAAGACGACGGTGGAGCCGACCTGGCCGCAGGCGACGATCGAGAAGGTGCGGGCCATGGGCCACCAGGTCGACGTGACGGTGAAGCCGATCGGCGGCGGTCAGATGATCCGCATCGACCGTTCGGGATTCCTGGTGGGCGGCTCGGATGCGCGCAAGGACGGGCTCGCGCTCGGCTATTGAGAAGCGCGGCGCGGCGTTCAGATGTCGCGGCGGATGAGCGAGCCGCTGGCGGTCGGCTGGGAGTCGGGATCGGCGGCGTGATAGCGGGCGTCCACCTCCTCGCGGTCGCCGCGACGGCGGCGGCGCACGGGAGCGAGGCGCTCGGCGAGAAGCTGAGCCACGAAGGCCGCGGCAGGGCGGGCGCGGATGGTGCGCTCCTCGTCGCTGCGGAAGGGCCGCGGGGGGACGGGCAGCGACGACAGCGCCTCCTGGAAGCTGCCGGCGGCGGAGCGCCGGCCGGCGCCGGCGCGGTCTTCCTCGCGGCGACGCCAGCGGGGAGGCTGGGAAGAGCCTGCCGGATGAACCATGGTCATGTCCCGCTCCGTGACGTTCGACCGGCCCCTGAAGGACCGGCGATACCGTCACAGCAACGCCCGTGCCCGACGGTCCGTTCCGGATCGGGACAAGTTTAGGGATTCACCACAGCGCCGGGCGCATGACGCAGCGTCACAAAAGGGGGCCGGGGCGCTCTTCAAAAGAGTTCCTTCATTGTTTTGCTGCCTATTGGTGCCAAGCAACAAGCAACGGACGGACGGGCAGTGGTTCGGGACGAGAGCACGATCGTTCAGCGCGGGGCCGGGAGCGAGACCCCGGCCGCCGCGGCCGAAATCCTCAACTCGGTGGGAACGGTGACCTATGAATGGGCCATCCCCTCCGACCGCCTGACCTGGAGCGACAATGCCGGCGACGTGCTCGGCATCGACCCCCGCCACCTCTCCTCGGGCCGCGCCTATGCCCAGATGCTGGCGAAGGAATCGCCGGCCGGACGCTACGAGGCCATCGTCAACTCGCCGCACGTGGATCGCGGCGGAGGCGTCGCCTACGCCATCGAATATGCGATCCGCGGCCACGGAGGCCTGACCCACTGGGTCGAGGATTCCGGCCGCTGGTTCGCTTCCTCCGACGGTCGGCCGCTGCGCGCCCACGGCGCGGTCCGCATCATCACCGAAAGCTACGAGACCCGCCGCCGTCTGATCGAGGCCAGCGAGATCGACCCGATGACCGGCCAGCTCTCGCGCCACCGCTTCTGCGAGGTGCTGGAGACCGCCCTCGAAGACGCCGTCAAGGTGCGCGGCTCCATCGGCCTCCTCGTCGCGGCGGTCGACAACCTCGCCCATGTGAACGAGGCCTACGGCTTCGACATCGCCGACGAGATCATCGCGGCGGTGGGCAAGCGCATCCGCACCCGGCTGCGTGGCGGCGACCTGCTCGGCCGCCTGTCGGGCAACAAGTTCGGCATGCTGATCCGCAATTGCCAGCCCGAGGACATGGAGATCGCCGCGGAGCGCATTCTCAATGCGGTGCGCGACGACGTCTTCCTCACCCGCGCCGGACCCGTGGCCATCACGGTGACCATCGGCGGGATCATCGCCCCGCGGCACGCCGACAGCCTCGCCGCCATGCTCGGCCGGGCCCAGGAAGCCCTCGACGGCCTCAAGGCGCGCCGGCGCGGCGCCTTCCAGATCTATGCACCGAGCCTCGAGCGCGAACGCGCCCGCCAGGAGAACCTGAAGACCACCGACGAGATCGTCTCCGCCCTCAACGACCGGCGCATCGGCCTCGCCTTCCAGCCCATCGTGACGGCGGGCCCGGAGCGGCGGGCGGCCTATTACGAGTGCCTGCTGCGCATCCGCCGCGCCGACGGCACGCTGCTGCCGGCGAGCGCCATCGTGCCGCTGGCTGAGAAACTCGGCCTCGTCCGGCTCGTCGACGCCCGCGTCCTCGAACTCACCATGGCCGAGCTGATCGCCGCGCCCGACCTCCGGCTCTCGGTCAACGTGTCGCCGGCGACCACCATGGACATGAGCTGGCTGCGGGCGCTGGAGGCCTGGCACCGCACCCATCCCGGCGCCGTCGAGCGGCTGATGGTGGAGATCACCGAGACCTCGGCCATTGCCGACGTGGAGGACACGCGCCGCTTCGTCGCGCGGGTCCAGGCGCTGGGGTGCCGGGTGGCGATCGACGATTTCGGCGCCGGCCACACTTCGTTCCGCAACCTGCGCAAGCTCGGCATCAACTGCGTGAAGATCGACGGCGCCTTCGTCGCGAGCTTCCACTCGAACCCGGACGACCGCCACTTCGTGAAGGCGCTGCTGGAACTGGCCCGGCACATGAACCTGACGACCATCGCCGAATGGGTGCCGAGCGAGGAGGTGGCCGTCGTGCTGGCCGAGCTCGGCTGCGACTACCTGCAGGGCGACCATACGGGCCCGGCCAGCGACGCCAGGCCGTGGCTCGCGACCCCGGCCGCGCCACGCGCCCTGAGCGCCTGACGCGGCGCGCCCGCCGCTATTTCCGCGACAGGCTCTCGATCTTCTTCTGCATGGCGGAGAGCTGGTTCTTCAGCTCGTCGAGCTCGCCCGCAGCGGGCGCCGCCGCGGCGGCCGGAGCGGGTGCGGCCTCGGCGGCCGGCTTCGTT